>JAPLLN010000063.1 GCA_026387475.1 Candidatus Omnitrophota bacterium | reverse complement strand
ATAATATTCATTGTTCTAAAATCAATGCCGCCGGGAGCTTCCATCGGCGTTGGGGAAGAGGCTTTTGTTGTAGGGTTGTCAAAATGACTCATCTTCTGCCAGGCTTTTAAAGTAGCGAGATGGGCTTGATACCGGGCTGCCTCAGATACAGACGGCGCTCTCACCGCATCCTTCATCCTTCTAAGTGCCAGGACCATACTAGCAACCGGAACAAGATGAAACTGTCCTGTGCCCGTGTCCAGGATAACATGCCAATGAAGCTCGTTTTTATCAACATAGGCCAACCACTGAGCGAACTCTTCAAGGGTGGCTTGTTTCGCCACAAGAACATCAGCAATCTTACGCGACTTACCATCTACAAATTCAGATGCGCTGAATTTTGAAGCTGACAGCGTGACTTTTGCCGTTGCTTGCGTTTCGATCGGCGGCGCTGCCGAGACAACCGTAGCCTCCGGCGGCAAGTGTAATTTCGCGCGCAAGGCGTTTTCAAGAGCCAACCGGTATTGTTCGACCATAGCCGGTTCGCCTTTAATCCCTGCCACAAGACCCGGTGTTGTCTTAAAATATGAGCGTTTCAAAGTAACGTGATAATCGGAGGGGTCTGTAGTTGTAGCGACGAACAAATTATTGCTTGGATAGCTCGCAACTTTGGATAGATCCCGGCATACCTGCGCATTATCTATTGTAACTCCCAATCCAGCCGACTTACTTATAAGGTATTTCGCTATATCTTCCAAGCTGAATATGTCTTCTTCTTTCTGGCCAAGAGAAGCATCTAAGACCTCTAAAAGTTTCTTTTGTACTATTGTCATAGCAACCGGCGAAGCAGCAGCGCCAGGCTTCAACTCAGGCAATTCCAAGAAATTACGCAGCTCTTTCAATATGGCTTCCTGCATTCCCGGAGTAAATTTTTCTTTTGAAAAAAATGAAAGCCGCATTATTATTTCTCTTTCGGGAAGCGGGTCAAGCGGAAATTCAAGTCTAATGTTAGATGTTGGCGAAACTGCAAGTTGAGAAAGCCAGTCGCAAAACCGGCCAGGAGTTAAACCAGTAGTAGAAATCAATCTTTTAAGCAGTGCCTTATCGAGTGACAAGCTGCTGGAGTCAAACTGTTTACGAAGAAATGCTTCTAAACCAACAAGATTTTTTACCGGCGAAGAGGCGGATAAACCCATGAGTTGTCGTAATTTTCTTTTTAGGCTCGGATCACGCTTATTTTCCTCCTTATGCAAAACCCCTGTAGCGATCTCTACATGGCCCCTCCCGACACTAACTAATATAGGAATACGGTAGTCATTATTGACCTCTTGCAGAACAATAACCAAGCCTGAATCGGTGACCTTTAAATCTTTAGCCATTTGCTGTAAATCTTTTTTTCCAAAGACCCCGATATTATGCGGCCCCCCCACTATTCTTTCTATATTACCCTGGAGTTGCGGCATAAGATACGGAGGCCCCTCCTCATCCGGCTTAGGGTGCCTATTTAAACCTTCTGCTATTGTTTCAAGGTGCGTTCGCGGGAACGCCGCTCCCCCCACGCCTGTCAGGGTTAGAAAAGAAGGGTGCAAGGGTAGATTATCACGGGCTCTGAACGCAGATATACCTGTATTCAAAGGAGAAGAAGCGGATAAATTCATATTTCCCGGCCCAAGGGCGATCCCACCGCTGAAATAACTCCTGATACTCTGGCCGGAGAGGGTATATGCCGGCTCTTTGATATTATATTCGCCGTCATTAAAGGATTTCTTATAGGCCTCAAAATAAGTACTCACGGACCAGCTTTCTTTAGAAGTAAGGCCGGTGAGGTTTCTGCAATCAATGAGTCCGGGATAAACTCCCGGTTTACCCGCAAAGCGGGCCTTAAACCAGCGCGCTAAGACAAGAGAATAAAATACCTGGCGTAAAGGCGCGTATTTCTTAGAAAGATTTACCTCTTTGGTAAGTTTAGGGAGTATTGTTTCGCGGATGATCTCCGAGGCGTAATCATTCAGCTGCTTCATGCGCTCGTCTTTGAAATTATAAACCGCGGAACCTTTAAGATGATCCTGTTCCAGCATTACTTTCAAGCTGGCTTTATAAACGTAAGCGGAATCGGTTGATTCGCGGATGATCACTTCTCCGGGGACTATCCAGGGCCGGGTAAGCGTAGGAATAGTGATATTCTCGGTGCCGAAGATCTCGCCTGCCTTTTTATAGAGCTTCTCCCAGTAATCTTTTCCTTCGGGGGTTGCGGGGGAAGTCAGGTTAGCCGTGTCTTTTTTTAACTGCAGGTCTGCTTCTAAAAGTATTTTTCCTACGTCGGTGCGGGATAATTCCGGGTCAATGATCTGTTGAGGGGCATCCGGCCTTAAGTTTACCCAGAATGCGGAATCCGGAAGGGTTATGCCGATAAGAAAATACTTCAGCAGCTCTTCGCTATCACCCTCCAGCTCCTGATCGGCTTTATTTTTTAAATCCCCTTTGTCTACAATAAGCGAGAACTGGTCGGTTGAGGTATCGTAGGAAAAATAACGCATGTGCAGCGGGCGGAATTTATCCGCCACGGCCGGCGCACCCAGGCCCTGCAAGAATCCGGAGATATTTATCTGGCCGGCCACCTGGGCAAATCCTGCCTGCTGAAAGACAAAACTCAACAGAATGATTAAGGATAGTATCTTCTTTTTTATCATCATAAATAAAAAACCGAATTAACCCCTAAATTTCCGTGGCAATTCGGTTCATTTTAACGGCAAATCCAGCCCTCCAGCTGCACCTGCCGACATTGCTATAAGTATACCCTATATAGGTAAGTTGTCAAGGGCGCGAGTCTTTGCGTTTTGGCTAAGAAAAGGCCGGATCGCCTCGGCAATGCGCTGGGCGACGATCTTGTAACCCGCGGCATTAGGATGCAGAAAATCGCTCTTCATGCTGGGGTTGGTGATCAATTTAGTCAGGACCGCGGGGATAAAAATACAACCCTCTTCCCTGGCGATTTTGGCAAAAAGCAGGCGGTAATCCCTTAAAAACAGGCCCGCGCTGATATCCACGATAGCCACCATAGCACCCCGGGCTTGAATCCTTCTGATAAACTCCCTGGTGTTTTTGATCGTGGCTTCTCTTGAGACCTTTTTTATAAAATCATTCCCGCCGAATTCTATCAAAACCAAAAGCGGATCGCGCTCTAAGACTTCTTTATCCAGCCTAAGCATCCCCTCGGTGGAGGTATCGCCGCTGACTCCGGCGTTGATCACTTCTCTTCCCAAAAGCTTCCCTAATTGCGTGGGAAAATCCTCTCCGGGATTGGCGCCGTAACCGAAAGTGATGCTATCCCCGAAACAAATAATACTCGTTCCCTTAGAATTGATATTCTTTATTTCTCTTTTTGCGCAGCCGGTCAGCCCGAAAACGCACAAGCCCAAGAACGCTAAAATTAGCAGCTTATTTCTTTTCATGGCTTAACCTCAACTGGCCGCAGGCAGCTTCGATATCCTCGCCGCGGGATTTCCTTAGAGTAGCGGGGATCTTATGCTTAGAGAGATGATTTCTGAACATCTGGATCTCGACTTTTCCGGGCGGCTCTATCCGGCACTCCTTGACGATATTTGCCGGGATAAGGTTCACCTTGACCAGCCGCAGGTCCTTGATCAGGGCCACTAGTTTCTGACAACTATGTATATCCGAATTCGTGTTCTTGATCAGGACATATTCAAAGGTTATCTGGCGCCCGGTCTTCCTGATATATTCGTTGCACGCCGTGATCAAAACATTCAACGGATAGATCTTATTTATAGGCATTAACTTTGAACGCACCGCGTCATCCGCGCTGTGCAGGGAGACGGATAACTCGAATTGCAGGTCTTCGCCGATGAGTTTTCTTATCGCCGGAGCCACACCGCTGGTCGATATGGTGATGCGCCGCGCGCCGATATTAAGCGACTCTTTGGAATTAATAATGCGGATAGACTTTAAGACCGCGTCATAATTATCCAGCGGCTCGCCGGTCCCCATAAACACGATATGCGTTATCTTCTTGCGGTTGTTCAGAAAAAGCATCTGCTGGATTATTTCGGCGCTGGTTAAATTACGCCTGAAACCGCTGATGCCGCTGGCGCAAAACAAGCACTTGTACTTGCAGCCTACCTGGGTAGATATGCAGGCAGTGACGCGGTCATCCGTCGGGATTATCACCGACTCGATCAAATCCCCGTCGCTTAAGGCAAAAAGGAATTTTTCCGTCCCGTCTTTAGATTTTACCGATTTTATCGGGTTGATGACGAATAAAGAAAAATTATCTTTTAATTTAGCGCGCAGTCCCGCAGAAAGGTCACTCATGGTGGAAAAATCCACCGCCTTCTTCTTGTAAATCCAGGAAAATATCTGACCCGCCCTAAACGCCTGCTCCCCCCAGCTGATCAGGATATGCTCCAAATCGCCTAACGAAAATCCGGTTATGCTCTCCATAATTTAGCGCTTTCTTAGTGTTTCTTTATCTATCTTACCGACGCGGTTCTTGGGAAGTGAGTCTGTAAATTCAAAATAATGCGGGATCTTAAAATGCGCGAGGTGCTCGCGCAAAAAGAACCGCAAATCTTCTTCGCTTAAAGCCGAATTCTCTTTTAAAACTATGAAGGCCTTGGGTACCTCTCCTCTTAATTTATCCGCCACCCCCACCACTGCAGCCTCGGCGACCAGAGGATGCTTATGTATGACACTCTCTACCTCCGGCTCAAAGACGATCTCTCCGCCGACCTTGATCATCTCTTTTTTTCTACCTACGATATAAAGAAGCCCTTCGCTGTCGATCTTCCCCAAATCACCGGTAAAAAACCAGCCTTTGCGTAAAGCTGCGGCGGTCAGCTCCGGGTCTTTGAAATATCCATCGGTGACTACCCAGCTTTTTACCGCTACCTCGCCTACCCCGCCGCAAGGAACCCCGGAATCATTATCGCCGAAGACCTTAACTTCGATCCAGGGAGCCGGCCTGCCTACGCTCTCCAATTTTTTGGAGTCCATAGGAATGACGGTAGTCGGGGCGTTGGTTTCAGTTAGCCCCCAGCCGTTTAAAAGACTAGCCTTCGGGCAAAACTGAATAAATCTGCGCAAGGCATCCGGAGAATTAGAGGCTCCAAAAGTCACTATCCAGCGCAATCTGGATAAATCAAAGGTCTCAAATTCCTTTAACTGCAAGAATGCGTAATACATCGAAGGCACGATCCAGAAACACGTTACTTTATGTTCCGCAATGTTCTTTAAGAATTCAGCCGGGATAAAGCGCTCCAGCAAAACAAAGGTCAGGCCGTGCGCAATGCAATTCTGAATATAGATAAGCCCCCCTAAATGCGAAAAGGGGAGCGCGCAAAGCGATACGTCGTCGGGTTTGATCCCTCCGACGAAGAAATCCATGGATTTAGGCGGGGCGTCCAGCTGCCGGTAATTGATCAAAACACCTTTGGGCCTGCCGGTAGTCCCGGAGGTATAAAAAATAATAGCGTAATCAGTATCGGAGATTTGCGCGTTCACTACTCCGGCAGACCCTTTATTCATAAGCTCATCGAAAAAGATCCCGCCTTCGATTTTATCTTTGCAAGTGACGATGCTCTTTAAATCCGGGCATTTTTGTTTGACCTGCTCCAGATTTAAGTTGGCCTTAGGCTTGGCGATAAGCATTTTTGCTTCTGAATGCGCAACACAAGAGATGATCTCATCTTCGGTAAGCATAAAATCCAGCGGCACGGCAACGGCGCCCAGCGACCATATCGCCAGATAGCTGTAAATATACTCCGGCCAATTAGGAAGATAGAGAGCTACCTTATCGCCTTTCCTGATCCCTGCCTGCGAGAGCCCTGCGCAAAGTTTCTCAACTCTCTCTTTGAGTTGAGCAAAACTTACCGCCTCTCCTTTAAATATAAAAGCTCTCTTCTGAGGTATATTCTTAGCCTGGTTATCTAAAATTTCCCTGACCTTCATTTTGTGACCCTGCGGTAATCCCACTGATAAAGGGATTTGTCTTTTATGTGATTGAAATCATCCCAACCGTTAAGCGGGGCCCATATCCCGTAAGCCAAAGGAAGCCCATCCAGGCGCCCGCCTTCGCGGTAAGCCGTGATCCAGATAGCGTCGAGGTTTCCGTACTCTAAACGCTCCTTATCCGCGACACAGCTGAACATGGCCTTCAATTGCTCAAAACTAGTCCCCCTCGGGACAATAATGGTCAATTTTCTTCTCATCATGCGTATATTATCGATAGAAATATTGCTATCCTCGCGTTTATCTACGCGGCAGGGGCAGGTTTTTACCGGGAAGATGATCGGCCGGGATACTGCAGGCTTGACTTCCGGCTCTTTAGGCTTGGGGGCAGCTTTAACAACAGGGGCCTTTACCTTCGGAGCTGCTTTTTTAATTTCTACGGGCTTGGGTTTAACCGTGGGCGCAGGCGTCGGCGCCGGCTTCGGCGGTTTTGTGGGCTTAGGCGGGCCTTCGACTTTGCGCGCCTCTTTGATCTTTTCTACCCGCTTCTTCTGGGCCTCTCCGCTCTCACGTACGATCTTGATTATTTCCGATTGAGGGGATTCGGTATCGCAGCTTGCCCCGCTCTCATCGATCTCCCTGATGATCACCACTCTTTTATTCTCTTTGATTATTCTTCCTATTGATTTTGTCCCGTCCTTATAAAAAACGATGTCCGCGTAAGCCGGCACTGCTAACATCATGGCGCATAAAATCAGAAATAATCTTCTCATTTAGCCTCCATACCAGTAGTTAACCAGCGGTTTCCCGTCTTCCGACTTATCGACGATGATATTTTTAAGCCGCGTATATTCCAGAAACCCTTCTCTACCCAATTCTTTGCCGAATCCGCTCTGCTTGAAACCGCCGAAAGGAAGCTCATTGTAAAACATCCCGTAAGTATTGATCCAGACGGTTCCGGCGTTGACCTTTTTAGCCAATTCCTGGGCTTTTATTCCATCTTTACCCCAGATGCAGGCAGCTAAAGCAAAATCCGAGGCATTTGCCAGTTCTACCGCTTCATCCGGCGTAGTAAATCTATTAATGATCACAACGGGCCCGAAAATCTCTTCCTTAAAAATAACGGAATCTTTTTTTACATCGGCAAAAACCGTAGGTTCAAAGAAAAAACCCCTTTTAAGTTTCGCGTCTTCCGGGATCTTCCCTCCGCAGACCAGCCTCGCTCCTTCTTTCTTGGCTTTAGTTACAAAATCAATGACCCTTTTGCGCTGCGCTTCAGAGATCAACGGCCCCATCTGGGTTTCGTGGTCAAGGCTATCTCCCAGCCTTATCTTTTTGGCCTTGGCCGCAAAATCGCTCAAGAATTTATCGTAAACTTTATCCTGCACAAAGATACGGGACATCGCCGTGCACATTTGGCCCTGATTCAAGAATATCGAACATAAGGAACCGTTGACCGCGGTCTCGATATCCGCGTCAGCCAAGACTATCGAGGCGGATTTTCCTCCCAATTCCATAATGATCTTCTTAACATTTTGCGAAGAGTACTCCAATATTTTCTTTCCTACGGCATTGCTCCCGGTAAAAGAAACCATATCCACGCGCCTATCCGAGACTAACGCTTTGCCTACCGCATCTCCTCCGGCATTGATCACGCTGAATACTCCGTCGGGGAGGCCGGCATTCCTGATAATCTTTTCAAGCTCTAAAGCGGTCAAAGGGGTTAAGCTCGAAGGTTTTAAGATCACGGTATTCCCCGCAGCCAATGCGGAAGCTGCTTTCCAGCAGGCGATCAACAAAGGATAATTCCAAGGCACGATCAATACCACCACACCCAAAGGTTCGCGCAGCAATTTTGCCTCTGCCGCTACTTCTAATTTCGGCGTCTCATCGTTTAGGTATCTTTCAAAATTTTGCGCGATGAATTCAAAGGCCTTGGCGCTAGACGGAATATCCATAAAGGTCGATTCTTTGATCGGCTTACCCGTATTCTTCGATTCCAGCTCTGCCAGCTCTCCGGCCTTTTCCAATATGCCTTGAGCTATCCTTAAAAGGTATTCTTTGCGCTGGGAAGGGCTAAGCCTCGGCCAGGGGCCATGATCAAAGGCTTCTCTGGCTCCTGCGATCGCCTCCCCTACCTCATTAAGAGAAGCAAGCTGCAACTCGGCTATACCCGTACCGTCGCAAGGATTGATTATTTTATTTTTCTGCCCGCTCATTTGAATTTCACCTGCTTGAATAAAGAAAATAGGCGCGTAAAAGGCACATACCACTTGGAAAGCTGGCCTAATTGCCCGGCGAGCTTCATTTTGCCCTGCGTAACCGCGACAAAGGAATCGAGTCTGCCTAAAAATACCTGTTCCCACACTTCTTTAGGCCCGGAGATTACAAAAGGGGCATCAGCGTCATTGTCCAAACGCACGATCCTGCCTTTTTCAAAGTTAAAACTAAAGGCCTTATCTGTTCCGTCGAGCTTGACCGCCAATTTCAGGGTCAGATCCAGCTCTTTCCCTTTGGTAGCAATAAATTCGTCCTTATTGACCAGGTCCACGATTGCCTGGATATGCTCGCGGGAGAACATCGGATACGCAATTGCATCCTTAGTAAGGGTTTCTTTTAATGCGCCCTCCAGCTCATCAAAGGCCTCTTTATTAAAAAGCCTAGCAATGGCAGCGCTTCTGACTGCCTCTTCTAAAGCTTCAGTCAGGCTCAACGCCTCTTCGAACTTTCTGCCGGTAGCGACAGTTCCGTGATTCTTTAAGACTACAAGACTGTTGCTCTTTAATGCATTGATCACAGCTTCGGGGTTAGTTACAGTCGGAGTCTCTTGGGGAACCACAGGCACGTCTCCCAAATAAAACTTAGTTTCAAAGGTTAAGGCCTTGAGCGTATTATTCAGCGCAAAATAACCATTAATAAGCGGAGGATGACAATGCAAAACCACCTTGGCCGGAAAATTCTTATAGACTAACGTATGCAATGGCAGCTCTGAACTGGGATTCTTTGCGCCCTCGGTTTTATTAGTATTAAGATTTACTTTTACGATTTCGTCTTCCTTCAAATCGCCCAAGAATGTGCCGGTTGCGGTGATCAGAATATTCTCGCTGTCAAGCCGGCAGCTTAAATTACCGGACTTGGCCACGGCAAGCCCTGCCTGATATAGACGCTTACCTACCTTAATTATCTCATTTTTAAGTTCTTTTTCATTATCGGACATTAACGCACCTCTAGGTAGATATGTTTAGTGATCAAGGCGTTGGGTGTAACGTCAAAAGCCGGATAATAACCCTTTACCCCGATAGGCGCTAATCTTTTGCCTTGGAATTCCAGCAATTCTTTCTCCGGCCGGATCTCTATCTTTATATCGTCTCCGCTTTTGACTTTTGAAGGCGGCGGACAGAGCACGTAAAAAGGGATTTTAAAATATTTAGCTAAAAGCGCTATCTGATAAGTACCGATCTTGTTAGCAATATCGCCGTTGAGCGCCAGATGGTCAGCCCCGACGATGACTTTGCTTATCTTTCCCTCTGCCATTACGGGGGAGCCCGGCTTCTTTTAATTCCCAGGCGGTTAACCGCGCGCCCTGCAGATACGGACGCGTCTCGGTAACAAAAAAACTTATCTTCTTTTTTTGAATTGCTGCGAATTGCGCGATCAAGGGCATCAAGCCGCTGACATTACAGTGAGTAAGGATGACGTCGTTATTTTTAAGGAGCCTTGCGGCATCTTCCGCCTGTTTCAGGCGCTTGGCTTTCAACGTTTCCAGAAAACCCATGATGCATTTCTCTAACGGCGCCCTGCTCCGGGCCCAACCTAAGACCATACCCGTCAAAACCTTAAACGGTAGCGTCGGCCGGCTGGAGTTTATCGCCTTAGCTACTTTTTTTAGATCCCTCCCCTGCTTTAAGGCCTGTAAGAAAGTATAAAATACTAAAATCACCTGGCCTACGGCGCGCGTCTTCATTTCCTTTATGGCTTTGCACGCCTCTAGATAATTGCGGGCTTTTAGGTATTTTACTTTTTGGGGCAGGAGTGTTTCGTCAAGGATGTAGATTACCCTGCCTTTTAACTGTATGGGCCAGAATAAAGGGGAAAATTTCATCATTTTCCATCTAATTTCTTTACTGTTTCTAAAGCGATTTTGATCAGGTTTGATTCAGCCATATAATAAAGCGGGTTCATAAAACCCATCTCTCCGGTAATCACATTGTCGCTTACGGCTAAAATGGAGCCGGCCTTGATATTGTAAGTCTGGGCGATAGTCAGTATTGTCGAAGAGACCATATCCACGGCTTTAGCGCCTTCTTTACGCTTAGCCTCGATAATTTCACGCGTCTCGCGCAAAAGCGCATCCGTAGTCCAGGCAACCCCGCGGTGGACATTCAGCCCCATCCCCTTCGCGACTTCATAAAGCGTATCGCTGATCTTTTTATCGGCTACGGTCTTAAAACTCTTATCTACGTAATAAGGCGTGACCCCGTCTCCTCGCAAAACCTCGTCGACCACAAACAAATCACCGACCTTTATATTCTCATCCAGCGCGCCGGCGGTACCGATGCGGATAATATTCTGGATACCCGCATTACACATAACCTCGGTAGTAATCGATGTGTCGGTCGAGAATCTCCCGCCGTTTATGCCGGTAACCTTGATCCCGTCAAGCATGCCGGTATACATAGAGTATTCCATAAAGGTAAAGTTCTTAACCGGGTTCTCGATTTTCTTCAGCAAGGCATCCAGCCTGTCGCGCGGCCCCGGCACTATTGCATACTTACCCACATCTTGCGGCCTCAACTGCACCATCTGCGTCAAATCTTTTCCCGTCAAATG
>JAPLLN010000005.1 GCA_026387475.1 Candidatus Omnitrophota bacterium | reverse complement strand
GGCTGAACGGATTCTTTGATCCGCAGGATGAATCGATTTGGAGGGGGCAGGGGCGTGAGCTGCTTCAGGTAATCCAGAATAGCACCGATATGGTCTTGTGCGCCGAAGACCTGGGAGTCATCCCGCAATCATGCACGGATACCTTGAAAGAATTGGGGATCCCGGGTAACGACGTGCAGCGTTGGGTCAAAGATTGGAGGGTGAGGCATGATTTTCTTCCGGCCGGAGAATACCGCGAATTATCCGTAGCTACTCTCTCTACGCACGATACCACTAATTGGAAGGCCTGGTGGCAGTATGAGGCTGGGACCGTAGACGAAGATTTATTTATCAGAAAGTGTAATAGTAAAGGCATAGATTTTCTTACGGCGAAAGAAAAACTTTTTGATCCCGCGCGTTCCTGCCACGGCAGGCTGCGCTGGTTAGATAGCGTTAATTCGGAAGATAAATTAATCGGCGTCCTCGGAAAACGGAGAGAAGAAGTATCCGACTTTATAGATCTGTATTTGAATAGCTATCAGGAGAAAGAAAAGCTCTGGCGGCTTTTGGGGCTTCCCGGGCAAATGACCGAAGAGGCAAGCGCCCAGCTTCTGGCAAAGGCCATAAAATTAACCCTGGATTCGCGCTCAATATTCTGCATCCAGTCCATACGCGACTGGATGGGGTTGAGCGATATATTCAAGGGTGATCCTTATCAGTATCGCGTGAATGTCCCCGGAACTATCAGCGAGAAGAACTGGTCGCTGCGCCTTCCCATATCGCTCGACGACCTGTTGCGTCATAAAATAAATAAACAGATTAGGAAGATGATTGAGGATTCGGGGAGACTTTAGCGCTTTAGCAGGAGTTTTACGGGTCCTGCCGCCGGTTTGCCTCTCGTCGCTATATGCTCCTCGAGGCTTCACCGGCGTCTCCCGTAAAACTCAAACTTCGCTTAACAAATAATTTATGGTGCTGGAGCACCTGAAAAGCTGTTAAAATACTATGTCAGTAATACGAGGTACCGAATATTATATTTCCAAGCGTGTCGGGAAGGCGATGGTGGACTATGACATGCTTGCCGAAGGGGATAAGATATGCGTGGCGGTCTCCGGCGGGAAAGACAGCCTGACTATGCTTAAGGTCTTGCAAGACCGGATGAAGTTCGTTCCCGTGAAATACTCATTACTTGCCGTGCATGTCGATATGGGCTACCCCTGCCAGCATCCGAAGATACTTGCGGAGTATTTTAAGAAGCAGGGGGTAGATTACCACATCGAGAAAATCAATATTCTAAAACCCGGGCAGACCCGTAAAGACGTCTCCTGCTTCTGGTGTTCCTGGAATCGCAGAAAAGCGCTCTTCCAGACCGCGAATAAATTCGGCTGCACTAAAGTCGCCCTCGGCCACCATAAAGACGATATCGTTGAGACCATACTCCTGAATTTATTTTTTCAGGGTGAGATATCGGCAATGGTCCCGAAACAGGAGTTATTTAAAGGAAAGATCACCATAATCCGGCCCTTGGCTTATGTGGAAGAGGATCTGATCGTGAAATTTTCCAAAACCCTGGATTTTCCTCACCATAAATGCGCCTGCCCTAATTCCATTACCTCCAACCGCACCAAGATCACCGGAATACTTAAAGACCT
>JAPLLN010000086.1 GCA_026387475.1 Candidatus Omnitrophota bacterium | reverse complement strand
CTTAAGAGCTTAAGCCTCAATTCTTTGGGATTTTCCTGCGTCATAGCTTTTTTATTCTACTACCCCAGCGTGCGCCTGTCAATTCTTTTGATAATACAAGCACACTCCTCACCATCAATCGTGAGCGTAGTCGAATGATTGACAAAAACTAATTATATTGTTATCATATCCCTATGTTGCGTCGGTTATTATTAGGTATTACAGACCTGGTATATCCGAAAAAGTGTCTGGCGTGCAAAGACGTGCTTGCGCCGGCAGAGAGCTCAAAACATGTCTGTGCGGGGTGTTTTAGCAAGATTAAATTCAATATTCCGCCTTTCTGCCATTCCTGCGGCAGGCACCTGGAAGACTTTAAAACGCACAAAAATCTCTGCCCGCAATGCTTGAGGCTGACATTTAACTTTGACCGCGCCTTCTCCCCTTGCGTCTATGACGGTGTAGTCAAGGAACTGATCCACGAATTTAAATATAAAGGTAAGGTGCGGCTGGCTAAGCCGTTGGGCGCCTTAATGGCGGACTTCATCCGCGAATACTCCTTACCCATGGAATATATGGACCACATCCTCCCTATGCCCTTATCTAAAACAAGGCTGCGGGAGAGAGAATTTAACCAAGCGCACCATTTAAGTACTCACTTATCAGGCGTTTTTGAAAAGGATATGCTGGATAACGTATTAACGCGCACCCGTCACACCCGGAGCCAGACAGAATTAGAGATGCCGGAGCGCCGGAAGAATATCCTCGGGAGTTTTAAAGTCACCGACCGGGGTGCTGTAAAAAATAAGAACATCCTGCTTATCGACGATGTCCTGACTACCGGGGCGACCTCATCCGAAGCAGCTGGGGTATTAAAGGAAGCGGGCGCAAATATTGTCTTTGTGCTAACGTTAGCTAACTAAAAATGAAACTACTGCGTAATTATTTTCTGAAAGAATTCATCGGCCCCCTGATCATGTCTTTCGGCGTCCTGACCTTTGTCATCGTCCTGGTGGGGAACCTCAAAAAGATCGCGGACCTGGTCATCAATAAAGGCGTCGATATATTCAGCGTCTTTAAGCTCCTTTTATTTATGACCCCTTACATGGTCACCTACGCTCTCCCCATCTCGGTCTTGATCGCGGTATTGATGGGGCTGGGCAGGCTCTCCAGCGATAACGAAATAATCGCCATCCGCTCAAGCGGAGTAAACCTATTCAGGCTCATACTGCCGTTTTTGATCATCGGCCTCATTTTAAGCCTTATGCTCGTCGTCTTTAACGACCGCGCCGCTTCCTACGCCCATTTCGCTTACCGCAAGACCCTGCTGGAAGTCGGCATTAAAAATCCTACCGCCGCGTTCGAAGAAGGAGTCTTTATCAATTCCTTCGAAAAATATATTCTTTTCATCTACCACGTCGATCAGAAGAAGAACCGCCTGAATAACGTGCGCATTTACGAGCCCCAGGGGGAAGATAAACCCACGCGCACTATCGTCGCCAAGGGAGGAGAATTCATCACCGATCCGGAGAAGAATATAGTAAAACTGAAACTGATCGACGGGACAAGCGATGAGCCCGACCCGGAGAATCCCAGGAATTTCTATAAGCTTAATTTCAAGACATATTTCATGAACTTAAACCCTTCGCAGACAAAGAACACAAAGAATATCGAAAAGAAACCCAAAGAGATGACTATCTATGAACTCCGGCAGTCGATAAAAAACCTGCAGAAGGACAGTATCGATATCACTCCGCTTGCCACCGAAATACAGGAAAAACTCGCCCTCGCCTTCTCCTGCTTTGTCTTTACCCTGATCGGGGCGTCATTAGGCATCATCACCCGCCGCCGGGAGAAATCCATAAACCTCGGCATCGCTATCCTCATCATCATCGTCTATTATCCGCTCTTTGTCGGATGCGAAGCTATGGCCATGGAAGGGTTCCTGCCGCCGCAATTCGTGATGTGGCTTCCTAATATCATATTCGGAATACTGGGAGGAGTACTGACTTACCGCGTATGCGCATCTTAGACCGTTATCTTTTAAAATCAGTCGTTACTATTTTTATCTCCTGCGTTTTTGCCTTTCTCTTCCTTTATGTCGTCATCGACGTCTTATCCACATTAGAAGATATCCTGAAACACCACTTTCAGATTTGG
>JAPLLN010000039.1:17893-36662 GCA_026387475.1 Candidatus Omnitrophota bacterium | reverse complement strand
CTCTCCCCTTCTCCTGAAGCTGATTGGGCCCGCCCCGGAGCAGGCGCGCTTCGGCCTCTCCGAGCTCACGGCCGAACTCAAGGCTTGAATTCAGGATTTTCGCCGTTTCTTCGACGCTAACGCGGTATAATCTTTCATTCATAATTTTTTAGTATACCATAAAATTTTGAATAAATCTTGATTTTTGGATTCGGTTTATCTATAATCATTTAACATGAAAAAAGGCTTATCCATCCTGTTTATTCTTACATTCTTACTACTGGCGCAGAGTGCCCTACGGGCGGAACCTGCAAAATCGGTGGTGGCTATGGATTTTCTAACCGGCTTTGGCTGGGGTAAATTGCACGCTAAAGAAGGCGGCTTTCGGTCAGTCCCTCTCATGGTCGATTTCAGCTTTGACCTGAAACCTCTATTGAATAAAATAAATATTAAACCCAAGCCTTTGGTCCAATTCCAGATCGAGCCTTTTATCGCCGATATTTACAGCCCCAAGAATAACTTTGAAATGGGTGCAACCCTCTGGTGCAAATTCGGCATCCTCCCCGAGACCTCAAAATTCCAGCCTTACGGGAAATTAGGCGCCGGCGTTGATTATATGACCCTGCATTCCCGCGAGCAATCCACCCAGTTCAATTTTATCGAACAGGGTGCAATCGGGGCGCATTATTTCTTTACTAAAAATACGGCCCTTACTATCGAAGGACGCATTCGCCACCTCTCCAACTGCGGAATAAAAGAGCCTAACCACGGCATCAATTCTTATTACGCCACCACCGGGATCACCTACAAGTATTAAACTTGAGCATATTCAGAGAGATACCCCCTACCGCAGGCTTTACCCTTGGCGCGCAGGAATTATTTTCTCCCCTTTTTAACAGAAACGCCCCCGGATCGTTTGAAGAAGATTTTAGAAAATACCTAGGCCTGCCTTACGCCAGGATCACCTACTCCGGAACCGCGGCTTTTTTTAACATCCTGCAAGCCCTGAAAAAGATCTCTCAGAAGAGAACTGTTATCATCCCGGCATTTATCTGCCCTCTGATCCCCCTGGCCGTAAAAAGAGCGGGGTTAAATCTCAAGATCTGCGATATTAATCCGGATAACCTTGATTTTGATCATAAGCAGCTACGCGAAATCTGCGCGCAGGATGACGATGTTTTAGCAATACTTGCAACACATCTGGCCGGCATACCGGTTGACCTGGATAAAATAAAAGAAGCTGCGAAGAATTCCCGGGCATTTGTTATCGAAGACTGCGCCCAGAGCTTAGGAGCAGAGTATCAGGAGAAAAAGGTAGGAAGTATCGGTGATTTCTCATTCTTCAGCCTCTGCCGCGGCAAAGGAATGACTATTTACGAAGGAGGGGTGATCGCCGCCAAGAACCCGGAATACTTCCCTATGATCGACGCGCAGCTTAAAGAAAACGAAAATATCGCGCCATTATCAGAGGCCTTAAAAATCATCGAACTTTACGGATATTCTTTTATGTACCGGCCCTTCTTTTTCTGGTGGGCTTTCCGGCTTCCGCAGTTATATTGGCTTGCCCGCGGCGATAAAATCAAAGCCGCGGGAGATTATTTTACCGAAGATTTCCCATTGCAGCGCGTATCCGAATTGAGAAAGCGGGTAGGGCACTTTCAATTCAATAGACTGGACAAAGAAATCGTCCAACAGCGCGCCAAAGCCGAGATTTATATCGAAGGACTCAAAGGCAATGCGGACATTAAGCCGATCACCGAGATAGCCGGGACATTAAGCACATATCCTTTTCTGACCATACTCTTCGACGATGCAGAAAAGCGTAATGCCGCCCTTAATATCCTGGCCAAAACCGGATTGGGCATCTCCCAGATCTACGCCTACGCACTCCCTGATTACGGTTATCTTCAGAATATCCGGCCCGGGCAAACTACTCCTAACGCCCGCTCACTCGCTACGCGCCATATTACCCTAAGCACGAATTCGCAGCTGAAAACCTGTGAACTCAAAAAGGTTATAACCAAGATTAAAGAATTATAATCCGATAGACTCGAGGATAGAAAGATTCGTCCCCTCGTTGACCTGCGCAACCGAAGCAGGATCAATGCTTGCTGCGGGGACTTTTTTAGGATGATCTAGGCGGGAAAGTAACACTTTAAACTTATTTGTAATATCAACCGGCGAATAATCGCCCGTAATATCCATTCCTTCTATATTAAGATTATCCTTGATCACTCTGATCATAGATAAAAGCTCGGCCAAAGACATCAACCCCTCCTCCCAATTAGTCAGACTGTGAGCTTCCTTTAAACAATCTTTATCTATGGAGACATACACGTCTTGCGTAGGAAGCCTCTTTGCGATTGAAAGCATGAAGTCCGCCGGATTTTTCCCCTTAAGCTCATTCCATTCGATCTGACAACCTAAGAAAGCGCGCTTAAGCCTTAGCGAAAGATTATCCGGGACATGGCGTAGAAAAACTTTAGACGGAGCGTGGCTATAAGGATAAATCTCTAGCCGTCCGGCGCAGAGCGCATCCAGATTCGCGGTCTGTATCGACCCGGTCGAGATATCATCCGAGCCGATGCCGATCAGAACGCACTTTTTTAAGAGCGGATTTTTGAGCGCTTCGGTCACCCACGAACCGCAACCGAGGCGCGGAGGCAGAGTATCCCAATCAGGGTGAAAATCGAAGACGATCAATGAAAACGGACGGGTAATCTCTGAAAGGAGGGCATTTGTTATATGATGAAAGTCGCCGGAACCGAGAAAAGTTACGCTGTTCTTATTACTTCGGCCTAACCGCTCCCTTATCTTAGCGAAGATCTTGGGGCTTGCCCAAAGGCGCGCCAGAGGGCCGAGGCCTTTTAAATCAACTATCTGGTGCGGATATTTGATAAGGAGATTTTTCTGATTCAGCAGGCTGTCGTCGAAGTTCAGAATGCGGATAGAGTTATTCAGCATGAAGATTTAAGGCAGGAGATTCCAAAAAAACTATTTCTTCAGGGCCTTGACCAGCGCCTCTTCGAATAAGTCAACCCCTAAGTCGATCTCTTCTTCGGTTATGTAGAACGAAGGAGCGAGCGTAAAGACGTTTTTATAATATCCGCCGACGTCAAGGACTAGGCCGCGTTTTTTACCTCCCGCGGTCAGCTTTCCGCTTAAGCCTAAGTCGACTATCTTGTCGGTCAATTCCTTACTCGGGGTATATCCGTCTTTTTCGCACATCTCCATACGCAGCGCCAGACCCAGGCCGTCCACATCGCCGATTTGAGGAAACTTCTTCTGTAATTTCTTGAGGCGGGATATAAAATACTGGCCCTTTTTAGGCACCATCGTGGCGAAGTCAGACTCTTCGATCAATTTCATAACCTCCAGGCCGACCGCGGTACCCAGCGGATTAGAGGAGAATGTGGAGTGCGTAGACCCCGGAGGAAAGACTTCGGGTGAAATAAATTTTTCTTTCGCCCAGATACCCGAGATCGGGTTCAATCCGTTGGTGAGCGCCTTGCCGAAGACGATGATATCGGGGGTTACGTTAAAGTGCTCTATTGCCCAGAGCTTTCCCGTCCTGAAAAAGCCCATCTGTATTTCGTCATCGACAAATAGTATGCCGTACCTGTCCAACACTTCCTTAAGCCCGGCATAATATTCCTGCGGAGGGATAATATAACCGCCCGTTCCCTGCAGGGCCTCCACGTAGAACGCGGAGAACTCGCATTTATTGTTCTTTTTGTTGACTACCGAGTGATACTCGGTCTCGAATAATCTTTCAAACTGCTTAAGGCAGTAAAAATCGCAAAAATCCTTTTTCTTTTCATACGGGCAGCGGAAACAATAAGGGAACGGGATGAACATCGCCCGGTCGCCGAAGTGCCCGAACTTTTCGCGGTAACGGAAACTGGAAGTTATGGCGCTTGCGGCAAGGGTCCGGCCGTGATATCCGCCCATAAAAGCAAAGACCAGGCTGCGCCCGGTGTGGTTACGGACCAGCTTCATTGAATCCTCAAGGGCAGAGGAGCCGCCCACGTTAAAATGCACCCTCCCCTTCTCCTCGAAAGAAAGCTCATTTCTCTGGGCGATCTTCGCAGCCAATCGGATCTTTTCTTCGTGAAGATACTGGCAGGCGAGCTGCGGAAGGACATCGATTTGTTTCTTAAGGGCCGCGTTCAGGCGCTTATTCCTGTACCCGAAGTTGACCGCGGAATACCACATCTGCAAGTCTAAAAACTCCACGCCGTCGCGGTCGTAGAGAAAACTCCCTTCCGACTCTTTGAAGATATTCGGTTTAGAGACATAATGGACCGTATCCCCCCAGGAGCAATATTTAGCCTCCAGCTCCAGAAGCTCATCCGTAGACTTGGGTATTTCGGGTTTAGCGGCTTTGACAGCCTGTTTGGTTCTCATGCGAAACTCCTTTTAAAGAAATCGTAAGCGTCTTTCAAGCTCTTGTAGGCAAAGCAGGTCATCTTTCTTTCCTTAAAAAACTCCAAGAGCTCGTCCTTGGCAAATACTATATCGGCGTACTGGGCCGGACAGACATCCGACCGGCCGTCACCGATGTATATTATTATAGAGTCGCGCCCTATGTTTGCCAAGAGGTTTTTTGTCTTACAGTGGGCGCAAATATGGCAGGTATCGCTTGTGTAAGGAAAGATCGGGATAAGCGCGTCCTTCCCGAGCTTTAACTTATTGGAATAGACCTTTAACCCCTTTATTCCGTTAAGCTTAAATATGCGTTTGAGTATGTAATCAAAGTTATCGCTTAAGACGATTATCTTTACCCCGCTGGCAGAAAGCCCGTTGACGATCTTTCTAAAGTAAGGATCCAGTTTTATGCCGGACAGATATTTATTCAAAGCAACCTTGTCGATGCTCAAGCCCTTGATCTGGCCTTCGAGGCAGGCGCGCGAGCCGATGTGCCCCTTCTTCCACTTCTTCTCCAGGCTCACCCAGAGGTCATCGCGCGAAAACCGCGGGAGCATATTATCGAAAACATCACAGGTGGAGATGGTATTATCGAAATCGAAAAATACCACGCATTTATCGGGGTTGATTATCTTCATTATAGGGCGCTTATCCTGATTATGTATTCGTCTCCGATCAGGTTCAGTTTTTCAAATTTAAAGTTAGGGCCGCTCATGATCGCTTCCAGGAATTTATAAGTGGATTTATTCAGGATGCAATAGGTCGTCTTCTGGTCCTTTAAGAAACCGGTTATGCCTTCCATGGTATTAAGGTAAGGGATGGGGTGCGGGCTGAAGAAATTCACCGCCTTAAATCCTCCGGCGGCTACAGCCACCGGTTTATCCGTATAGAACCTTACCCCGCGCACGAATATTTTGGAACAAAGTATGGTATTCTCGACCTTGTAATTGTTCAAAAGGTAACTGCTGGCGTTCTTGCTGGATACGTGATCCTCGTAATCTTTATGCGCGAAAAAAACAAAGAATAGCAGGAGCGGTACGCAGACGGAAAAAAGATAAATAACCCGAAGCAGTTTCTTCTTTAAGAGCATTACGAACATAGCAATGAGCACCAGCGTAAATACGCCGATAAAAACATATATGGGAGTAAGGTCTACGATATATTTAGAGTATTTATTGGCGCTGAATAACAGCGCAGCCGGCAAAAATAAAAACAGGCCCCAGGTTAGAATTCAACTTATCATAGATATAATCTCCGGTCAGTATAGCCATAGCGGGAAACATCGGGAGGATATAGCTGACCAATTTTGAGTGGGCGAATTGAAAAGCCAGGAATACCGAACTAATCCAGCAGAGCAAGAAAAGGTTCTCCGGAGACGAGACCTTATTTTTAAAATCCCGGAAGAATCGGCCTAAAGAAGCCAGGACAAACAACGTCCAGGGCGCCATACAGGCGACCGCGGTTGCCGGATAGAAATACCAGGTATCATTAGAAGGATGCTCCGCTTCCAGGAGCCTGCGCACATGGTCATTATAAAAGAACTCTTGGATAAAAGCGGAACCGTAATCCTTGATCATTAAAACATACCACGGCACTGCGATAACCAAAAAGACCAGCAAACCTAACGCAGAGACAGGCGCGAGGATAAATTTAAAATCCTTTTTAAAAATAAGGAACAGCCATACGGCAAACGCGGGGATCATGATCCCTAAGGGCCCTTTGGCCAATACTGCCAGGCCGGAAAAAACAAAAAACAAGATTATCCCTGTATTTTTGGCTTTAGGTTTAAGATAGCCCGCATAAAAAGCGACCAGGGCCAGGGTTACAAAAACCGAGAAGATCATATCGGTGAAGACCGTCCGCGCCATGCCGATGTAAAATCCGGAGCCGGCGAGGATCAAGGCGCGGAGAAAGGCCTTCTTCCTCTGGCGCCAGGCGGCGTACGCAAATAAATACGCGCCGATCACTCCCAGGAAACCAAAGACCGCGGGGAAAATGCGGGCGCTGAAATTAGATATCCCGAAGGCCTCAAAACCAAAACGCATCAGCCAATAGGTCAAGATCGGCTTTTCAAATTGCGGTTTACCGAACAAGACCGGCACGCTCCAGGTATTATTCTGCATCATCTCCTTTGCGGTCCCGGAATAAAAGACCTCGTCGGGATTAGTAAGGTTCAGTATGCCGTTTCCCAGCATAAAAAACACATAACAGATCACCGCAAGGATAAGAATATCTTTTGTAATGCCTTTCATTGCCTTCATTGTGTTTTGTCCAGCTCCAGAAGCTCTTTGATGGTTACAAAACGATAGCCTTTTTCTTTCAACTTTTCGATCAGCCTGGCTACGGCCAGGACTGTCTCATGGCGGTCTCCGCCTTCAACCTTAAAAACCCCTCCGGAATCGTGGAATAGAATGATATCACCGGGCTGGACGCGTTTCAAGATATATCTGATGATGTATTTATCGTCAAAGGTCACCCAGTCTTTGGAATTAAGCGTCCAGAGGACCGTCGTATACCCCATCTCTTTCAACTTCTTCTTCTCTGCCGCAGTAAGCCAGGCCTTAGGCGGCCTGAAACATGTCGTAGTCTGCCCGGTCACCTCTTTGATGGTTTTTTCCGCTTCTTTGATCTCTTTTTCTAACTCATCCATTGTGTAATAAATGAGCACATGGTGGTCATAGGTGTGATTCTCGATCTCGTGCCCCTCTGCGGCGACGCGTTTAGCCACTTCGGGGTATTTGATCACGTGTTCGCCGAGCATAAAGAATGTGGCCTTGACCTGCCCCTTTTTAAGCTCATCCAGGATTTGAGGGGTCCATACCGGAGAAGGCCCGTCGTCAAAAGTAAGGGCGACCACCTTCTCCGAGACGCGACCGACATAGACCGTCCCCCGGCGCACCAGGACCGCCTGGTCGTAAAAAACGGTAAAAACAGCGACTCCCAAGGCCAGGATGAATAAAATTATAAATACGGTCAAAATTATTTTTTTCATGCGAAAACTCCCGGTATTACCGCCGAACAATAGGCGCACATTCCCTGCTTGATGTCATTCTCCAGTATATTAAAAACTTCCCGCTTTACCAACAATTTCTTGCAATGCGGGCAATGAGTATCATTCCCCCAAAGCTGCACATTACCGGCGTAGACAAAATTAAGCCCGGCGAGCCTCCCTATATCCTCGGCCATTTTTAAAGTCCCCTCATCGGTAGGCCCGAGCGTATTGAATTTATAGTCAGGGTGAAACCGCGACACATGCCAGGGGATATTCTTGTTAACCGAAGCGATGAAACCCGCAATACCCTTAAGCTCCTCGTCCGAATCATTCTCTCCCGGGATGACCAGGGTGGTGACCTCGACCCAGATGCCGAGCTCATACATAAGCTTTATCGTTTCCAACACCGGGGCAAGGCTGGCCGAACAAACTCTTTTATAGCTTGATTCATTAAAAAACTTTAAGTCTACGTTAGCCGCATCGAGATCCGGCCGGATCAATTCTAAGGCCTCCCTGGTCATATAGCCGTTGGTGACAAATATATTGCGCAGGCCTTTTGCTTTCGCCAGCTTCGCAGTCTCGAGGGCGTACTCAAAGAATATCGTCGGCTCGGTATAGGTATAGGAAATGCTCCTGCATTTATTTTGCAGGGCCGCATCTACCAGTTCCTGCGCCGAAACCGCCCTCCCCTCGGCAGCCGCATTTCTAAAATCCGCCTGCGAGATCTCCCAATTCTGGCAGAAGCCGCAGTGGAAATTGCAACCGATGGTAGCTACGGAGAAACTGTAGGTCCCGGGGAGAAAATGATAAAGCGGTTTTTTCTCTACCGGATCGACGTGGGCCGCGGCTACCCTGCCATAAGCATGGGTATAAAGCGCCCCTTTCAAATTCTGCCTCACCCCGCAAAAACCGAATTTGCCTTCGGCGATCCGGCAGCGGTGAGCGCAGAGATTACAGGCCACAAAATTATTCTCAAGTTTAACGTATAGAAGCGCTTCTTTCATATCCTCAAAGACTTCAGCAGCCCTTCATCCAGCGGAGAGACCTTAAGGCTCGACTCCTCTCCTCCGGCGCGGCGGTAAAATATATCCGCATCCGCGCTGCCGTTTAAGTCGCAATAATGACAGGTTATTTTTCCGGAGAGGTCAATGATATCCTGATCAAACTCACCTCTTAATAATGCCGTCGGACCGGCAAGTTCTTCTTTAGGATAAAACAAACAGTCTCCGTCTTTGGCCGATGACTCCAATAATCCGTTCTCCGATTCATTCCTGCCGACCACTAATTTAGCGCCGTTTTTCAGGCGGAAATGCCTTCCCAATTTTAAAAGAATGACCCCTTCCAGAGTCAATTCTCCGTAAAGCATCACGTCTTTCAGCCTACGCGAGAACTCCGGGTCAGTAAGCAGGCACCCTCCGCTGGGACAGGGATAATCATTGATCCCGAATTCACGGGCTAAAGCAAACTGCCCCTTCCTGCCTCGGCCGTTGATCGCCAATAATTTATCCCTGGGAATCCATCCGTTTTTTTCCGGAGTAGTCGGTTCCATGACCTGCGCCGATAGAGGCCGCACCACCAAACCCTCCAGGCCTGATTCTCTTTCAATAAGCTGCATAGTATTTGATTTCTGGGACATCGGACGCTGGCCCAGGACCTCACCGGTGATCACAAAAGAAGCACCCTCTTGCTCCATGGCAATCTTCGCCTTTTTAAACAATAATATCCGGCAGTCGATACAAGGGTTCATATTTGAACCATAGCCATGCTTAGGTTTCTTTACTATCTCAATAAATTCCTCCGACACATTGACGCTGATCAATTTTAGCCCGAGTTCTCTGGCGACCTTTCCGGCACCGTGCACGCAACCGCTGGATGAACGCTGGTTACAGAGACAAAAAGGGCTGACGGTATTTAGAGCGACTAGCTCTATTCCCAGGTCTTTGGTCAATTTTGCCGCCAGAATACTATCCAACCCTCCGGAAATCAGCGCAATGGCTTTCATGTTAGCGTAAGATCGCGAAATTAAGTATGCCTCCCACGACAAGGCTGATGCCGATCATGATCGAGGTCGCTTTGATTAAATTTTTAAAACCCAGCTCTTTGAATAATACCACGAAAGTCGCGACACACGGAAAAGACATCGCCAACAGGGTCGCCGCGATAAACAGTTGTTTTGCCGATAACCCTAAAGGCATGAGCATGCCTACGGCTACATCTTTTCTTAAGAAACCTATGACCAGCGCTACCACCGCCTCCTTAGGCAGGCCGAATAAACCTTTTATAATAGGAGCGAATATCCCGGTCACATAATCAAACAAGCGCGCATATATCAGTAAATTGATCAATAAGACGCCCAGCAAAACTACGGGTACAGCTTCGATAAGGAATCCCTTAACGCGGTAATAAAGTTTTTGCCCTAACAGCGCCAAAGGCGGAAATCTATAAGGAGGGATTTCAAGCAAAAACTCCGGGCTGAAACCCTTAAGGGTGCGGTTCAAGACAGCGCCCAGGATTATCAAGACGGAAAATAAAACTAAATAAACCCCTCCGACATAAAAACCCCCGAAGCCACCCAGCAGGCCGAAGATCATCGCCTGCAAAGGCACGCAGGGGACACCGATAGAGATCAATGTCGCGGCGATGAACCTTTCGCGTTTTGATTCCAATACGCGCGTAGCCATTATTCCCGGGACATTACAGCCGAAACCCAGAAGCACGGGAATAATTGCAAAACCGTGCAGGCCGATGCGGTGCAGAATATTATCCAGAAGAATGGCTAAGCGCGGGAGATACCCGATATCCTCGAGCAGGCTCAAGATCAAATAAAATGAGACCACATAAGGCAGGACCATGGCAAATTCAATATAAGGAGCGGTGGTAAGCACTCCCAACGCCTGCTTAAAGTCGATCTTGCCGTTGATAAGGTCGCCTATTAAAAGGTGGTGCAGGAATCCGTCCCCTCCTAACAAAGCGCTTAATTTCATCAGCAGCGGCTGGTAAAGATCAAAGAAGAACGGATCAAAGATCCTATTGATCAGAAATTCGCCCAGGAAACGCACCACCTTAAAAGAGGCATAGACTACGGCAACGGACATAAGAAGCCCGGTCAATGGCCTGATGGAGGCGTCCTCCAGGGTTTCCCGTAAGGTATGATGACGATGGTTAAGTTTTTGGCACGCTTCGACGATCTTGCCGATTTTAAGCCAGCGCTCCTCGTGGGTGAGCTTCCCCTCTTTTACGATACGCGATTCTTTGATCCTCGAAATAAGTGATTTGATCCCTGCCCCGGTTACGGCGCAAGTCGGTATCACCGGCACGCCGAGCATCTTTTCAAGTTCCAAGGCGTTGATATCGACCCCCCGATGCCCGGCTTCATCGCACATGTTCAAAACTACGATCAGCGGCATCCCCGCTTCGAGCAATTGCAGGGTAAGAAAAAGATTCCTCTCTAAATTAGTGGAATCGATGATATTTATTACCGCGCTCGTTTCTTTCGGCGCTTCCTTCAGCAGTCCGACTGCCACCTCTTCGGCCCGGGAAGTCGACTCTAATGAATACGTGCCGGGCAGATCTACGACTTCTATCTTCTCTTCGCCGAGAGTAAGGAAGCCTTTTGAAATACCGACCGTCGTCCCGGGGTAGTTAGAAGAGATCACGTGCACCCCGGTAAGGCGCGAGAAGACAACGCTTTTTCCGACGTTAGGGTTACCGATCAAGAATATTTTATTTATCATTCTAGCTCTAAGATTATTTTAGCGGCCATGCTGTGCCCCAAGGCGATGACGCTCCTGCCCACTTTTACGGCTACCGGCCCGCTTAGCGCAAAGTGGCTGATCTTGGTTATCTCCCTGCCTTTATAAAGCCCCAGGCTCATGAATTTATTTTGGGTGGCGGCCGAAGCGACTATCTCCGCGATCTTACCCTTATAGTTTTTTTTCGCTTTGATTAAAGAGATCTTCATCGGTATTTTCTTGATTAAATCAGTGCGGCAAGAATTGCTTGGCTAAAGCCATGAGCGCTATACCCAGCAGGAATGCCAGAAATGCGGGGGTCGCGCGCGCCTCCCTGCTTTTTTTATGCATTTCAGGGATGAGGTCCGAGGTGGCGATATAAATAAAACCTCCGGCGGTTACGGGAAGGATAAAATTAGAGAACCCCTGAAAAGAGCTGAAAACGAAATAACCCAGAAGTGCCCCCAGCATCGCCATCAATGCCGAGATAAAATTATAGAAGAGCGCTTTCTGTTTGGTGAGCCCCCCGTAGACCAGGACCCCGAAATTTCCCAGTTCCTTGGGTATCTCATGCAGGACTATCGCTAAGGTGGTCACCAATCCCAGGTCAACGGAGACGATAAAGCTTGCCGCGATGGCTAACCCGTCGATAAAATTATGGACCCCTTCGCCGATCAGGTTAAGGTAAGTGAAGGCGTGGATGCTGCAATTTTCGTCATGGCAGTGGCGCCAATAGAAATACTTCTCCATCAGGAAGAACGCGACTATCCCGAGGATAATATAGTAATAGACCACTATCCCCTTGTTCGCCTCGACCGCCTCCGGGATGATGTGCAGGAAGGCCGAGCCCAGCAATGCCCCGGCGGAGAAACCCAAAAGGCAAAAGAGGAGCTTTTTAAAAAGATCATCCTTGATCGCCAGGGTCACCACTCCGATCAAAGAAATGATGCTGACAATAAATGTGCTGGTGATTATCCAGACTAAAGCCATATCAGGATATTATCCGAGGTTCGGCCTTCTGCCTTTATTCGCCTTCTTGGAGCGCCAGTTAAGCTTTCCTCTGCGTTTACGTTTTCCCATGCTGCACCTTCCTTTCTAATATTTGAAATATCTCTCGGGTATAGAACTGTTGACATAGCGCGCGCTTTCGCTGATGCACTCGCTTATCGCCCTCTCCATCGGGGTATTCGCAAAGACCGCCAGGTCTCCTTTTAATCCGGAGCCGTTGGCCTGCGTTTTATTTTTTCCGGTGATATCAGTGACCTGTCCGCGGATACGCGCCGCCGCCAGGACCTGCGAGGAATGGATGTCCGCGATGCGGATATTCAAAGTTATATGCGCCTTAGCGCTGGACGCGCCCAATAAACCGCCAAAAGCGCTGCTCTCCGTCCCTCCCCCTCCGCCTATCCCGGACCTGCCTCCCGAGGCCTGGGGCTCAAACTCTAATACCTCCGCGGTGATGATCAGGTCCGCAGTGGCGTCATTGCGCTCTAAAACGATTATGCGTTTTGACGACGAGAGGTTATTCACCAGCAGCTGCCTTAGTTCAGAGGCGATCTTATTATCCGCCTTTGCCGCGCGCGCCTCAAAATCAGCTACCGTCAGCCGGGCCCTTAAATTCTTTCCCGGCGCCGGTTTAAAAACCGATACCATCTTATTATAATACGAGCACCCGGCAAGGGTCAGAACCAGGAATAACGCTATATTTATAAAGATGATCTTCTTCATTTATTTTCTTTAATATATTACCTAAGCCCGAGGCTGTCAAGGGAAAGCCTAGCCGCTATCGCGTAGGGCTTTTCTCTTTTTATCTCTTTAAGCTTATGGCTGCCGGTAGTGACGATCACGGTCCTGACCTTGGCCCTTCTTCCTGTCTGGGCATCAACCGTCATGTCGCCGACATACAGGGTTTGATCCGCTCTTACGGATAATTTACGCATGATCTTATTCAGGATATCCGGATACGGCTTGGCGCGTTTTAGCTTGTCGGCGCAGAGTATGTAATCAAAATACTTATCGATCTTTAAATGCTTAAGCAGGATCATGGAGAATTCCGTCGGCCGGTTACTGGCTACCGCGAGTCTAAGTTTTTTCATTTTTAGCCGGCGCAGGAGGCTCCTTGCGTTAGGAAGCATGCGCACCCCGGGGCCGGTGAGCGCTTTTTTATGGTGTTGGCGGTAAATATTCAACGCTTCTTTTAAGTCTTGCCGCTTAATAAACGGCTTGAGAAGGTTTTCGTCACCCCAGCCTACCGCGCGCCGGATCACGGCATCGGCCCTGCGGGGATAACCCAGTTGGAGCATAGTGTGATTAAAGCTTGCGTCGATCGCGGCATACGCGTCCACCAGCGTTCCGTCGATATCGAAGATCACCAGCCTGGTCTCTTTCATAATCCTTAAAAATAAATAGGCAGGAAAGATTTCCCTGCCTATTCCTATTCAAAAAAACCTTAAAATAAATGGCTATTGCTGGCCTGGGCTGACAGGAGCCGGTAGGGGGAGGGCTTCCGAACCCAACTCCGCGCTACCTGCCGCTGCCTCGCCTTTTTCTAAACTTATATTCTTGGCAATATTAATGCCGTCTTTGGCGGTATAATCCACGCTTAAGGTATTCTTTATCTTGATCTCGTCCAGCGACTTAACGGATTCGTAAGTAGTCTTGTCGTCCACGGAAATATTTATATCTTTTTCCTGGTCAGTCTCATAATCCAGGTATTTTAATGTCAGGGTCTTATTCACCGCATCTACCGCGGTGACCTCGCCCCAGACCCAGAGTATCTCCGGTTCGCTCTGGACTGCCGACGCGACCACTCCCGCATCCTGCGCGCTAGGAGCGACTTCACGGCCGACTACCACCGGTTGAGAGGCCGGAACAGGCTGCGCGGCGCTGGAATCCTGCTGGTCAGAGGCGGCATAAGTTAAGGATAAAACGGATAGAAAGATCGCGATACCCGATAATAAAATCAACTTATTTCTCATAAAACACCTCCGTTAATTGCAACCAATCTATCACAGATAATCCCGGCTGTCAAGGATAACCCCCGGGTCAAAACCAGGCCTTGGCGCGCGGGGCTATTTTACGGTACAAAATTACTGCCGCGGATATTTTCAGTATCTCTCCCGGCACAAAAGGAAGCAGGCCGATGAACAAAAGATGATCCAGCGGCTGCGCAAACAAGATCCTTAGCCAGAGTATCCCGCAGGCAAAGAGAATGGCGTCAGCAACCAGGAATAAGCCGAAGAGCGAAAATAGGCTGTTTCCGGCCCTCTTGATCGCCCCGCCCAGAAAGATGCTGGCGAGAACGAAACCAAAAATATAACCTCCTGTCGGTCCGCTTAAATACAGCAACCCGCTCCCCGCTCCGGTGAAGATCGGAAGCCCGGCAAAACCTAAAAATATATATGCGATCTGCGCTGTCGCTCCCAACGACCTGCCCAATAACGCAGCACCCAAGAGAACGAACATCGTCTGCAAGGTTATAGGGACCGGGGTAAACATAAGGGGTATGCGCACAAACGCCCCCAGGGCAGTAAGGATAATGAATGCGGTCACGCCAAAAACTCGGCTTGCAGCCTTACCGACGATTATTTCTCTTTTTAAAATAGCTTCCATTTTCTCTCCTCGAATAAACAAGGGTTAATAGACTCGATACGTACTAAGCGCTATTAACCCTTAGCGCGGAGAATACCTTTTTCCCTTCTGCTTTTTTTTCTTCCGCCATTTAAACACCTCCTTTTAGTTTGGCCTACTCTTCCACCTGCGGTGGATCCACCCCCACTCCGCAGGATAACGCCTGATATACGATTCTATGATATCGGTAAGTTTCTGAATATTTATAAGAACGGTCTCACGCGCGTCCTTAGCCTGTTGCAGGGTTATCGCCGGTTCAAAGACGAGCCGGTGCGTATCGTCGCTGTTCCTGATAATAAAACACGGCAAGATCTTCGCTCCGGTGCGCTGGGCTAATATTACCGGCCCGGTAGCGGTAGCAGCCTTAGTGCCGAAAAAATCCACGAATACGCCCGCGGTCCCGAAATTCTGGTCGATAGGGATGAAGACTAACCCGTTATTGCGCAAGACATCGATAGTCGTATTTACGCAGACGTTGCGCGGCTGGCTGTATATAGTCTGGATCCCCAGACGGGTGCGTTTTTTCTGGAATATATTCTCAACCCGCGTATCCCGCATCGGCCGCATGATCCCGGCGGTCTTATAACCCTCCAGGCTAAGCTTGGCCATCAAGAGCGGGAAATTACCGAAATGGGCGCTTACCAGAATCACTCCCTTGCCGGCATTAAGCGCGCTCTCTAAGTTTTCTTTTCCCTCGATAAAAACCCGCTTTTTTAATAACTCCGGCCTGTCCATCAGGAACAAAAGCTCAACCGCGCTTTTTGCTATAAGTGTAAAACAATCACGCGCGATCCGCTCCCTCTCCTGCGCGGTCAGTTCAGCCCCAAAAGCGGTCTTAAGGCTATCCAGGGCTATATTCCTTTGTTTGCGGGCGAAACGGTAAGCCATAGAAGCGATCCAGCGGGCAAAACCGTAAAGGTTACGCGCCGGGATAACCTTGGTTATCAAAGAGCTTATGGTCAGGCCAAACCAACCGGCAAGCCGGCTAAAACTGGTGCGAATCTTCTTGGAATCCATTATTTTATCTGAATTATATCAAGGGGCCGGGAGATTTTCAAGGACAATTTGCGGGAATCCCTCCGTCCCGGACTATTCAATATTTAAACGCCGGAAACCCGTAGTGTCAAAAGAGAACGTACTCCCAAAGGCCTTGATCGACGTAAGTATAAAATCCGGTTCCCCCAATAAACTCATGGGGATTTTCAAGACCGCCCCCGCCTTATCTCTTTCCAGCACCGCGCCTTGAGAGCTGACCGGATGACGTCCGGAGAGGACCTTGACATTGTTGCGTTTGCATAATATGCGTATCTTAGGCATGGCGGAGAAAGGCACTTTACGCGAATAGCCGAAAAGGTAGACCTGAAAATTAAAAAAGCGCCTTATTTCCTTAGATTTCTGCATACGGATCAATAACATCTTATCCGCTACCGCAAAACTCACCTGGCCGTGTTCTTCTTCAGATGCCCCTTTTTCCGGCAGATACATATTATTATCGCGGTACTCCCGGAAAAGATTCGAGAGCCCGGAATAAGAAACCTTCTTCAAGGAAGGATGCTCCCTGATTATATCTACTTCTCCGTAGTCACCGAACAATTCATTGGAACGGACAAACGAAAGAAGATAAAAAGCGCTGGACTCCGTCTGGCTGCGGTAAGCCAAAAGGGCCTGATGTTTTTTCTCCACCTCTGCCGACGATAACTTAAGCTTGACCCAATCGATCTCGGAGTGGTTTAATTGCGCGGGAGGGTTTAAATCCAGCCCCGGGTGGTAATTCTTCGGGAGCGGCCAGCCTACGTAGTGGATAAGGTAAGGGTAGATCTTCGGCTTACGCACCTCTTTATCTAAATCGGCGAGGGCGACCTGAAGGAATAGGTAAGCCGCTTTATGGTCGCCGTTAACGTCAGACGGATGCGAGACGAATATCTTGTTCGGCTTGAAATCCAGGATTATTTTCTTGAAATCTTTGAGGATGCTGTCTCCGGTATACGGCGCGCCGTAAGAAAGGTTTTCTTTGTAGGGGACATTTCTCGCCCGGGTCAAAAGTGCCTTAAAGGGTTTGTTAGTCTGCCAATAATCCCTGAATATGGCGAAGGTCCCGAAATCGGGGTAACCTAAGAAGATAAGGTCGCTCTTATCCACACCCAAAAGCTCCATAGCCTTGACCGCCTCGGAACGGCGCACTTCGCCCATGTGGACAAACTCACCCCTGAGCATGGTTATCCTTTTTTCGTAGACCATAAAGGCGAGCTGATTGCAATCGCCGTTAGTCAGATACGCGACCTTGACCTTGGCCCCCGCCTCTTTAGCCTGTTGGATAACGCCGGCGCATCCTATTGTCTCATCGTCGGGGTGCGGGGCGATGATTAAAACGCGGTCGTGGCCGGTGAAATCGTCAAACTCGCTATCCGCCAGGGTGTCAGGCGAGCGTAACTGCGAAAGTATAGAAACGCACAATAATAATCCCAGGAGAAAAAATACCGTATTCAGCGCCTTCTTCATGCCGATATTCTATCATAGCGCGGAGTTTCAGTCGATAAATAATTTGAAAAACGGAGATATCCATTATATAATGGGCCCATGAAGAGCGAGATCCAGAAACACTATAATCGTATCCGCTACGTGCTGATCATCGTACTGGCCCTGAACTGGTTAGTCGCTTCCGCTAAGATATTTTACGGATTCTTATCTAAGTGCGAGAGTATGGCTGCGGACGGTTTTCACTCTCTGGCGGACGGGGCCTCTAATATTATCGGCCTGATCGGCATTCACTTCGCCTGCCAGCCTATCGATAAAGACCATCCTTACGGCCACAAGAAATACGAAACCTTTTTTGCCTTAGGCATTGCGGCTATGCTTTTTATCGTAGCCTTTAATCTGGCAAAAGAAGGCGTGACCCATCTTTTCATCCCTTCGGCTAAACCGGTGGTAGACTTAAAGAGCTTTATCGTCATGCTTGCCACTATGGGTATCAATATCTGGGTGATGAACTACGAACGCCGGGAAGGGAAAAAACTGCAGAGCGACATATTGATATCCGACGCTATGCACACTAACGCCGACATATTTACTTCCGCTTCGGTCATCATCGCTTTGATCGTCATAAAATTAGGCTACCCCATACTCGACCCTATCGCTACCGTACTTATCTCTTTGTTTATCGCCCACGCCGGATACGATATCATCAAGCAGAGCTCAAACGTCCTCTGCGATACTGTCGCCCTGGATGTGCGAAAAATCGAAAGCATTGTGCTAGAAGTTAAAGGCGTGAAGGCCTGCCATAAGATCCGCTCACGCGGCCGGCCCGACGATATCCACATCGATCTGCACGTGCAGGTAAACCCCGATATGCACGTAGATAATGCCCACCGCATAAGCTATGCTATTGAAGAAGCAATCAAGAAGGGAATTCCGGAGATCACCGATGTGGTCGTGCACATAGAGCCTAAGGAAAAGATTTAAAGCCCTTTCAATACCCGCCAGAATCCGATACTCGCAATGATCCCCATAGCCGCGCCGAAATAAAACGGAGCAGCCGGACCGAAGTATTTCCAGAGGATGCCCGCGATTATAGAAGCCGGCAATAAACCGATGCCTACTAGAGTGGCGTGCAGGCCTATGGCTGTGGCGCGGAGATTCTGCGGGGCGATATCCGCAACCAGAGCCTTCTCCACTCCTTCGGTAAAACCGATATAAAGTCCGTAGAACGCGAACAATAACCAAAAACTGACCGGGCTCTTGTTCAAAGCAAACCCCAGATAGACCAACCCGTAAAAAAGATAACCCAGGACCAAAAGTTTCTTTCTTCCTATTCTATCGGATAATCTAGAGGCCGGATAACTTACCGCAGCATAAACCAGATTATAAACCAGATAAAAGAGTATGACCGTCGCCAGGGCAAATCCGGATTTTTGCGCGCGCAAAAGCAGGAACTGATTCGAAGAGTTTCCCAGAGCGAAAATAAAAGTAAAGATAAGAAAAAGTTTTAATCTTTTATCGAGAGCGCTCCATT
>JAPLLN010000039.1:0-17882 GCA_026387475.1 Candidatus Omnitrophota bacterium | reverse complement strand
TACCTCTTTTTTCTTTTCGCGGACAAAAAATAGAAATATTACCCCTAAAAGAGCGGGGATGATAGAAAGCAAAAATATATTTTTAAGGTTTACTTTATAATGCGTAATAAAGATATAGGCAATACCTACGCCCAGGCAGGCGCCTACCGTATCCATTGCCCGGTGCAACCCGAAAGCAGCCCCCCTCTTCCCTGGTGCTGCGCTCTCGGCGATTATAGCGTCGCGGGGCGCAGTGCGTATACCTTTACCTAAGCGGTCGATGGTGCGGCCGGCGAAAAAGAAGACCCAGGTGTTTGATATATACAAAATGAATTTCCCCGCCGCGGCGCAGAAATAACCTATTATCGTAAACGGCTTTCTTAATTTGATTTTATCCGAAAGATATCCGGAAAATACTTTCAAGAGGCTGGCGGCGCTCTCGGCGACACCCTCGATCAGGCCTAATATCGCGGGGCTGGCGCCCAAAACACTTACCAGATATACCGGCAGGATAGGATAAACCATCTCGCTGGAAATATCAGTAAGCAGGCTGGTTATTCCTAAAAGAATAATATTAAACATGTTTTATTTTCCTGATTATTAGCGGCAAGAACGCGAAGATAAGACAAAAAACAGGGAAATAATCTCCGTATCGGGTAAAAAGTGACGGGTTGGCTGTTTTGAAACTGATATCCTCCGTAACGAACCCCTTAATAAAAATATCTTCCCCTTTCGCGTCTTTAACCATGGAAACCACTTTTCCGTCGGGCAATATAAAACAAGATACCCCGGTGTTCGCGGCGCGCGCCAAAGGCAGGCGGTTCTCCACTGCCCTGAAGACCGAGGCCTGTAAATGCTGAAAGGACGCCGAGGTATATTTATACCAGGCGTCATTAGTGATATTGACCAAGAGGCCCGCACCTTTTAAGGTATACGCGCGCGATATCTCGGGGAATAGGTCTTCGAAACAGATCAACACCCCAAGTTTATTTGGAACTTGGAATATCGTATACTCCTTGCCTGCCTCGACATCTCCGATAGGGACTACGGTCTGCAAAAACGGAAAAACCTTTCTTAAGGGAATATACTCTCCGAAAGGGACCAGGTGCACCTTATCGTAGCGGCCGGACAATTTACCTTCCTTGTCAAGCAGGAGCGCGCTGTTATAATAAAACCCTTCACGCTGGGTGACTGCCCCGAATAATAACGGTACCCCGCTCTCTTTAACTCTTTGAGTCAGATAGTCGTAATAAGAAAGGTCCTCTTCGAGGACGACCGGGAGGGCTGCTTCAGGCCAGATGATCAGGTCGGGCTTATCTTTAATCGCTTCAGAGGTAAGCTCAAGATAACGGTTAAATATAAAATCCTCGCTCCCTATCTTCCATTTTAAACTCTGGGGGATGTTGCCCTGGACGACAGAAATCTTTATGGTTGTTTGGTGTTGGGTGTTAGGTACGGGGCTTAATCTATAATAGCCGTATCCAAGAGTTAAAATTATTAGCAGTACGGGAAAAATCAGCCTGATTTTATTGCCTGGCACCCACGGCCGGCTACTTATAATTCTAAATAGGAAAACATTGACGGCCACAACCAAAAACGAGACTCCCCAGACCCCGAAGATATCCGCGATCTGAATGACGGGTAGATTCTTGTATTGGGAATAACCTAATAACGCCCAGGGGAAGCCGGTCATGACATGAGACCTGGCGTACTCAAGAAAAACCCAGGCCGAAGGAATGGACAGTAAGCAGAATTTAGAAGACGACAGGTAGGAAACAGCAAGGCCGAAGAAACCAAAATACAAGGCCAGATAAAGGATCAAGACAATCGTGCCCGGCAAGGTGATGTGCACGAGCCAGTAGATTGTCCCGGCCCAAGAAATAATGCCGGCGAGATACGCAATAAGAAATGACTGTTTAGGTCTCTTATACTGAAGGGCAAAAAAAAGCGGCACAAAAGCAAACCATGCCGTAACCCAAAAACCCTGCCTGCAATACGGGATGACAAGAAGGACTGCCGAGAGTAAAATAAGGAAGATGTTTCGAATTGCCTGTGGCCTTAAGCTCCGCAACATTTTTTGTATTTCTTCCCCGAACCGCAGGGGCAGGGGTCGTTCCGTCCGACTTTGGGGCCGGATGACTGCACCGGCTTGGGGGCGACCCGGGAAGGGATTATCGGTGAGGCGTCTTCCGGAGCGGCCTGCGCAGCTGCGCTCTCTAATCCGCCTGCTTCCGGATGCAATAATTCTTGAGCCGCGGAGCTGAAGACCCCCTTAAATCTTTCTTGTTTCGCCGGCTGAAGTTTGAATATCGTCTCGACTGCCTCTTCTTCTATGCCGGACATCATCTGAGAGAACATATTAAAGGCCTCGCGCTTGTATTCTACCAGCGGATCGCGCTGTCCGTAAGCGCGTAAACCGATGCCTTCCCTTAAACTATCCATCGCATAAAGGTGGTCCTTCCACTTCGCGTCGATTATCTGCAGGAAAACCATACGCTCCAGATGGCGCAGCAGGTCCGGGCCTACGGATTTTTCTTTTTCTTCGTAAGCCTTCTCTATTTCCTGAATGATCGACGAAGTTAAATCGTGTTTATTTTTACCGCTTAGATCGGAAAGGCTAAACTCTACGCCGAATTTTAATTTTATCGCCGTGTTTAAGGCGGCGAGATCCGTCTCCTGATTCTCAATAACGTGGAGCGCAATTATGGCCTCGACCAGGCTGTCGATTATTTCAAGGATGTTTTCTTTTAAGGAAGCTCCCTCGAGAGTCGAACGGCGCTGGGTATAAATTATCTCCCTCTGCTTATTCATTACGTTATCGTATTCCAAAAGCTGTTTGCGGATCTCAAAGTTATGCTGCTCCACGCGCCTCTGTGCTATCTCAATAGACCCGGCTACCCAAGGGTGCTCGATGACCTGCCCTTTTTCCAGGCCCAATTTATCCATAATACCGATAAGCCTGTCCGAGCCGAAGAGGCGCATTAAATCGTCCTCGAGGGCGACGTAAAATCTCGACGAACCCGGGTCCCCCTGCCTGCCGGAGCGCCCCCGCAGCTGATTATCAATGCGCCGCGCCTCATGCCGCTCTGTCCCTAAAACGTGCAGCCCGCCGAGGCTGACTACTTTACGGTGCTCCTCATCGCATTCCTGTTTATATTTTTCCAATATTTTTCTATATTCTTCTTCGTAATTGGGGTCATCGGGCTTACAAGTCTGTTTGATCAAGTTCTTAGCCATGAATTCGGGATTTCCTCCCAGCAAAATATCCGTACCGCGGCCGGCCATGTTAGTAGCAATGGTCACAGCCTTATACCTGCCGGCCTGGGCGACGATCTGCGCTTCCATCTCGTGATATTTGGCGTTTAAGACCTGATGCGGCACGCCTTTGCGCTTTAACATCTCCGATAAGCGCTCGGATTTATCTATGGTGACTGTGCCGACGAGGGCCGGGGTGCCTGCGTTATAAAGCTCCACTATCTCGTCCACTGCCGCGCTGAATTTTTCTTCTTCGGTCTTATAGACCCGGTCGGAAAAATTATTGCGGATAAGATTCCTGTTAGTAGGTATTGTGACCACGTCCAACTGATAAATGCTCTTAAATTCATTGGCCTCGGTTGAAGCTGTACCGGTCATCCCGGCCAACTTCTCATACATGCGGAAATAATTCTGAAAGGTCACTGTTGCAAGGGTCTGATTTTCTCGCTCGATCTTTAAACCTTCTTTGGACTCTACTGCCTGATGCAGGCCGTCTGACCAGCGCCGTCCGGGCATCATCCTGCCGGTGAATTCATCGACGATGATCACCTGCCCGTCCTTGATCACATAATCCACGTCGCGCTCATAGAACTCCTTAGCCCTCAACGCTTGTATAGTGTGGTGGCGGTATTCGATGGTCTCGATATTGTGCAGGCTCTCCACCCCCCAGAGCTTAGCCGCCTTGATTTCTCCTTCTTCGGTGAGCGCTGCGGTCTGGGCCTTTTCGTCCGCCAGATAATCGAACCCCTTAGAGAGGTCCACGCCTTTATATTTGGCGTTGATCTCGTCTTTTTCGGTGACCCTCTTCCCTTTTAATTGCAGGGCTATCTTCTCGGCCTGGTAATATTTCTCCGTAGACTCTTCCGCCGGGCCGGAGATGATCAGAGGCGTGCGCGCTTCGTCGATCAATATGGAGTCGACTTCGTCGACGATAGCGTAATAAAACGGCCTCTGCACCAGGTCGCGCATATCGTATTTCATATTATCGCGCAGGTAATCAAAGCCGAATTCGTTATTCGTCCCGTAAGTTATATCGCAGGCGTAATTTGCCTGGCGCTCTTCATCGGACATATCGTGCTGGATGACTCCGACGGTCAGGCCCAGGAATTCATAAACCGGGCCCATCCAATCGCGGTCGCGCCGGGCAAGGTAATCGTTGACCGTGACCACATGCACGCCTTTACCGAGAAGCGCGTTCAGATACGCCGGTAAGGTAGCGACCAGGGTCTTTCCTTCGCCGGTAGCCATCTCCGATATCCTTCCTTCGTGCAATATTATTCCTCCGGCGATCTGGGTGTCAAAATGGCGCAGGCCGATAGTCCTCTTTGCCGCCTCCCGGACTACGGCGAATGCCTCGGGGAGTATTTCTTCGTAGACTCTGTTGCGGACGATCTTTATTTTTTCCTTTATCTTCTCTTTCTCTTCGGGGATGGCGACTGAGCGCATACTTTCTTCCAGATCAAGGATGTCATTAGCATAAATCTCGGACTGCTTGGCGATATATTCCTTAAATCCGGCGGCCTTGGCTTTCAGCTCGGCGTCGCTTAACGCGCTTATCTTGGCTTCACATAAATTTACGGCATTGACCAGGCCCGCGGCCTCGGCCATTTTATTCATAGAAGGCTGCGGCATATCCGGGTGCAATACGATATTTACCCCGGGATATTTTCTCTTTATCGCCGCCTGCTTGGACTTCAATATGCTTGCTTTAATGAATCCTAACATCTTATCCCTTCTTAACAGTCATTTTAAGATACGCCTCGATAAATTCATCCAAAGAGCCGTCCATTATCTTATCCACATCCCCGGTCTCCATCTCGGTGCGATGGTCTTTGACCATATTATACGGATGCATCACATAGGAGCGGATCTGCGAGCCGAATTCAATCTTCTGCTTATCCGTCCCGTATTGCTTCAATAGCTCTTTTTCTTTCTGATCCTGCTGCTCCTCAAAGAGGCGCGCCTTAAGTATTTTTAAAGCCATCTGTTTATTCTGGTGCTGCGAACGCTCGTTCTGGCACTGCGCCACTAATCCCGTCGGTATATGGGTAATGCGCACCGCGGAGTCCGTCGTATTAACGCTCTGCCCGCCTGCGCCCTTAGAGCGGTAGACGTCGATACGCAGGTCTTTTTCTTCGAGCTTGATGTCTGCGTCCTCTTCTATCTCCGGGATCACATCCACGGAGGCAAAAGAGGTATGCCTGCGTTTATTGGCGTCAAAAGGCGATATACGCACCAAACGGTGCACTCCGCGCTCCGCCTTTAAATATCCGTAAGCGTAGTCACCCGTGATCAATATGGTGACATTCTTTACTCCCGCCTCTTCGCCGAAAAGTATATCCAGGGTCTTGGTATCATACCCGTGTTTCTCGGCAAAACGGGTATACATCCTCAAAAGCATATTCACCCAATCGCAGGACTCCGTCCCTCCGGCCCCGGCGTTGATGCTAAGTATGGCGCTGCTGGCGTCAAATTTCTGGCCCAGAAGGGTCTTAAATTCCAGCGCATCAATATCTTTAATAAGCCTATCAAGGTCGCGGCCGATCTGAAAAATCAGGTCTTTATCTTCATCCGCGGTTATCGCCGAGAGATCCTTGAGCTCTTCCAGTTTTCTAAACGCCGCGTCCCAGGGTTCGACTACGGACTTGACCTGTTTTAATTGCCTGACCGTCCTGGTGGAAGACTCGGAATTATCCCAAAAGCCTTCCCCGGACATATTCAGCGATAATTCTTCTATAAGTTTCTTTTTGTTATCAACGTCAAAGATAACCTCGTAAGGCTTGGAGGCGGGTCTCTAAAGCGGCGAGTTTGGCTTTTATATCATCTAACATTATTCACTCCTGTCCGTTTATGCTTAGGCTTTTTTTATACCTTTTAAAACCAAGTCAAATTCTTCTTTGCTGTCGGCGAATCCTACGGCATCACTCTCGGAGACCTTCCCCTCCCTGACCAGCCTGGCTAAACTCTGATTAAAAGACTGCATCCCGAATATGGCACCCTCGTCGATATACTGGGCGATCTCCCAGACCTTTCCTTCACGGATAAGGCGGCTGATAGTCGGCGTAAGTAGCATGGTCTCGTAGGCGGGGACTCTGCCCGCGCCGTCTTTTCTGGGAAGGAGCCTTAAAGATATTACGCCCTTTAAGAGCGACGAGAGCCGGTTTTTTATCTCCTGGTGCTCGTGCGGAGGAAAGAAATTTACGATGCGCTCCACGGTCTTGGGCGCGTTAACGGTGTGCAAGGTGCTTAAAACCAGCACCCCGGTCTCGGCTGCGGTCATCGCCGCGCTCATGGTCTCGGCATCGCGGATATTAGCGATATAGATCACGTCCGGGCTCTGTAAAGTGAATGCTCTTAGCGCGGTATTATACGAAGAGACATCGATACCCAGCTCGCGCTGGTTAATGATGGATTTTTTGTCGTCAAAAGTAAACTCAATCGGCTCTTCAAGGGTCAGGATATGTTTAGGGGCGTTTAAGTTAATATACTCGATCATGCTGGCGATGGTCGTGGATTTGCCGCTCCCCATACTCCCGGTAAGCAGGATCAACCCACTCCTCTCCAGCGCAAGTTTTTTCAAAACATCCGCCGGAAGATTTAAATCCTCGAATGTCTGGGTAGAGCTGCGCACGTTCCTGATGACTATGGAGGGCCAATTCCTCTGCATAAAGAGGCTAATGCGGAAACGCCGCTTGAATTCTTCGAGGAATATGGCAAAATCTACGTCGAGGTTATTCTTAAAGATCTCCCTCTGCTTGATGGTAGTAATCTCCTCGGCCATCTGCATCACGTCTTCTACCGTCAATTCCGGCCCGTCCAAAGGGATGACCTTACCGCTTACTCTTATTCGCGGTATTCCTCCGGCGCGCAAGAAGAGGTCCGAGGCATCAGCATCGACCAATGTCTTAAGGAATTTTTTTATCGTCATAACTACCCTCCGATTTTTTTCCATTATACCACTCTCCGGAGCTTTTGCGTAGGATTAAATTCCATGTACTTAGCCAGCATCATGCGCGTCTGGGCATCCAGCGCCGGGCTGGAGCCTAAGACCAGTATTGCTATCGGGACAATAACCCACTCCAGGACCATGACGATATTTTTCGTCCAACTTACGCCTTTGGGACGGGGAGGCAAGATCGTCCGGCTTAAAATAACCCAGGTAAGGCTGGTGACGATGGTAAAATTAAAAAGCATGCCGGTGATTTTCGGCAGATTATAGCTTATGGCCATAGTATTAAAAGCTACCCCGCCTATCAAGATAGGGAGGGGGCCGATCAGGACCAGAATAACCGCCCAGACCGCCCAGGTCACATGCGACTCCAGAAGATTAAAAGCCCGTTTTAATCTGGTAAACAACGGAATACGTTTATTCTTTATAAAACCCACCGCTATGAACGGAAAGTTTTCCACGCCCCAGGCCCATCTTCTCTTCTGTTTATACTGCATAACGATAGTCTTAAAGAAACTGCTGGAATAAGCGGCGTCCATGGATACGGTGATATAAAGCGGGACTACGCGGTAATCGCCGTTAAAATGAATAAATGCCTTCCAGTAAATAACAGAGTCATCCGAGATCATATCCACCGGCCAGTAATCGACATCGACCAGGGTCTTGAAGCTCATGCTGTGGCTGGAGAAGGTCACGAATTTCTCCAGGCGCACGCTCTCGATCAATTGGCAGAAGGAAGAACTTACCTCGACGATGCGCGCGAACGACGGGGCCTGCCAGATATTATTATTATAGACCGGGATAGGCTGATAACTCGCCTGATGCGCTCGCGGGGAAGTCAGAAAATGATAAGTAAGGCAGGCGAAGTATTCCGGGTCCACGCAGGTATCGGAATCAAAGCAGGAGATGAGTACGTTCTCATAGCTGATCTTTTTAGTATCCAGGAATTCTCTCGCCCGCTTAGCCGCCCAGGTGGCGTTAGCACCCTTGGTGCGTTTTTCTCCCGGGAGATTATCCGGATGGAACGTAGAAAGAAAAGCAAAAAACTCGTCTTTAAACTCTGCTTCGAGGGCCGCGGCGTTTACGCGCGCCAGCGGATTTCTCTCTTCGTAGGCCATGATCACGATAAGGTTATCTTTAGGGTAATCCGACATCCTTAGCGACTCCAAAGAGTGCGTCAGCGTCTCCAGAGGCTCTTTATAAACCGGAAAGATCACCAGATGATAGACCTTTCTCCAGTCTGCGGCAGGGACAAGCGCTTCGCACTCCCCTATCCAGTTCCGGAATTTTTCCTTATGCAGATTGCGGTAGGCCATTACCAGGAGTGTCGTAAGATACGCCGTGCGGATGATCCAGTAAAAATCGAAAATGATGATCAGGACCGCGCAGATCACCGGATTTATAAAAGCGATGACTATAAAGAAAATAATGATGCCCCAGGATAACGCTCCCGGCATTATTTCAAAAAAGCGCTTTAATCTCATTTCGTTATTCATCGGACTTGGGCTTTTTTAAATTCAGAAAAGGGGAAGATTTAATATTCAGGTCCAACTTGTAAAGATTGTCGATTGGCTTGGCCCCCGGGGCATCAACGGTATCAAGAAAATACAAGGCGTCTTCTTTTTCGTTATAGAAACAGGGCGTATTCCTGCGCACCAGATCGACCATATTAATAGCCACGGCTTCAGGACGCGCTTCAATTACCTCGATGCTCCTATCGGTGACCGCGATCAGATGAAAACTATCGGAGTGCCAGAAGACATCGACAAGCTTGCGGTTGGCAAAATTCAAAATTACCGCCGTATCCGGGAGGGCGCGCCCCTCTTCCTGCCCGATATCCGAGACCACGATTTGATTAGGGTTAAAGAACACTGCCCTCTTCCTGTCGGGAGAGACCTTCCATTTCTTTGGAGCCGGGACGATCTCGGGGAGCATCCCGACATCCTGAAAATTCTCCCCTTTTAAATCCGAAGTGTATATTATGTTCTCCTTGGCGTCGAAATAATAGATCTTTGCCTTCTCGGTATCCACCCAAAAACCGGTGACTTTCTCTTTATTGATCTGGCGGATATCCGGCCGCAGCGAAAAAAGAATGATATTTTCCAGGCGCGCGACCTGTCCGGCGGAGACATTTACGTCTCCCTTCCAGGGGTAATGATTTTCCAGCTCAATGCTGATATTATATTTCCCCGGGAGGAGTTCGCGGATAGAAGCGGGAGACCTGTCTTTAAGCAATTTTCCGTCTAAATAAATAGAGGCCCCCTCCGGCTCGGTCTTGATCCCGATGATCCCGGTCTTGGTGAATTTAAAAGTGCGGGGATTAAATTTATAGCCTAATGACGAAGAGAGGATAAGCGGCAAGCCTATAATGAAGACCAGCACGGCGGTAAAAAAAAGCACCGCTCTTATTTTTTGTTCTTTAGACACTTTAGGACCTCCTTTTCCGAATCAAGGAGCGCTTTCTTGGTTTTGGTTCCAAATGCAAACCCGCCTATTTCTTTATTATTCTTGATCACCCGGTGGCAGGGGATGATCAGCGGGTAAGGATTTTTATTTAAGATACTCCCTACGGCGCGGGTTGCTCCGGGCCTCCCAGCTTTAAGCGCTACCCACTTGTAGCTGCGCGTTGAGCCTAAAGGGATACTCAAAACTGCCCGGTATACTTTGATCGCGAATTCGGTCATCTGCCGATGATCTTCTTCCTATGCAACAAATGGTGGTACGAGACCGCGAACCGGTGCGCCTCGTCGCGGATGCGCCGGATAAGGTTTAAAGCCGGCGTATCAGACTTAAGTTTTATAGGCGCTGGCCTCCCATTAGTATATATATTTTCTCTCTCCTTGGCAATACTTGCTATGGGTAGGCTCAAGCCCAGGGCAGCCAGCTCTTTGCGGGCGACCGACAAATGCGCCTTCCCGCCATCGATCAGGATCAGGTCCGGCAAAGGAAGCTTCTCTTCGATGATGCGCGAATAACGCCTACGCACCACTTCGGATATCATTTTATAGTCATCAATGCCTTTTACGGTCTTAATGCGGAACCGGCGGTAATTATTTTTATCCGCCGACCCTTTGTAGAAACTCACCATTGAGCCGCACGCCTCTTTTCCCTGGTTGTTGGAGATATCAAATGCCTCAATGCGCGCCGGGAGGTGCTTTAAACACAAAAGCTTTTTTAGGTCTTCCGACTCTCCGTGCCCGGAGTAATTGGTCTGCGCTGCGCTTATATCGTTTAAGGCCAGGATCTGATCGCGCAACCTGGCTGCTTCTTCATACTTTAACTCGCGCGACTTTTTCTGCATTTGACCGGAGAGCCTCTTGATCAGCGACTCGGCTTTCCCTTCCAAGATCAGGGTAATGTCGTCGATAATATTAGCGTAGGCCTTTTTGCTGATCTTGCCGATACATGGCGCGGGAGAAAGATTAAGACGGTAATAAATACATTCCTTTTTGGGTAGTTTTTTGCAGGAGCGAAAAGGAAAACTCCGGCGGATAATCTTTAGCGCCTCACGCAGAAGATTAGCACTGGTGTAAGGCCCCAGATACCGCGCTCCGTCATCTTCTTTTTTACGTGTGACAAAAATCGCGGGGAAATCTTCGTTGGTAATCTTGACCATAGGAAAACTTCTGTCGTCGGGAAGGACGATATTGTATTTCGGCTGGAATTTATTAATTAGATTTGCTTCGCGTAGAAGCGCCAGGCTCTCCGTGGGGCATAATTCGAATTCGATATCCGCCACATGCGACATAAGGGCCACGGTCTTCGAAGACAGGTCACGGCCCATGTAGGAACGCAGCCGCTTTTTAAGCGAATTCGCCTTCCCGACGTAGATTACCTTCCCCGCCGCGTCCTTCATCAAATACACACCCGCGGTATCAGGGGCTTGTTTTATTTTCTCTTCGATACCCACAGCCACAACTCCCTCATCTCATGGACCCTGAATATAAAACAAAAAGCGATATAGGAAATTAATCCGGCGGATAGAGAAATGATCAGGTTCAGGTATTTATTCAGCTGCAGGCGCGAGGCAAAATAACAAGCTAACCCCATGCCTAAACTTGCCAAAAATATTTTCACAAACGATTGTCTGACTTCCTTCACGTTGAAATCCTTTAGACGTTTATTTAGTATTTTGAAAAGTACGAGAAAGGTGATTGAACCGGATAAAGAAGTAGCCAGGGCAAGCCCGGCGATCTTCATGGGAAACATCAGCGCCAAACAGAAAATGACGTTTAAAACTAAAGAAAGCGCGGAAGTTTTAGTGGGGGTAACGGTATCTTTGAGGGCAAAAAAACATGACTGCAATATCTTTATCCCTCCGTAAGCGACTAACCCTATGCTGTAATAAGCCAGCGCTCCGGCGGTTGTACTTGTAGAATATGCGTCAAATCTACCCCCGCCGAATAAAGCTGAAATAAGCGGCTTTGCCAGGACGATAAAGGCTACCGATGACGGGAGCATCACAAAAAATGTGGCGCGCAGCCCCCAGGAAAGGGATTTCTTTAAATTATGGTGCGTATCTTCCAGGGCCTGCGTAGAAAATGTAGGGAGTATCGCCTGCGAAAGCGCATTAGAAAATATCCCGATAGGAAATTGTATCAGCCGGTAGGAAAAATATAATACCGCGACTCCTCCCTCTCCGACGATAAACGCGAGCGAGCCGAAAATAGAGTCCGCGAAATTATTCAACTGATAAATACTGGAGCTGACTACCCGCGGGAGCATTAATTTACCGATCATTATCGCTCCGGGGTGCTTAAAGCTCCGGGTAAACCGGAAACGGAAGCCTTTTTTATAAAGCACGGGGATCTGCACTGCCAATTGCAGCACGCCGCCGACTAAAACACCCAGCGCCAGGCCCTTGATCCCTTCTCCGAACAATAGCGCAAAGACAATGATGGAGATATTTAAAAGGCAGGGCGCAAAAGCGGGAATAGCGAAATGCTTTAAGGAATTTAAAACGCCCATAGAGTAAGCGGCAAGGCTTATCAAAAGGATGTAAGGAAAGATTATGCGGTTTAAGCGGATGGTTGCTTCTAATTTTTCAGGGGAGGCGATAAAACCCGGGGCGATCATGCGCACGATCACCGGAGAAAATATTATCCCCAGCACGGTGATCGTCATCAGCACGACCAGGAGGATATTCAAGACGACATTGGCCAACTCCCAGAACTCTTCCTTGGTGTGTTTTACGTGGTACTCGCTGAATACCGGGACTAAGGCGGCGTTAGTCGCCCCCTCCCCCACCAGGTCGCGGAAAAGATTGGGAATGCGAAAGGCGATGACAAAGGCCTGGGCGTAAATATAGACGCCGAAGAGCCGGGCGATGACGATATCGCGGATAAAGCCTAAAATACGCGACACCAGCGTGGCAAGCCCAATTACGCCTGCCGATTTAGCTACGGATTTATGGGTTGACATGGTAATTTAGTTATGCTTTAATATAACAAACAAAAAAAGGAGTAGTTATGCCAAGACGCAGGACATCAGTCAAAAGAAACAGGGCGGATAAGAAAAAGCATTTGCGCAACCTTAAAGTAAAGACGCAACTTAAGAAGACGCTTAAGCAGATCCAGGCGCTTTTATCTGCCAAGAACTTAAACGAAGCCAAAGCGCTTTTGAGCAAGGCCTTTTCGCAGTTGGATAAGGCAGCCAAGAAGAAAATCATCCATCCGGCGACAGCCAACCGCAAGAAGTCCCGTTTAATGCGCAGGCTTTCCCGCGGCGCATAAGCCGATAATCAATTTTTCAAGAGCAAAAGCGGGCTTAAGCCTTCCGGTCTTGATGTCAATATCGCAAGCCAGGAGGAGCTTAAGCCTTCTTTTTGTCTCGACCGGGTTAGCAATACCTCTCTCCCAGGCGTACCTCAATCCGCCGAGTATCCTCTCGGGCTTCTCCCCGTCGCTTAAAAGCTGATTCAACAGTTTCAGGGCCGCGTCCAGCCTGCGGCCTTCTATGGAGCGGCTTAAGACAAAGGTGTCGGGCTTGACTGTCTCCTTGAACAATACAGTCTTGGCGCGCCTTTTTAAGCGGTTTAAGAATTCGTCTCTTTTAAGCGCGGGCCCGAAATCCAATACCATGATCAAGCCTTCATCCGGCTTTTCGCAACGATCGATAAGGAAATCTTTGATCTCTTTTTTCAGGTCTTGGGCCTGGCGGATAACAAGTAGCCTCTTGGAATCTTTAAAAGGAAGGTAGCTGAGTTTTTCCTGCAGATCTTTTAAAACGAGGTCGCGCGAATATAAGACGTCGATGTTGAAGTGCTCCAACCCCTTATTCACAAACTCGTCTTTTAGTTTTTGCAGCTGAAGGTCTTTGGCGGGAGAATCAACTCCTACAAATAAATAGAGCATAAGCCTACCACTGCTCGACAGTCCGCTCTACGATTCTGCGCGCAAGGTCATCGAGGGCCTTGGTTACGGCTGCGTCTTCGGAGGTAGCCTGCGAGCCGGAAGTAAAGAAAGAGTAATCTCCGGTGAACCCGCTTTCCTGCCAAACTATGGTATCAGTCGCCCTGTCCCAGAGAGTAATATTGACCGCGATATTGATGCGGTACTCCGCGACATTATCGCTCTGGTCGTATCTTAAGGGGTCTTTACGGAAATCCGTCACCTCACCTTTTAAGATCAGGTCCGCTTTGCTTTCTTTGACCGGTTTAAGGTTTCCGTCGAAAAGGTACTTATTGATAACCTTCTTAGTCACGTCAGACTCTAACAACGGCCGGTAGATGCGGTATTTATTCGCGGAATACGCTTCGTTGGTGATATCGATCTTGTTCACAAATGGTTGTATGTAAATAGTGCGGTATTTAGAGGCGATCATCGAACGCGTAGTATACCCGCAGCCGGACAGAATACTAGTCAGCAATAAAAATCCGGAAACTAATAACAGATCGGTCTTCTTCATTTTTTCATCTTCTCCAGCATCTGCAGCCTCTCCGCTGCCCTCGCCGCCCAGACGGTATCGCCATAGTTATCCACGCAGTCATTATAATAGATCTTGGCCGCAGGGTACGCCTTTTGTTTTTCGTAGAACTTTGCGATATTGTAGCTCGCGGCTGCTTCTTTTTCTCTTAAAACGCCGATATTCTTCTCCGCCTCCAGCGAAAGGACGGCGTCAGGATGTTCTTTTACGAATTCCTCGAATTTCTCCTTAGCCTCCTGCATAGCGCCCTGGTCGTAATCCGGGCCGCGCGAAACAGCCGCGCGGCAGCTGGCTATCTGGAACTTGGAAGGCTCGACCCATTCGCTGTTCGGATAATTCGCGATCACCTTATTAAAAGCGTCTTCCGCCTCGTAATAACGCAAGAGGCTCTTTAAGACCAGCCCCAGTTTATACTGGGCCTTGGGCGCGAGCGGGCCGTAGGTGGAATTCTCAATAACCTTAGTCAGGATCTCGACCGCGGGCGTCTCGACCGGAAGGACTACGCCCAGGGCCTTGCGTTTTGCCCCGGACATAAACTGCTCGGCGATCTTATATTCCCGCTCGTTGATCTCCTGAATGCGCTCGGAGAAAGGGTACTTATCGATGACCTTCTGATACGCCAGAAAGGCCTCGTAAAGGTTCCCCCGCTCCTCTTCTATCAAACCCGAATAATACTGGCTCTCCGAAGCCTCAAAAGACTTAGGAAAGACCGTGATCAACTTTTTAAACTCCCGGATGGCTTCTTTGTATTTCTTTACGTCATAAAAATCCTTGGCGTAAGCAAACTGCTCCTTGGGAGTAGGTTTAGGCAGGTACTTGGGATTGATCCACTTTCCGGTTTTAGGCGTCCAGATCCAATAAGGATAGCACGGGGTAGTAAAGATCCCCAAGACCAGAAGAGCGACTAAGATTATGCGTTTCATAGTCTTTTAACTCTAACACAAGGGGTAAACCTTGTCAAACTAATTAAGGCTACCCGGCTATTCCGAAAAGGCCAAATACCCCATAACAACCAGGTTCACTATGGGGATGACCCAGAGGATCCCCACCCAACCGGGTTTGTTCCTGGCCAGAGCGACTTTATACCAGAGGTAACCGCAAAAGGCTAAGAAGATGAGCGGCCCGGCTATCGGCACGATATAGACCAGCAGGAGCAGAAGCCACCAATAGCTTATGCCTGCGACCTTGCAGAGCAGAAATAAATTGCCTATGGGTATCCACGCCAGCCATGCCGGAGTCTTGGCGGTCTTCTTGGCGATAAACATAATGCAAATAGAGGAATAAATATAGAGAACCAGTACCACGAACATCATCGCCAATACCGCGGCAGCGGCTACCGCGACCGCCACCTTCTTCTGCGTGGGCGTAAGCGTGGGCATGGGGGTTACGGCGGGCGCGCTTGTTACTACGGGCGCGGCTGTTACGGCGGGCGCCGCAGTCTGCGCCGGGGCAGGTTGCGCCTGGCTCTGAACCGCCGGGGCGGACGCTGAATTATCCTGGGCATTAACGGTCTGCGCCTGGGTATACGTAAAACAAAGGATTGAAGCCAACGCCAAAAACAATAACACCTTCTTCATCTTATCTCCTTTCTGTTTCTACAGCTGTTTTATTAGCTTCTGCTTTTGCGCGCGCCTGCATAAAATTCGGAATGGCTATGGCCGCGAGCAATATCGCTATAAACAAAGCTACGAACATGACAAAAATACCGGCCACAAGAACGACCATGCATCCCACTCTCTTCTTGACCGGCGCCTGCGCAGCTTTTAATTTCTTTGCCGTATTATACGCATCAATTATCCCGATTATCCAGGGGAATATCAGCCAGGAGGTCAGGAAGATCAAAATGCCTTTGGCAGCCTGGCCGTTGTAGAATTGGCCGAGTCCAGCGACGACAAAGCTTAAGGTCGCGGCTAACTCCGGCGAATGGGCCTGGGCTTTCGCGGAAACCTCATCCTGCGCTCCGAAGAGATTATATTTCTGGTCAAGCCTTCCGACAAATTTAATGCTGAAAGCGCGGAAGAACACCGAAACAGGAAGCCCTAAACACAGCAGGCAATATGCCAGGCATAAACCTGCGGGGATGACCACGGCGATCAGAAATACGACCGCGGCAATGTGCGACAATAACGCGATCAAGTAGACTAACCCTGCCACTAATATGACCGGGATGATCAGGACCACTAACGATGCCAGGGAGATAAACATATAGACCATGGCCGCGGCTATCCTTAGGACTAATTTGACTAAGATATAGGCCAGAAAGTTCTTCTTGTTCGCGGAAATGATCTTTAAGGCAGCCGGGAACGCGGCGGAAAATTTAGCGTTATCTTTATACATAACTACTAAAACAATATCCGAGATGAATAACCATAGGATTGCGGAAAATAAAGCTGCCAGTAAGATCGCGGCCGCATAAGGCAGGCAGGCGAAGATTATCTGCGAAAACGTCGCCGCTACCCCGCGGCTAAAAATAGTCAGGCGCAGGATATCTCTGACCAAAAAGAAACCTAGCGCGCCGAATAAAGCGGTAAACAGAACAGAGAAAGAAAAAGAGTACGCGAAAAGAGAATCACCGATGCCCTTCGTGGCATTAAAAGGAGCCTTGACCGAGGCGTCGTTCTTTAATACGTCATCGAGGAATACGAAAGAAAAATGGGCGTACAACCAGGACATCAAACCCAGGGCCAGGAGTATCAATATTGCGCCCAGAATGATCAGGGGAACGGCTCCGGGTTGACGCAAGGCATCGCGGATCTGAATGATAGTCGCTTTAATGTCAGGGGAAGATTGTTTATCAGCTATCTTTCCGGAGGACGCGGATTGCCCTGCGGAAGCCGAACTTGAATATGTTTTTACTTCTTTGTTTTTGCTTTTCGAGGAAGGAAGATTCAGATTAAAGGAACCGCTGGAGAGGGTCCCGGATAACAACGCGACAAAACCCAGAATAAGCCATTTTTTCAGATTGAACGGCTTAAAGAGGACTGTCTTGGTCCAGGCGAGGGAACTGTTTACCAAGCTTAGGAAATCGATCATTAGGTAATATTTTAGCAATAAACTTGTATTTTCGCAATTTAAATCATGCGCCCGGATAAAAATACGCCCCGGGCAACCCCGCAGCCCAGGCATTAAATCTTAAGAGCAGGGCTATTGAGCACTCTCCGGCAGCACCCAGATAAGGCGTAAACCCGGGCAATACTAATCCCGCGAACACCAGGCTGAAACCGCACAAGGTAATTAGTGTAGCTAAAGGGACTACGAATATATTTGCCAAGACAGTTACCGGACAAATAATCCTAAAATAGTAAGTGATGAATCCGGCAGTCCCCAGCCATGCGGATAAGGAAACAAGAAATCCTTGAGCGAGGAATTTTATTGCTCCTATCTTTAATTTATCGATCTTAAAAAACGCGCAGAGTTTAGGATAGATATAAACTATGGCGATGACGCTGGCAAAAGAGAGTTGGAATCCGATATCCGAGAGCTGGCCGGGATTTATTATCAGGATAAATAGCGCGGCCAAAGCCAACGCGTTATAGATATCCGGCTCCCTCTCCAGCAGAAACCCCGTTAAAAAGAATACGCCCATAACCGTGGCGCGCATAACCGGATTAGACGAACCAGTCATCAGGCAATAGGCTATCAGGACTAAGATCGTTAAGCCCTGGCGCCATCTTCGCGCGACCCTTAACACTTTTAAGAAAAGCATGCTGATAAACGCCACGATGCCGACATTAAAACCGCTTACTACCAGAATATGCACGGTCCCGGTCTTTAC
>JAPLLN010000044.1 GCA_026387475.1 Candidatus Omnitrophota bacterium | reverse complement strand
GGTTTTAGCTGACTTAGGCGGAAAGCCGAAGATCCAGCATGTCTGGGAGAAGGCCTGGCATGCAAAGATATTGGATGATTTGATAATCGCCTGCGACGAGGAAATAGTCGCTAAAGCGGCGCGAGCTTTCGGAGCCAAGGTCGTTCTTACCTCTAAAGGGCATCTCTCAGGCACGGACAGAATAGCTGAAGTAGTAAATCCTCTGGACGTAAAGGTGATAGTAAATATCCAGGGAGATGAGCCGCTTATTCAGCCGGTGATGATCGAAAAAGTCGCCCGCGCTCTTTTAGAGGATAGGGCCCTGGTCATGGCTACCCTTATGAAGAAAATAGAAGACCCGGCGATAATCAACGATCCGCACGTAGTCAAGGTGGTGGTGGACAGTAATAATTTCGCGCTTTATTTTTCGCGTTCGGCGATCCCCTATCGCGCTATTAATTCCGAGATCAACCAGCCGGTTTATTTCAAGCATATCGGCTTATACAGCTATACCAAGGATTTCCTTTTTACTTATAAACAGCTTCCGGTATCCGTCCTTGAGAAGACCGAGTGCCTTGAGCAGTTAAGGGTGCTTCAGGAGGGTTTCCGTATCAAGGTCATTGAGACTGAACACGACACCGTCGGAGTAGATACGCCGGATGACTTGGAAAAAGTAAGGGCTTATCTGGAAAGCGAGAAGAAATAATGCAGCAGGTAAACGTCAAAAATATCAAGATCGGAGACAGGAATAAACTCGTGCTTATCGCCGGCCCTTGCGTTATCGAATCCGAGCGCCTCTGCCTTGAGACCGGGAAGAAGATCCTGGATATTACGACTAAGCTCGGCATCCCCTATATTTTTAAATCCAGCTTTGATAAAGCGAACCGCCTTTCTTTAGAGTCTTTCCGCGGCCCGGGAATGAAAAAGGGCCTGGAGGTATTACAGAAGGTAAAGCAGAAATTGAAAGTCCCGGTCTTAAGCGATATCCATTGCGCTAAAGAGATAGCGGAAGCAGCGAAGGTTCTAGATATAATCCAGATACCGGCGTTTCTCTGCCGTCAGACGGATATTGTGGTCGCCGCAGCCCGGACAGGTAAAGTTGTAAATATAAAAAAGGGGCAGTTCTTAGCGCCCTGGGATATACTGCCTATAATCAGGAAAGCAGAGTCAACCGGGAATAAAAAGATCATTATTACCGAGCGCGGGGTAAGTTTTGGTTACAATAATTTAGTCACGGATTTTCGCGCCCTGGCGATCATGCGCTCATTCGGTTATCCGGTAATTTACGACGCCACGCACAGCGTGCAACTGCCCGGAGGAAAGGGTGGTGTTTCCGGCGGACAGAGAGAATTTGTGGAAGGTTTGTCGCGCGCAGGGGTCGCTTTCGGATGCGACGGGTTATTCTTAGAAGTCCATCCTGACCCGGATAAAGCGCCTTGCGACGGGCCGAATATGATAGATTTAAAACAGCTGGAGAGGCTTTTAAAACAAGTTAAGAAAATCAGGGAAGCGCTATGAAGATAAATGTCATAAAAAGAGCAAGAGAGGTTTTGGATATCGAGGCGAGCGCAATAAAAGGTTTAAAGCCGCGCATCAACAGCGATTTTCAGAGAGCACTCAACCTTATCCTTAAGTCAAAAGGCCGCGCAATAGTAAGCGGTATGGGCAAGACCGGTATCATCGCCCAGAAGTTTTCCGCGACCCTCGCTTCCACCGGCACACCCAGCTTATTTTTGCATACTGCCGAAGCCATACACGGCGATTTAGGAAAAGTTACCGGGGATGATGTGGTCATAATCTTGTCTAATAGCGGGGCGACCGAAGAGATGAAGCAGTTGGTCCCCTTATTAAAGAAGATAGGATGCAAGATCATCGCCCTTACGGGGAATGCAAAATCAATACTCGCCAAATACAGCGATGTGGTCTTGGATGTTTCGGTAAAAAAGGAGGCTTGTCCCTTGGGATTAGCGCCTACCGCTTCCACTACCGCAGCCCTGGCTATGACCGATGCCTTAGCAGTGTGTCTTCTCGAATTAAAACATTTTAAAGAAAAAGATTTCGCGTTCTTCCACCCCGGAGGGGCTTTGGGAAGGCGGTTGCTTTTAAAAGTCGAAGATATTATGCGCCGCGGCAAGGCTAACCCTATCGTAAATCAGGAGAAGAGGGTTTCGGAAGTTTTATTGAAGATCACCCAGTCGCGCGCGGGTTGTGCTACGATAGTGGACGCCTCGGGGAAATTGAAGGGGATATTTACCGACGGAGACCTGCGCCGGCATCTGGAATCGGATAACCGGCTCACCTTGCGTAAGATGAAGGAAGTGATGACTAAAAATCCTACCAGCGTCAGCCCGGAAATGCTCGCTGTCGAGGCCATGCGCATAATGCAGGCAAAAAGAATAGACGAAGTGCCGGTAGTGGATAGATCTAATAAACCGGTCGGGCTCCTTGACGTGCAGGACCTGCTTAAGGCGGGCTTAGCTTAATAATCATGCTTAATCTGGAAGTAAAAGAGGAATTAAGGGGGTTAGCTAAAAAGGTCAAGCTGCTCCTTCTGGATGTGGACGGGGTTTTGACCGACGGGAGGATCATTTATGATTCCCGCGGCCGCGATTCCAAATTCTTTGACGTGCACGACGGGATGGGGGTCTACGCTTTAAGCAAGGCGGGTATTAAAACCGTTCTGATCACGGCTAAGGGTTCGCGTTCGATATTGCCCCGCGCCAAAGATATGCGGGTGGCGGAAGTCTTCGCGGATATCTCTCCCAAGAGTTCTGTCCTGGATAAAATACTGAAGAAATATAAAGTGGATATCAAGGAAGTCTGTTTTGTCGGCGATGACCTGGTCGATATTTGCCTTATGAAACGGGTAGGTTTTCCGATAGCGGTATTTAATGCCTGCCCGGAAGTAAAACTCGCCGCCTCATATGTCACTTTAAGGGCAGGAGGCAGGGGCGCTGTGCGCGAAGTCGCGGAGTTGATATTAAAATCACAGGATAAATGGCGCGATATTTTAGCCATATATGATGTTTAAAAAGTTGATTCTGGTTTTTGGTTTCATCGGTTTCGCGATTTGCTCCTATGCCGCGGCCGAAGAGCCTGCTATGCCGTCTGATCAGCAGATCAGCGAGTTCAATCTCTCCGGATACGGAGATAAGGGCAAGAAAAGCTGGGACCTCGCCGGTAAAACCGCAGATATATTCACCGACACGGTTAAACTGAAAGATGTGACCGGGAATATGTACGGAGAGCAGGAGGACATAAAGCTCACTGCGCAAAAAGGGGACTTTGACAAAGCCCAGGGCAAGGTGCATTTGCAGGATGACGTGGTCATCACCACCACCGGCGGGACGAAATTAACCACCGACTCTCTTGATTGGGACAGAAAGGGACAGCTGGTCTCCACGAAAGATCCGGTGAATATTCAAAGAGAGAATATGGTGATCGACGCTAAGGGCGCTATAGGGCATCCGAATCTAAAGCAAGTGGCGCTCCAGAAAGACGTAAAGCTTGACATTCTTCCTACAAAAGATGAAAAGGCCGGCGGGGTGAAAGAGAAGATCGTGATCACCTGCGACGGGCCGCTGCAGATAGATTACGATAAGAATATCGCGACATTCCTGAATAATGTCTTAGTGGACCGGACGGACTCAAAAATATACAGCGATAAGATGGACGTTTATTTTATCCCCTCGAAGAACAAGGAAACCGGGCCTAAGCCCGCAGAAGATAAGCCGGCGGATAAGGCCGTGCCTTCGGGGGTAATGGGGAGCAAGATCGATAAGATCATAGCCACCGGAAACGTCAAAGTCGTGCGCGGAGAAAATACCTCTTTCAGCCAGGAGGCGATCTACACCGCGGCGGACAAAAAACTTACTTTGACCGGAAGGCCGCAGTTGGTGATATATTCGCAGGAGGGTTTGAGTTTCGATGCATCTTCTGGAAATTAAAGATTTAGCCAAGTCTTACGACGGAAGGGAAGTAGTCAAAGGCGTGGACCTCTTGGTCAAGCGCGGGGAGATCGTCGGGCTACTGGGCCCCAACGGCGCCGGGAAGACCACTACTTTTTATATGGTCGTCGGTGTCATCCCGCCTAACCGCGGGAAGATCGTCTTTGACAATAATGACATCACAGCCCTTCCTATACATGAGCGCGCGCGTTTCGGAATAGGTTATCTTTCGCAGGAGGCTTCGATCTTCCGCAAGCTAAGCGTTGAAGATAACATCATGGCTATCCTTGAGACCCTTCCTATAAACAGGCAGGAGAGGCTGCTCCGGCTTAAAGTCCTTCTCGATGAATTGAACATAGCGCATCTGGCTAAAAATAAGGCTTATACATTATCCGGCGGGGAGAGAAGGCGTTTGGAAATAACCCGCGCGCTGGTGACTAATCCGTCTTTCATATTACTGGACGAGCCTTTCTCCGGGATCGACCCTATAGTGGTGAACGAAGCGCAGGAGATCATCAAGGAATTAAAACAGAGAGGATTGGGTATACTTTTAACGGATCATAACGTAAGAGAGACCCTTTCGATCACTGACCGGGCTTATTTGATCGCCGACGGTAAAATACTTATTTCAGGATCGGCGAACGACTTAATCAACAATCCCCAGGCACGTCAGGTGTATTTGGGCGAGAAGTTCAGGATGTAAGAAAGGATAAAATGAAAGTAGAAGTCAAGAAGTTAGAGGGCGGCAAAAGGGAACTATTCGTGGAGGTAGCCGGAGATGTAGTAAAGAATAAATTCGAGGAAGTCTATAAGCGTATAACCGACGAGGCTAAGGTCCCGGGGTTCCGTCCGGGGAAGGCCCCGCGCGATATAATCGAAAAGAACTTTGCGGCCCATGCGCACGAACAGGTCTTAAAAGAACTCGTCCCGGATATTTACAATCAGGCGGTGGATAAGGAAGGGCTTGATGTGGTAGAGCTTCCCGAGATCACCGATGTCAAGCTTGAGCGCGACGCGTTATCTTTTAAGGCTATCGTCGAGACAAGCCCGGAGATAAACGTCAAGAATTACAAAGGTATAAAAATAAATTACAAAAGCATAAGCGTCACTCCGGAGGAGATCAAGCGCAATATCGATACGGTCAAAGAAACAAGAAAACTTGAGAAGGTCGATGACGGTTTTGCCCGCACCCTGGGTTATCCGAATATGCAGGAATTAGAGAAGGCGATGGAGAGGCAGATCTATCTGCATAAAGAGAATCAGGAGCGCCAGAGGATAGAGAACGAGATAATCGAGGCTGTGACCAAGGGGTTGGATTTCAAGATCCCCCAGTCGCTTATTGACAGGCAGTGCCAGGAGATGCTCAGGCAGGCTAAAGTAGATCTGGCGTTAAAGGGTTTCCCGCGGGATAAGATCGATGAGCAGGAGAAAAACCTTTTGAATGAACTGCAGCCTGAAGCGGTAAAGCAGGTCAAGATCTATCTGGTCTTATCGGCGATAGCTAAAATTGAAAAGCTTCCGGTTGACGACCATATGCCGCGCCACGTAATGGAGTTTTTATTAAAGGAGGCAGATTGGAAGACAAACTAACCAAGGAGGTAGATATGAGTATTAAGGCCCAGACACTGGTCCCGATGGTAATCGAGCAGACCGCGCGCGGTTATGAGCGCGCCTATGATATCTACTCGCGCCTGTTAAAAGAACGCATAGTCTTTATCGGCACGCCCGTTGATGATTACGTCTCCAATCTGATCGTTGCACAAATGCTTTTTCTACAGATGGAGGACGTAAATAAGGATATTTCGGTCTACGTCAATTCTCCCGGAGGATCAGTAACCGCGGGTTTAGCCATTTACGACACTATGCAGTTTGTTAAATGCGACGTCGCTACTTATTGCGTAGGCCAGGCCTCAAGTATGGGTGCTTTGCTCTTGTGCGCCGGCACCAAAGGAAAACGCCATGCATTGCCGAATTCCCGGGTGATGATACATCAACCCTGGGGCGGGATGCAGGGTTCGGCCGAAGATATATCGCGCCACGCGAAAGAAATCTTGAATATGCGCGACAGGATCAACGAAATACTGGCAAAGCATACCGGTCAGAAGATGGAGAAAGTGGTTAAGGATACTGACCGCGATTATTTTATGTCGGCGCAGGAAGCTAAGGATTACGGCCTGATCGACGAGGTCATTGTTTCACAGGAAAAGAAGAAGAAATAATTTTATAAATTATTAATGACTAAATCCTAATGACTAATGAATTTTTAATTACTAATGTTTAATTATTAGAAATTAGTCATTCATTAGTAATTAGCGCTTAGTAATTTGAAATTGAGGAGGATTTTATGAGAAAAAATATTTTGCTTACTCCCGGCCCTACCCCTTTACCGCCCCAGGTTTTAGAAGCAATGGCGCGGCCTATAATACATCACCGCACCCCGCAATTCCAGGCAGTCATCAAAGAGGCGAGTGACGGGCTTAAGTATGTATATCAGACTGCTAACGACGTTTTTATGTTAGCCTCATCCGGAACGGGCGCGATGGAGGCAGCGGTGATCAATCTGCTTTCGCCCGGGGATACTGCGCTGACCGTGCAGGCGGGAAAATTCGGAGAAAGATGGACGGAATTATGCAAGGCCTTCGGGATAACCGCAGAGGTCATCGACGTAGAATGGGGTAAGGCAGTCGAGCCGCAGGAGATCGCCAAGAGATTAAAGGCTAACCCTAAGATCAAGGCTGTATTCACGACTTTGTGCGAAACCTCGACGGGTGCGGCTACCGATATCGCGGCCATCGGAAAGATCGCCAAAGAGACTCCCGCGGTTCTGGTGGTGGATGCCATCAGCGGATTAGGCGCTATTGATCTAAAGTCAGATGAATGGAGCTGCGACGTAGTAGTTTCGGGTTCGCAAAAAGGGCTTATGCTTCCTCCGGGTTTAGGTTTTATTTCAGCCAGCCCCAAAGCGATGAAATTGGTCGAGGCGTCTAAATCGCCGCGCTATTATTTTGATCTAAGAAAGGCCAAGAAGGCCCTGGATAAGACAGATACGGCATTTACCCCGGCAATCACTTTGATCATTCCTTTGGTCGAAGTTTTAAAGATGATTAAAGAAGAAGGGCTTGCTAATATCTTCGCCAGACATAAGAAGATGGCGGATGCCACTAAGGCGGCGATGAAAGGATTGGGCCTGGAATTATTCGCGCCGACCGCTCCATCTGATGTGGTGACTGCGGTAAAGGTCCCCGCCGGAATTGACGGAGAGAAGCTGGTCAAGACCATGCGCGATACTTATGGCGTGACTATCGCCGGCGGACAGGCTGAATTAAAGGGAAAAATATTCCGTTTTGCCCACATGGGCTTTATCGAAGAGTTCGATATTATCACCGGTGTTTCATGCCTGGAAAAAGTCCTGACCCAGATGGGCTATAAATTCAGCCTGGGAGCGGGAGTAAAAGCGGCAGAAGAGGTATTCTTAAAGTAAGGAGATACTTATGATCAAGATTCTGGTAAGCGATCCTCTTTCCGAGGAAGGGTTGAAGATTTTAAGAGAGGTCAAGGAGTTCCAGGTCGACGTAAAAACTGACTTGAAACCCGACGCGTTAAAAGAAATCATAAAAGATTACGAAGGGCTGGTAGTGCGCAGTGCCACTAAGGTGAATAAAGATATCATTGCTGCCGCCGCGAAATTAAAGGTTGTCGGACGCGCGGGCGTCGGCCTTGATAACGTGGACCTGGATGCTGCCACGCAAAAAGGCATCATCGTTATGAATACCCCGGCGGGAAATACGATCTCCACCGCGGAGCATACCTTCAGCATGATCCTGGCCCTTTCAAGGAATATCGCGCAGGCAAACGCCTCGATGAAAAAAGGGGAGTGGAAGCGCTCGAAATTCATGGGTGTGGAGCTCTACGGAAAAGTCCTGGGTATTGCCGGGTTCGGCAGAATAGGTTCCGAAGTAGCCAAGCGCGCTTTATCTTTCGGGATGAGGGTCCTGGCATTCGATCCGTTTCTATCCAGGGAAGTAGCCCAAGGCATCGGAGTAGAGAGTGTCGAGTTAAAAGATCTTCTGGAGCAGTCGGATTATATCACCGTGCATACCCCTCTTACGGCGGAGACCCGCCACATGATCTCGGATAAGCAATTTGCGATCATGAAAAAGGGCGTGCGCATGATCAACTGCGCGCGCGGAGGGATAATCAACGAAGAGGCGCTGGCTAAAGCTATCAAAGAAGGCAAGGTGGCGGGAGCGGCGATGGATGTCTTTGAGCAGGAGCCGTTATCACCCGAAAGCGAGCTGATAAAATTCGATAACGTCATTACAACTCCGCATCTGGGGGCCTCGACGGAAGAAGCGCAGGTAAACGTGTCCATCGAAGTCGCCGAGATCGTGCGCGACGCTTTATTAGGTAAAGGCGTGCGCAATGCCGCCAATTATCCCTGTTTAGAGGCAGAGGTGAGCAAGATCATCGAGCCTTATATAAATCTGGCGGATAAGATCGGCGCATTTGCCAGCCAGCTGGCTGAAGGAAGGGTAGAAGAATTAAACATCACTTACGGCGGAGAGATCATCAAACATGATCTGACTGCCTTGACCATGTCTTTGGTAAAAGGGGTCTTATATCCGGTCATGCAGGAGACGGTGAATTTTATCAATGCCGTGGGCCTGGCTAAAGAAAGAGGGATAAAGATCAACGAAGCAAAATCTTCCAAAGAAGCGGAATTCGTAAATCTAATACAATTGGAGATCAAGACCGATAAAGAGACGAGAAGGGTCTTGGGTACTCTCTCTGCTAATAAACAGCCGAGGATAGTTAAGGTCGACGAGTATTATCTCGACCTTTCTCCGATAGGCCACATGGTCTTTATCCGCAACTGGGATAAGCCGGGCTTGATCGGAAGCCTGGGTTCGCTTATGGGTAAGCACGACATCAATATCGCGGCGATGACTTTCGGCCGCGACAAGCCGGGAGGGAAAGCGATCAGTATTTTGAACGTTGATAGCCCAGTATCCGCGGATATCCAGGAAAAGATCAAGAAGCTGGAGAATATTCTGACGGTGAAGGTGATCAAGACATGAAAAACAAGACATTCTTTAAGGTATCCGGGGTTCTTTTGTTTGTAATAGCGGCTTGCGCCTTTTGGCTGGTGACTTATGCATCGTCGGCGAAAGAGATCACTTTGCTTTATACCGGCGATACTCACGCCATGCTTTATACCTGCTCATGTCCTATAGAAAAAGACGGCGGAATAGCCCGCAGGGCGGCACTCTTAAAGGAATTAAGGAGAAAATATCCCGGGGCTTTGGTTTTAGACTCCGGTAATTTCTTTGCCGGCGGCGCCAGGGATGAATATTCCCAGAATGCCGTGACGGATAAACTGCGCACGGCGATAAACTTAAAGGCTATGGAGTCGATGAAGTACGACGCGGTCGCGGTAAGCGTCGATGAATTTAATTTCGGCAGCAATTATCTTAAGGAGGCGATCGCCTCTTCGGGTTTAAATTTCTTGTCCGCTAATTTTACGGCAAAAAAGGTAGAGCCGTATCTGATAAAAGATGTATCGGGAGTCAAGGTCGGGATCGTGGGGATAACCCCTCCGGCTGCGGGTAAGAAGGCAGAAGGGGAACAATTGCTGGATTACAAAGAGAGTATAACCGGCGCGGTAACGCAGGCAAGGAAGTCCGGCGCGCAGATCATCGTACTCTTAAGCCAGTTACCCGACAATGTAAACAAACAGCTCTCAACGGATATCGCCGGCATCGATGTTATTATTTCCGGTTACTCCGGAGCGGAAGGCGGAAGCAGCGAAAACTCCGGCCAGACGCTCATACTCAAACCAGCGTGGCAGGGACGTAAATTATGCAAGGCAGTGTTAAATATTAAAGACAATAAAATAATCTCAAATAAGGCCGAAGATATCCGGCTCTCCGATAAGATATCCGATGATCCGGAAATATCGGCTATTCTTCCGCGCTGCTTTCAGGATTCTGATTGCAAGAAGGAAGGCATGATCGGATTATGCCAGAACCCGGGCGCCAATGATTCAACCTGTATGTTCAGCGAGGCGCATAAAGTCCCGGTCACTATAATTACTTCCAAGGATTGCTCTACCTGCGATACCCAGATCATTACTAAGGCGCTGACTAATCAGATCCCGGGCCTTACGCCGGCTTACCTGTATTATCCGAATAAGGAGGCGCAGAAGTTTATTCAGGATTTTAACATCAAGGGGCTCCCGGCGTATCTTTTAGGCAGAGAGATCGAAAAAGAGAAGGCCTTTAACGTCCTGAAAGACAGCATGGAGCTGGAAGGCGATTACTATTTGCTCAAGCCGCAAGTCAGCGGGATGTCCTTTTTCTTAGGCAGGAATAAGACAAAAGGGAGCCTCGATGTTTTTATAAGTTTGTTTGACCCGGACGGCAAGAAGCTCCTCGATGCCTTGAAGGATTTTAATCCCAAGGTCCACCTGCTCGCGGTTACCAAAGATGACGGATTTGACGCGCCCAGGGGCAGCATTGAGGTCGAAGAAGACCTGCGCGCGGTCTGCGTGCAGAAGTATCAAGCGGATAGATTCTGGGATTATATTTCTTGCCGTTCTGCTCAAAACAACAGCACATGGTGGGAAGATTGCGCCGCGGGCCTGGATCTGAACAAGATCAAGACTTGCGCCCGCGGGCAAGAGGGCAAAGAACTCTTAAAAGCAAATATCGCCCTTAATAAAGAACTGGAGATAATGCTGGGCCCGACTTATTTAATGGATAATCAGGAGGTATTCGCGTCTAAAAGCGCGCCTTCGAAAGAGGAACTTAAGAAAATACTAAAGAGGTGAGATATGAGCAATAAGCCTAAGATCTACATTCTTGATGTGACCAACCGCGACGGGGTGCAGACTTCGCGCATATGTCTATCCAAGCTGCAGAAGACCATGATCAATATATACCTTAATAATATGGGCGTGCATCAGTCGGAATTCGGTTTTCCGCTTACCCGCCACGAGACGAATTATTTGAACGCCAACCTCGACCTGGTAAAAAGGGGCGCGTTAGTCCCGATCATGCTTAGCGGCTGGCTTAGGGCGACAAAGGATGATGTTAAAAATGCCTTTAAACTCGTCCCGCATTTGAAATTCTTAAACCTTTCGATCTCGACCTCTGATCAGATGATCGTCCATAAGTTCAAGGGCAAGCTTGACCACGCTTCGATAATCAAAGAGATGGTCGAAGGGGTCAAGGAAGCAAAAAAATTCGGGGCGGAGTCTGTCGGGGTAAACGCCGAGGATGCCTCCCGCACTAAAATGGATTATTTAATAGAATTTGCGTTAGCGGCCAAAGAAGCGGGGGCGGCGAGAATCCGTTACTGCGATACGCTCGGCTGCGATACGCCTTTCAGCATTTACGAGAGAATAAAACTTCTGGCCGAGGCGGTCAAACTTCCTATGGAAATTCACTGCCATAATGATTTGGGCCTGGTAGTGGCTAATTCCTTGGCCGGAGCGCGCTCCGCGAATGATTCCGGCTGCGACGCCTACATAAATACCTGCGTCAACGGAATGGGTGAGCGCGCGGGAAACGCCGACCTGGTCTCGGTAATTTTGGCCGTTAAATACGGAAGCGGGATGGAAGGTTACGAGCTTGATCCCCGGGTGAACCTTAAGATGTCCTGGAAGATCTGCAAATACGCATCTTACGCTTTTGGGGTCCCGATCCCGATCAATCAGCCGGGCGTTGGCTCCAATGCCTTTGCCCACGAATCAGGGATACACGCCGACGGGGCGTTGAAAGACAGGCGCAATTATGAACTCTATGATTTCGAAGAGCTGGGAAGAGGGGAGCCGGAGATAATCGAGACCGGCAGGAAGATCACCGCCGGAGAATATTCCGGGATCAAAGGTTTCCGCAACGTCTATGAGAAGCTTGAAGTAGCTTTTAAGGATGACGCGCAAGCGACAGAGGTATTGGAATTGGTGCGTTACGCCAATGTGCACAACCAGAAGCCTCTGGTCGACGAAGAATTGAAATTTATCGCGACCTATCCGGATATCGCGCGCAAAATATTTACAATGGTGCCGTAATATGAACATTGTTATAGTAGGCGCACAGTGGGGCGATGAAGGTAAGGGTAAGATGATCGACATCTTATCCCAGAAGGTGGACTACATCGTGCGTTATCAGGGAGGGAACAACGCGGGGCATACCGTGGTCGTCGGAGATAAGGAGTATATCTTTCATCTTATCCCGTCGGGCATCTTACACGCGGGAAAGATCTGCTGCATCGGCAACGGTGTGGTCATCGATCCGCCGGTATTGCTGCGCGAGCTTAAAGATCTGGAGGCTTACGGTATCAAAGCAGCCGGCCGCTTAAAGATCTCCGACCTGGCGCACGTGATCATGCCGTACCACAGGATACTCGACCAGTTGCGCGAGACCAAGAGGGCGCATAAGATCGGGACTACCGGAAGAGGGATAGGCCCGTGCTACGCCGATAAGATCAACCGCTGCGGCATAAGGATGATCGACCTATTAAACCCTAAAGTCTTACGCGACAAATTAACGGATAACCTTAAAGAAAAGAACGAGATCTTTAAGAAGGTCTACGGCCATCATGGTTTTGATTTTGACTCTATCTATAAAGAATACTTAAGATACGGTTTGATCTTTAAGCCTTTTATCTGCGATACGGCGCTCTTGTTAAATAACGCTATCGATAAAAAGAAGGATTTGCTTTTTGAAGGCGCGCAGGGGACTTTTCTGGATATCGATTTCGGGACCTATCCTTTTGTTACTTCGTCTTCGGCTACTTCTGGAGGCGCGTGCACCGGGACGGGCGTCGCTCCCATTAAAATAAATAAAGTCATAGGCATAGCCAAGGCTTACACGACCCGCGTCGGCGAAGGACCGTTCCCTACCGAATTCGATGAAGCTTTTTGTAAGGTGATCCGCGCCAAGGGCCATGAGTTCGGCGCGACTACCGGAAGGCCCAGGCGCTGCGGTTGGTTTGACGCGGTGATGGTCAGGGAGTCGGTTATGCTTAACGGGATCACGGAGTTGGCAATAATGAAGATGGATGTCCTGGATGGGCTCAAAAGTATCAAGATAGCCACGTCATATATATATAAAGGTAAGCGGTTTAAGGTTCTACCCCGCGATCAGGAGGCCTTAGTCAACGCCAAGCCGGTATATGAGGAGCTTCCCGGTTGGCCGGAGAGTGAGCTTAAGCCTAAACATTACCGCCAGTTACATCCCAACGCTAAAGATTATCTCGCGCGCCTGCAGGATCTGCTGAAGGCAAAAATTTCCATGGTCTCCGTAGGCTCCGCGCGCAAAGAAACTATATTTGTCTAGCCCAATAGCCGGCTAAAATTCCTTGACTAGCCGGGGGGCTTGTGTTATATTGAACTTCAACCAAAAAGGAGATGTGAGTATGAAAAAACAAATCTTAAAAACTGTTTTAATAGCGGTCATCGGGTTCGGCCTGGCAGGTTGCACCTTTATATTCCAGACGGGCAAAAGGTCGGACGCCAATAAGATCGAAGAATTATCCAGCCAGCTTGACGAGCTTACTCAGGCTAAGAAACTTCTTGAGGAGCGTTTAAGCGGGGAGATCAGCGACAAGCAGGTCAAATTACAAATGATGGAGAAAGGGCTGGTCATTACCGTCGTCGGCGACTTGGTGTTTGATTCGGGTAAAGCTAAGATCCGGCCAGAGGCCCATGATATACTTAACAAAGTGGCCGCGGTTTTGAAAGAGAACATGGCGGATTTCAACATAGGTATCGAAGGCCATACGGATAATGTCCCGATCGCGCGTTCAAAGTGGAAGTCCAACTGGGAACTCTCCAGCGCCAGGGCGCTTGCCGTTCTGCACTATCTTAATAAGGAAGAAGGTATCGCTCCTGAACGCCTTTCCGCCATCGGTTACGGCGAATTTCAGTCGGTAGCTTCCAACGATACTAAGGAAGGCCGTCAGTTAAACCGCAGGGTTGAGATCGTTATCCTGCCGAAGACGACAAAAGTAAGAGAAGGAAAGGGTTCTTCCGGAAATGATTCAACGCCTCCGGCAAATTTAAAATAAAAGTATGGACGAAAGAATAAAGAACCTGGCCATAATAGTTTTGGGTGTCCTGTGCCTTTTGCTTCTTATCGGCACAATAAGTTCCTGTTCCGGCGCGTATAAGCAGAAGCTGGCGCGGGATAAAGAGATGGCCGGCCGCCTTGACCTCGAAGAGAAGATGAGCAAATCTTCTCAAGAGAAGGTAGCTATGGAAGAAAGAATCAAGTCCAAAGATAAGGCCCTGCAGGAAGCTAACAGCGAACTGGCAGGGGCCAAGAAGGAACTCCTTGAGGAGCAGATGATCAGCAAGAGCCTCAAGGATGAGCTGGCCAAGCTCACTAATACTAAAGAATCGCTCGAAGAAGACCTTAAAAAGTGTAAATCGCGCAAGAGATAACCTATGAGATAAGGGGGAAAAGAACGAGTCGAATAGTTCTTAAACTAAGGGGATAATCTCCCCTTTTTTATTGGAGGGAGGGCAGGTCGAATGAAGATTATGGCAAAGATAAAAGAAAAGATCAAGAAGCTGTCCCCGAAGAATATATTTGCCAGGAAGAAAAAAGAGCCTGTCCTTGCGCGCCCCGGTAAAATAGATAAGAAGGGGCCTCCTTCTTCGCATCAGCTGGCTGCCCAGCAGGCTAAGTTTTCGCATCCGCAGCAGTGGAGCGGGCAGAGGGTCTCTCCTCAAGACCTCCCCGGGCAATATGACTCCGAAAAGATCGTCTTATGCGTGCGCGACCCGTGGTGGCTCTATACCTACTGGCAGATAAGAAATTCCACCTGGGACAGGTTAAAGTCCGAATTGGGAGATGCTTTTTATAAAGCGAAGAAGGTATTGCGCGTCTATGACGTAAGCCATATAATATTTAACGGTGCAAACGCGCACCGCTATTTTGACATCAACATCGATATCCATGCTACAAGCTGGTACATCGACACCGCCGGTCCGGGCAGATCATGGTGCGTGGATCTGGGCCTGCGCCTGCCGGACGGAAGATTTATAACTATAGTGCGCTCCAATACCGTAAGCACTCCTTTGGACGGCCCGTCATGGATAACCGACGAAGAGTGGATGATACCAGACGATATGTTCGCCCGGCTCTACGGTATGGGTTTTGGTTTCGGGAAGAGCTCTCCGGTCGGTAAAGGCTGGCAGGAGAGGTTTAAGCACGTGCTTTCATCCGGCGTCTCATCCGTAACTTCAATCTTTAAAAAATGAATAAAGGATACTTAAGTTTAGTCCTGCACGGGCACCTGCCTTATGTCCGGCACCCCGAGCATGAGAACTTTCTCGAAGAGGACTGGCTTTACGAAGCCATCACCGAGACCTATGTTCCTCTTATCACGGTTTTTGAAGGCCTGGTCAATGACGGGATAGATTTCCGCGTTACCATGACCTTGAGCCCGACTTTGACATCGATGCTGATGGACGCCCTTTTGCAAGAGCGCTATCTTAAGCATATCAACAGGCTGATCGATTTAGCGCATCACGAGATCGAGCGCACCAGGCATGAGCCGCAATTTAATACTCTTGCCAATAAATATCTCGCGGATTTTAAACACGCGCGTTATATATTTGAAAAATACAACCGCAATTTGGTCGCCGCGTTCAAGAATTTCCAGGACCTGGGAAAATTAGAGATTATTACCTGCGGGGCGACCCACGGATATTTTCCGCTGATGGACGTCTGCCGCGCATCCGTTAGGGCCCAGGTAAAAGTGGCAGCGCAGCATTACGAGAGTGTATTCGGAAGGAAGCCCCGAGGCATCTGGCTTCCGGAGTGCGGATATCATCCTGGCCATGACGAAATATTAAAAGAAGCGGGGATAAAATACTTTTTTACCGATTCTCACGGCATATTGCACGGGACACCGCGGCCCAAATACGGCGTATTCGCTCCGGTTTATTGCAAGGGAACGGGAGTCGCCGCTTTCGGAAGGGATCTGGAATCATCGAAACAGGTCTGGTCTTCTATCGAAGGCTATCCCGGAGATTTTAATTACCGTGAATTTTACCGCGATATCGGTTTTGACCTGCCTTTTGATTACATCAAGCCTTATATACATCCCGACGGAGTGAGGATAAATACCGGGATAAAATATTACCGCATCACCGGGCCGGGGGACCGTAAAGAGCCTTATGTGCCGGAGTGGGCGAGGGAGAAGGCGGCGCAGCAGGCGGGTAATTTTATGTTCAACCGCCAGAAGCAGACGGATTATCTTTTTGACTTTATGCAGCGCAAACCCCTGATCATATCGCCGTATGACGCGGAATTATTCGGCCACTGGTGGTATGAGGGCCCGATGTGGATAGACTTTCTTATCCGCAAGATCGCCTGCGACCAGGATGTGATCCGTTTGATCACGCCTTCGGAGTATTTGGAAGAGAATCCCCGCAATCAGGTGATCACTCCTTCGATGTCCAGCTGGGGATGGAAGGGTTACAGCGAGATGTGGCTGCAGGGCTCGAATGACTGGATATACCGCCACTTGCATGAGGCCTCTGACAGGATGACCGAGCTGGCTACTACATACCGGAATTCCTCGGGCGCATTGAAAAGAGCGCTTAATCAGGCGTTGCGCGAATTATTGCTCGCGCAGAGTTCTGACTGGGGTTTTATCCTGGGGACAGGCACCCATACAAGTTACGCCGTAAAAAGGACTAAAGACCATCTCTTAAGGTTTACCCGGCTCTACGAAGACATAAAATCCAATTCCATAGATGAGGGGTGGCTCGCGGATATAGAGAGTAAAGATAATATATTTCCGAACATAGATTATAAGGTCCATCAATAATGCCGGATAAGATACCAAAGCACATCGCGATAATCATGGACGGTAACGGCCGCTGGGCAAGAGAGAGGGGCCTGCCTCGCACCGCCGGGCATCGCGAAGGGATAAAGCGGGTCAAAGAGATCATCAAGGCCTGCGCAGAGTCAGGGGTGGAGGTAGTCACTTTTTTCGCCTTTTCATCCGAGAATTGGGACAGGCCTAAGAACGAAATAAAGATGCTGATGAGTTTCTTGGGGCATTTTCTTAAAGAAGAGATCAAGAACCTGGATAAGAATAATATCCGTTTGAGGGTGATCGGCAGGGGCGAGCCCGTACCTAAGCAATTGCAGAATAAACTTAAGGAAGCAGAGGCCAAGACTCAAAAGAATTCCGGGTTGACCGTGTGCTTGGCGTTGAATTACGGGTCAAGGCAGGAGATAGTGGATGCGGCAAGATCTTTCGCTAACGACGTTGTCAAAGGTGCGGTCAAAGTTAATTCGCTCGATGAAAAAGCCTTTTCGCAGTATCTTTATACTAAGGGGCTTCCTGACCCGGACCTGTTGATACGCACCAGCGGACAGCTGCGCGTGAGCAATTTCCTGCTCTGGCAGCTATCGTATACGGAATTATATTTTCCTGATAAATATTGGCCGGATTTTTCCAAAGCCGATTTGCTCGACGCCATCGATGAGTTTAAAAAGAGGGAGAGGAGGTTTGGCAAGGTAGATGCTCACTAAAAGGATACTAAGCGGTACTGTGCTTATTTTGATCATCGCGGCTGCGCTCTATATCGACTGGCGCGCGCTCCTGTCTTTCTCGCTATGCGGCGTAATCATCACTGTTTTTATCGCCCTGGGCCTCTATGAATTTTTTACCATGCTTGAGAAAAAAGGGGTGAACATTTATAAATACGTCGGTATAGGTATCGGGGTGCTTATACCTTTGTCCATGGTCTCGCGTTTTGAGCCGACCAAGAAATGGGAATTGCTTTTTATCGTCATAATACTCCTGTTCCTCATCCTTATGCAGTTCAGGCGCAGGCAGAGCTCCGGAGTGATCATAGATATATCTACGACACTATTTGGCATATTGTATGTTTCCTGGTTTTTTTCTTTTCTTATTAAGATCATCTATCTGCCCTATGGGATGGGCCTTTTGACCGCCGTGCTTTTAATGACGAAGTTAGGGGATATCGGCGCGTATTTTGTCGGTTCGCGCCTTGGTAAGAATCCTCTACTGCCGCGCATCAGCCCCAAGAAGACGGTGGAGGGTGCTTTAGGCGGTTTGATCTTCAGTATTATCGGCGGGCTAGCCTGTAAATCTTTCCTGCCTTTTAGTTATCTGCATCTTGCGTTTTTAGGCTTGGGTTGCGGGATAATCGGCCAACTGGGAGACCTCTCCGAATCATTGATCAAGCGCGACTGTCAGGTCAAAGATTCAGGGAATATTATCCCGGGGATGGGCGGGATACTCGACGAAATAGACAGCCTCCTGTTTACCGCTCCAGCTTTTTATTTCTATATGAGCGTAGTCTTAAAATGAAGAATATCGCTATTCTCGGCTCTACCGGATCCATCGGGGAGAGCGCGCTTAAGGTTATCAGGGAATTCCCGCGCGAATTCAGGGTAGTGGCGTTGAGCACTAACGCGAATTGCGCTAAACTTTACGATCAGGTCAGGGAATTTAAACCGCTCTTTGTAGGGGTCAGTGATTTAACTGCAGCGGCCAAGTTAAGAAAAAAAGTAAGCCGGAATATCCGTTTCTTCGACGGGGCTGAAGGCTTAAGCGCGTTAGTCAGTCAGAAGAAGATCGACCATGTATTAATGGCTATTAGCGGAGCGGGCGCGCTCTTGCCTTTGATCGAAGCCATAAAATACAAAAAGCAGATCGCCCTTGCGAATAAAGAAGCGCTGGTCATGGCCGGGCCTCTGGTTATGGCTGCCGCGGCGAGAAATAAAGTAAAAATACTCCCCGTAGACAGCGAGGAATCCGCGATCTGGCAGTGCCTTGAAGGCGAAAATAAGAGGAGCCTGAAGAAAATATATCTTACCGCTTCCGGCGGGCCCTTTAAGGATAAGCCCAAACAGTATTTTAGAAATATCTCCATAAAGGAAGTCCTTAATCATCCCCGCTGGAAGATGGGCAGGAAGATCACGGTTGATTCCGCGACCCTGATGAACAAGGGGTTGGAATTATTGGAGACGATGCATTTGTTCGGGGTCTCTTCCGGAATGGTGGAGATAATCATCCACCCCGAGGCAATAGTGCACTCTATGGTCGAATTTAACGACGGGGTAGTCATGGCTCAATTGTCGCAGCCTGATATGCGTATCCCTATTCAGTACGCCCTTACTTATCCGGAGAGGCTTAAGAACAGGCTGCAGGCTCCGGATTTCGCTAAATTAAATAGTCTTACTTTTGAAACCCCGGATCTAAAAAAGTTCCCGTCTTTAGGGCTGGCTTATGCGGCAGCGCGGGAATTAGGGACTATGCCTGCGGTGATGAATGCCGCTAATGAGGTCGCGGTGGAGGAATTCCTCTCCGGCGGCATAAGATTTAACGATATACCGGAGGTAACCGCAAAAGTGATGCGCAGGCACCGCGTTAAGCGCTCTCCGGATTTAAGCGCGATACTCTGCGCTGATCATTGCGCCAGGACAGATGCGCGTAAAGCGATCGAGGATTTAAACTGATATGCTTACTCTTTTAATATTTATTCTAATTTTAAGCGTGCTCATTATTGTGCATGAGTTCGGGCATTTACTCGCCGCTAAGCGTGTCGGCGTGCGCGTGGAAAAATTTTCTCTGAGTTTCGGGCCGCAGCTCTGGAAAACGACAAAAGACGGGACCGAATATAGCGTTGCCGCGATACCTCTGGGAGGGTTCGTAAAACTTGCCGGAGATAATCTGGAGGAATATTCGGGAAAGCCCTACGAATATTATTCTAAGACCCCGGGAGAACGCTTCCAGATAATATTCGCCGGGCCGCTTTTAAATTACGTATTAGGCTTTCTATTCTTTTGGGTGATTTTCTTCGCCGGATATCCCACGCTTACTGCAAAGGTAGGAGGCCTCCTCGAGGGGATGGGCGCTAAAGAGGCCGGCCTTCAGGTAGGGGATAAGATCACGGCTATAGACGGAAAAACTGTCTTGTATTGGGACGATATGCAAAGTATCATCCGTTCCAAGAAGACCGAGGACTCGGTAAAACTATCGGTCTTAAGAAAAGATAAAAATTTTGATGTCAGTGTCAGAATAAGGGAAAAACAGGTCGATGATCAGATGGGCGCCAAGCGCAGCGTGGGACTCATCGGCATCACGCCTTATGATGAGATAATCAAGGTAAGGCACGGGTTTTTAATCTCGGGGTGGCTCGGGTTGAGGCAGACCTGGGAGCTTACCCGTCTGACCTATATCGGGTTAGGCCGGATGATCACCGGTAAATTATCCCTGCGCGATTCGGTCACCGGGCCGTTAGGGATATTTTATATTACCAGCAAAGCGGCAAGCGTGGGCCTGATTGCGGTGATGCATCTGATGGCTATTTTAAGCATCAGCCTCGGGATATTCAATCTCCTGCCTCTGCCGGTTATGGACGGCGGGCATATCTTTTTGCTGGGCGTGGAAAAATTGCGCAGAAAAGGATTGAGCGTAAAGACGGAGAATATTATTACGCGCATAGGCGTATCGCTGATCATTACCCTTGCTGTTTTGGTCACTTATAACGATATCGTGCGCCTCTTCGGCGACAAAATACATAAATTAATAAAATGAATTTAAAAAGAAGAAAAACCCGGACAGTAAAGATCGGCGCGGTAAGTATAGGTTCGGCTCATCCGGTAGCAATTCAATCGATGAGCAAGTTCAAGACCTCTGATGTCGAGAATACGGTGCGCCAGATAAAAGGCCTGGAGAAAGCGGGCTGCGAGATCATTCGGGTCGCAGTCAAGGATAATGCCGACGCAGGGGCGATAAAAAACATAAAGGCAGCAATAAATATCCCGTTAGTCGCGGACATTCATTTTGACTGGCGCCTGGCTATCGCGGCCATTGATAACGGCGCGGATAAAATACGGCTTAATCCGGGTAATATCAATAAACCCGAACAGGTAAAAGCGGTTGTCTCGGCATTAAAAAACGCAAAGATACCTCTGCGTATCGGGCTTAATTCAGGCTCGGTCAAAGGTAAGCCGGGAAAGTCTATGCCGGAAAAATTGGCTGCCAGCGCTTTAAATTACATAAAGATCATTGAGCGGCTTAAGTTTCACGACCTGGTTATTTCTTTGAAGGCTAACACCGTATTAGATACGGTTGAGGCGTACCGCAAGATAGCTCGACTTTGCGATTATCCGCTTCATTTGGGAGTGACCGCGACAGGGACCCCTTTTGCCGGGGCAATCAAGTCGTCGGTGGCGATTGGGGCGTTGCTTTTGGAGGGTTTAGGCGATACAATAAGGGTATCGCTTACCGATGACCCGGTAAGAGAGATTGAGGCAGCGCGGGATATTCTGGAATCTTTGGGCCTGCGTGCTTTCGGACCGCAGATCGTCAGTTGCCCGACCTGCGGCAGGTGCGAGGTTGATCTCATAAAGATAGTAGGGGAGTTGGAGAGTAAGCTATCGACTATAGACAATCGACTATTGACCCGGCCTTTAAAGGTTGCGGTCATGGGTTGTGTCGTCAACGGCCCCGGTGAAGCGCTGGAAGCGGATATTGGAGTTGCCTTCGGCAAAAACGAGGGGATGCTTTTTAAAAAGGGGAAAGCCGTGCGAAAAATATCCTATAATGATTGCGTCGCAGTCTTATTAAAGGAAATGGAGAAGATGCATGGTTAATAAGAATATCAAAGACCGGGTGCGCAGGCAATTCATCGCGAAACACATCAACATCTTTTCCCAGGATTCCGTAGACGAGGCGGAATTAAGGAACGCGATCATGCTTGCCGTAGATGAAGCGCTGAACTTTGAGCGTATGGTCATATCCGCCGAAGAGAAGAGGAAGGTGATCGAGGAGTTGATGGATGAGTTTCACGGATTCGGCCCCATCGAAACCCTGCTTAAAGACCCGGGGATAACCGAAATAATGATCAACGGACCCGACAAGATCTTCGCCGAAAAAGACGGGGTGACTAAGCTTACCGGGGTCACTTTTGACAATGAGCAGCAGCTTAGCGCATTGATATTCAAACTCCTCGCTCCTACCCGCAGGCGCGTAGACGAGTCGTACCCTTTTACGGACCTCTCTTTAAAGGACGGTTCGCGCGTGAATATTATCATTCCGCCCCTGGCATTAGACGGCCCGACAATCACGATCAGGAAATTCTCCAAAGATATCGTCGGAGCCGATGACCTGATAAGGCTGGGGACGTTGGATCACCGCATGGCGGATTTTCTTATTGCCTGCATCAAGGCCAAAGTGAATATGCTGTTTGCCGGCGCAACCGGTACAGGTAAGACTACGACCGTCGCCGTACTATCGGGATACATAAGTAACGACGAGAGGATCGTCACCATCGAAGATACCGCGGAGCTTCATCTTAACCAGCCGCACGTGGTCAGGCTCGAATCCCGGCCTGCGAATATCGAAGGGAAAGGCGAAGTTACTATCAGGCATCTTTTTAAGAACTCTCTGCGCATGAGGCCGGACAGGATAATTTTGGGCGAGATCCGCGGTTCGGAGGCCTTGGATATGCTTCAGGCTATCTGCTCGGGCCACACCGGTTCATTAGCAGTGCTGCACGCTAATACCCCGCAGGAAGTGATCTATCGCCTTGAGACGATGATTCTGACTTCGGGTGTCCCGATCAACCTTGAAGTGATCCACCGCCAGATCGCCGCGGCAATACACCTTATTATACAGCAGGATCAATTGGTCGATGGAGGCAGGCGGATAACCCGGATCACGCAGGTCAACGGCTTGAAAGACGGGCAGGTGAATTTAGAGGATATTTTTGTTTACGATATCGATGGGGTGGATGCCGGCGGCAAGGTCAAAGGAAGATGGAAGGCTACCGGAGTAAAACCGGTATTCATGCAGTTGTTTAAAAAAGCAGGAATAAATCTATCGGACGACTTATTTAAAAAGGACTAAACTAATGTTTTGGACAAAGACTTTTATCCCCACTTTAAAAGAAACCCCGCAGGAAGCGGAATCCATAAGCCACCAGCTGCTTTTGCGCTCCGGCTCCGTCCGGATGCTCATGGCCGGTGCGTATTCTTATTTACCGCTGGGTTTGCGGGTTTTGAATAATATCAAAGGGGTCATCCGCGAAGAGATGAACGCCGCGGGAGGCGCGGAATTATTGCTTCCGGCGCTGCAGCCCTTGGAATTATGGCTTAAGACCGGAAGAGATAAGGATATCGGAGAGGTGATGTTCAGGTTTGAGGACCGCAGGGGAAGAAAAGTCTGCCTGGGGCCTACTCACTAAGAAGTGATCACGGATTTAATAAAAAATAATGTCTC
>JAPLLN010000072.1 GCA_026387475.1 Candidatus Omnitrophota bacterium | reverse complement strand
GTATCTTTGCGCACGTCTAAGACAAAAGCGCGCATACGCTGGCCCTGCTTGAATTCCTCTTGAGGTGATTGTTCGCGTTTAAGAAGCATCCCCTCGGCCTTGCCTAATAAGTCGATCACGATATTGCCTTTTTCAAAACGGTAGACCGTGCCGCTGACGATCTCTCCGACGCGGCCCTGGAATTCTCCGAAGACCACGTCCTTTTCCGCCTCGCGCATCTTTTGGATGATGACCTGGCGCGCGGTGGAAGCGGCAATGCGTCCGAAATCGATATTCGTGACTTCTTCGTTATTCCGGAAGGCCCTGATCTTGCCGTTGCTGCGGTCAAGCTCGACCCTTAATTCTTCTTCCGGCTTTAGGTCGATGACCTTTTTAGCAGCACTCACCAGAGCGCTCTCCACCGCCTCGATCAAGACTTCCTTTTTTATGCCTTTTTCTCTTTCAATCTGTTCGATGATCGCTAATAATTCCTGACTCATTTCATTCTCCGTTCTTTGACTAGAACAACAGCTTTGCCTTGACTATTTTTGACAAAGGTATTTCTAGCGCGCTGATACCGCTATTAATAAACACTGATTCGCTGTTAACTCCCGTTATGATGCCGTCCCACTCTAATTTTCCGTCAACTAGGTCGTTTAAGAAAAACTTTACCTTCTTACCGCTGGCGCGGGAAAAATCCTTTTTAGTCTTTAGCGGCCGGTCTAAACCCGGGCTGGAGACCTCCAGTATATAACTGGATTCGATAATATTCTTCTCATCCAGGAGTATCCCTATTTCCCGGTTAAGCGCCCCGCACTCATCAAGATTTATTCCGCCTTCGGGCCTGTCCGCGAGTACCCGCAAGACCAAACCGCTTCCTTCATTACGCAGGACCAAATCTATTAATTCCAGATTCCTCGACTGCAGATAGCCTTCCAGCAACTCTTTCAGTTGTCCGGCTAAAACTTGGTTATCCATAAATCGCTTTTTTTATTTCTTTGATAATTTCGGCTTTCGGGCTGATAAATTTCTGTCCGCCCTTGCGCGCCTTTAATTCAATTGTATTATTTTTAAGCGCGTCTTTTCCGATAATAACCTGCAAAGGTATCCCTAAAAGGTCGGCGTCCTTGAATTTTACCCCGGCGCGCTCATCGCGGTCGTCGAGCAGGACTTCCAGACCAATCTCTTTCAATTCTTTATACAATTCGTAAGCCTTCTCCATTATTGCGTTCTCGGTTACATTCAAAGGCAGAATTATAACATGATAAGGAGAAACTTCTTTGGGCCAGACTATCCCGTCCGCATCGTGATTCTGCTCGATCACTGCCGAGACTAAACGCGAAACTCCAATACCGTAACAACCCATGATTATCGGCTGCAATTTTCCGGTAGCGTCGAGAAAATTCGCTCCCAGTTTAGCGCTGTACTTTGTCCCCAGCTTAAAGATGTGCCCGACTTCGATGGTATTGATCTTTTTAGCCGCCTTGCCGCACTTCGCGCAGGTTTCTTTATCGCCTTCCTTGAATGTCTTGGCAGCCTGACACTCCGGACAGAGCAGGACCACATCTTCCCCGTCGGGAGCAGGGACCATGAACTCATGGGAGACCTTGCCACCCATGATCCCGGAATCCGCTTCTGTTGTAATAAAATCCAGGCCTATTCTTTTAAATATCCTTTTATAGGCCTCGAACATAGCAAGATAATTCTTATCCAAGCCCGCTTCGTCGGCATCAAAACTGTACGCGTCTTTCATAATGAACTCGCAGGCGCGGATGAGGCCGAACCGGGGCCTTATCTCATCGCGGAATTTAGTCTGTATCTGGTACAAAATAACCGGCAGCTGCCTGTAACTGGAGACATTGCTCTTGATTAAATCCGTGATCACTTCTTCGTGAGTAGGGCCCAGGCAGACTTTTCTTCCTCTGCGGTCCTCAAGCCTGAACATCACCTCTCCGATATCCTTATCCCTTCCGGTCTTAAGCCATAATTCCAAAGGTTGCAGCGCCGGAAGCAATAATTCAGCGGCATGCGCGGCATTCATCTCTTCGCGGATCACTCCTTTGATATTATTCAAGGCCCGCAAACCCAGCGGCAGGTAAGAATACGCCCCGGCCATAAGCATCCGCACGGAACCGGAGCGTAAAAGCAGCTGGTGGCTGATAGATTCCGCTTCCTGCGGAGTTTCCTTTAAAGTGGGGATAAAAGTCTTTGTCCAAAACACTAGCTATTCCTTTTTAAATAGATCGTCCGATAGATGTATTCCTGCCTTTTTAAACAATTGCATGAATGCCGGCTTTACTCCGGTAGCCTTCCATTTGCCTGCCACCTTCCCGCCCGCATCCACTCCGTCGATATCGTAAACAAAAATGTCCTCTAAATTCACCTGACCGTCCTTAAGCCCGTTGACCTGAGTGATCCTGGTGATCCGCCTGCCTCCGTCGACCAGCTGATCCTGCTGAATAATAAGGTGGATAGCCGCGGCGATCTGGCGGTGGATTATTTCAAGGTTGATCGGCACACCCGAAGTCAGGATCATCGTTTCAAGGCGATAGATCACTTCCTGCGGGGTATTAGCGTGCAGCACTGCTAATGAACCGGT
>JAPLLN010000032.1 GCA_026387475.1 Candidatus Omnitrophota bacterium | reverse complement strand
GTCTATCGCGCTAAAGTGCCTTAAACACATGGATGTGATTTAAGGTTACCAAGATATAAGGTTTTTTACTTGTAGTATTGAAAGGGCGCAATGAATGCGCCAAAATTAACGAAGACGTTCTAGTAGCAAGAAGAACGTCTTTTTTGTTTCATAGGTATCTTTAAGACGCCGGCGTCTTTAATCCGATCAAGAATGATTAAAGGCGCTTTTTTGTTGTAAAAAAGAGGGAGGTAAATATGGAACATGGTGATTCGTCTTTAGTGAAGCCCAAGCTTGGCCTTATGGGAGCTGCGATGAATGCTATGGCGTTAATCGCTCCCGGGGCTTTCCTGTGGATTACCTTCCAGTTGCAGGCTGCTGCTACCGCTCCCAGCGGGGCATCAGTAGCAAGCGATCTTTGGGCAGGGATTGCCCTCGCCTTGGGTATTTGTTTTCTGACAGCGTTATCCTATTCTGAATTAGCAAGGATTTACCCTGAAGCAGGTTTTGCAAGCTGCGCCTACTTTGCGGAAAAGGCCTTTTTGGACGCGCGCAAGGAGAAAGTAAGCGGGCCGACTTCGCTTGCCCGTATAGCCAAGCTTATCACCGGATGGGCAGCGCATTTATTCTATTGGGTATATCCGGGAGTAATGGTGGCGATGATGGCGACGTTAATAAGTTATATCTATACGCAGTTTACCGGCCGCACATTATCGGTCGCTGATCTGACTGTTATAGGTGTCGTATTTACGATTGTGACAGGTTATATAGCGTATCGCGGAGTGACCGGCTCAACCGTGACTGCGATTTGGATTAATATTATTCAGTGGGTTACTTTGGTAATCTTCACTGTCCTTGCGATCTGGTACCGTCTGGCCAATCCGCAACATGTAACGCAATGGGCCTTTAGCGGTGGTCTGGATATAATCAGGATACATTCGTTTCAAGGAGTTTTAGTCCAATCGACCATAGCAATCTTGATCCTGGTCGGTTTTGAGAGCTGCACTGCACTGGCATCTGAAACAAAGGAACCTCAAACCACGATACCAAAGGCGATCATTATTTCTCTTGTCGTGCAGGGGCTGCTCGCGTATCTATTCCAATATTTCGGAGCAAACTTTATGATCAGCGATAAGTTAGCCGCAGGGACAGGTGCAAGCGCAGTAACCGGGATGGCTGCAGCAGCGGCATCAAGCGCTCCTATCGGAGACCTTGCTAAACTAATCGGTAATTCACTCTTCCATGGTTTCGGTTTTGCCTTAATGATTACTATGGCCATCACTGTTGCCATTGCCGTAGTCGGGACGACTTTAAGCTGCATGAATACCGCAATGCGCGTAAGCGCAGGTATGGCAGAAGACAGGGAATTGCCTTCCTCATTGGGGTTTATACATACTAAATACATTACACCTCACGTATCGCTTATGACCTTGATCCTGGTTACTTCCGTGATCGCCGCCGTAGGCGTGCGTTCGGTCGTAGGGCTCGTAGGTATTACGCTTGCCTCAAACTTGGGAACTTTTATCCTTTATGGCCTCACCTGTATTTGGACTATTGTTGCCTTTAAAGACAGAGAAGATTTCAATATTTTAAAACACGGCGTTATCCCTACGCTGGGGATTATTGCCAATATCGTAATGACTGTAGGTATCCTTTACTTGTATATTGTCGGTAATGCTGATGCAAAGTCGGAAGCGAGAATCTGTTTTATGATTGCCGGAGGATGGGCGCTGATAAGCGCTATATATGTCGCAACTACTACTATACGCAAGACCTACCGTTTAAAGATGATCTCCGGGATGATCCGTCCGGAGCAGCTTAATGTCGTAATCCAGGCCCTGAAAGAGGATGACTGCATTCTCGGCATGACCGTCACGAAAGTAAAGGGATTCGGCAGGCAAAAAGGAAATTTAGGCGAGGATTCGCACAGCGATAAGATCAGTTTTATTCCCAAGGTAAGGGTTGATGTTGTTGTAAAAGAGTGGGATGTGGCGCAGATAATGGATGTAATGAGCGAGGCAGCGCGTACCGGCAATGTAGGGGACGGCAAGATTTTTGTAGTTGATGCCTCTGAAGCAATGCGGATACGCACCGGCGAAAAAGGCGTTTGGGCTATATAAAAAGATACTGAAATGAGAGTAGTATGAATGGATTTAAGGCGACCTTATTAGGCTTAATGCTATTCTTAGGGGTATATTCAATGGCGTTGGCTACTCCGACTACTCTAATTTGGACTCCATCTACGGACATCCAGCCGTATAAAAAAATCCATCTGAACGTGGATAATTATACTTCGGTTGAAAGCAGGGATCGTAACGGAAATAAACTTTATGTCCAGCAGATATATGGGCCAACGGTTAGTTTATTATCGGACAAACCTGAGGATAATCTTCTAGGTAAAGCGTGGTTACCATTGGGGAAGATCATGGCCGAAACAGGGTTTGATTATAAAAAGGGATTCGGCCCTACCCTGGACAAATGGCCGGTCTACTTCCATTTTAAAGCCGCAGTTCCCGAAGACGCTTATTTTAAATACATGCCGGCATTCGCAGTCGGCGCTTATGATATGGGCTATAAACGCAACTATACGAACAACAATGTCTGGTATCTAAGGGGAGCCAGGACCATCAATATCGGTAAGCTCAATGTAGGAAGGTTTTCAGCGGGTTATTTCAACGGTAACGCTAAGCTCTTACGTGACAAAAACGGAGATCGCGATAACGCCGGAGCGATGATCGCCTGGGAGAGGGTCATGTCGGAGATAAGCGACAAGCTCTGGGTATGCGTGGATTATCAGGGAACGCAATCTTCGTACGGCGCGATAAACTATGGATTCTCATGGAAGTTTAACAATAATGTCTCGGTAATCCTAGGTTATGATGTATATAACAATCCGAATCTAAGAGATACAGTGACGTTCCAGATGGACGTCGATTTTTAGAAACTAAGCGGAGATGCAAACATGAAAAAGATAGAAGCTATAATCCGGCCGGCAAAAACAGGCGATGTTTGCGATGCGTTAAATAAGATAGGCCATCCGGGTATAATGATCACGGAAATCGAAGGGCACGGGAAACAGAAGGGTTTAGAACAGCGTTTCCGCGATAAAACATACAGGACAGAATTCCTATCTAAGGCTAAGCTTGAACTTATAGTCAGCGACGCGGACGTCGAGAAGATCGCCGGAGCTATACGCCAGGCAGCTTTTACCGGTAATGTGGGAGACGGAAAGATATTTGTCTATCCTGTAGATGATGCCATAAGAATCCGCACTGCGGAGCAGGGAGAAGTCGCGGTATAAAAAGGAAGTAGGTATTAAAACCCATGCTAAACGATGCTTTAATAAGAAAGATCGCGCAGTTGAAAGAGGAAAACAGGTATACCCTGTATGATCTTTCCAAGAGGCTTGATTTGCCGGTTACTACTATTGAAAGATGGCTTAAGACCGGGCGCATCAATAAAGTTTACGCAAGGTTCGTTAAGGAGAAGTTAAATATTTAGTTTCATATGAGGAAATGCGGCTTTGCACTAAAAATTTACTCAACTGATTACACAGTAGTAGGCATAGTTTATTAATCGGGACTTAAAAAGGAGGGTAACAAATGATTAATACGGGTGATACGGCGTGGGTTTTGATGTCATCGGCGCTGGTGCTGCTGATGACCCCGGGTTTGGCGTTTTTTTACGGGGGGATGGTTAGGCGTAAGAATATGCTAAGCATTCTTATGCAATGTTTCATTATTATGTGCGTTCTAAGTGTGCACTGGGTCCTGTTAGGTTATAGTTTGTCTTTTGCTCCGAGTAATGGATTTTGGGGCGGTTTAAGGTGGCTGGGATTAAGAGGTGTAGGTTTTGAGCCTTATACGGATTATGCCGCGACTATTCCCCATCAGGCATTCATGATCTTTCAGGGGATGTTTGCGGTAATTACACCGGCTCTTATCATCGGCGCATTCGCGGAGAGGATGAAATTTTCGGCGTTTTTGATCTTCACTCTTTTATGGGCGACATTCGTATATGATCCGCTCTGCCATTGGGTCTGGGGTTCAGGCGGGTGGCTTAGAACTATGGGCGCGCTGGATTTTGCCGGAGGTACAGTCGTACATATCAATGCCGGAATTGCGGCGTTAGTTACTGCTCTAGTCATCGGCAGAAGGAAGAATCTGGATCACAATGCCCCAGCTCCGCACAACCTGCCTTTTATCGTCTTGGGTACCGGTTTGCTCTGGTTTGGTTGGTTTGGTTTTAATGCCGGAAGCGCTTTAGCTGCAAACGGCTTGGCTGTAAACGCGTTTGTAGTGACAAACACCGCAGCCGCAGCCGCCGGTTTAAGCTGGGCTTTGATCGAATGGTTTCATAACGGTAAGCCGACGATGTTTGGTGTTGCTTCCGGAGCAGTCGCCGGGCTGGTTGCTATTACTCCGGCCGCGGGTTTTGTCAGCGTGGTTCCGGCGGTAATTATCGGCCTCCTGGTGAGCGTATTCTGTTTCATCGCGGTAAGTATTATCAAGCCGAAATTAGGCTATGATGATTCGCTCGATGCCTTCGGAGTGCACTGCGTGGGCGGTATCTGGGGAGCGCTTGCCACCGGGCTATTTGCCTCCAAAGCGGTAAATGCAGCCGGGGCCGATGGGCTATTCTTCGGGAATCCTAAGCAGTTTCTGATTCAGCTTATTGCGGTATTAGTGACCATAGGCTTTACATCAGTTGTCACGTTTATTATTTATAAAGTGGTGGATATCTTTATCGGTGTCAGGGTTAACGAGAAAGAAGAGATGATGGGCCTTGACCTTACGCAACATCATGAGAGAGCATATACAGTACTAGAGTAAGACACCCCGCGCTTAAAGGAATTGCGCGGGTGTTGTCTTCGTAGACAAGGAGGATTTATGAGATTGATAATAGCGATTATCCAGCCGTATAAGTTGGAAGAAGTAAAAGAGGAACTTTATAAGGTCGATGTCAACCTGATTACGGTAAGCGAGGTCCTGGGCCACGGTAGGCAAAAAGGGGTGGCCGAGGTCTACCGCGGAGCCAAGGAGACGGGAAATCTATTAAGAAAAGTCCGTCTGGAGATAGCGGTCAACGAAGATTTTGCGGAGAAGACCATAAAGGCGATCATTAAGGGCGCCAAGACCGGCTCAACCGGAGATGGAAAGATCTTTGTGCTGGACTTGAAGGAGTGCGTACGTATTCGCACCGAAGAACGGGGTAGCCAGGCTATAGGGTAGAAAAGGGTTACCAAAATCACCCGGTTTTTACTTGTACATGTAAGTATGTAAACACGCTGTAGTGTTTAAAAGATAGCCAACGTGGGCGTCCATTAGCGGTAGTATGCCGCTATGGGCGCCTTTTTATTTAACCACTTTTTACACAATTGGATATTCAGTTGTGTAGTTACCCCCAATCTTAAAGGATAGATTGGGGTGGGCGTGTACTTTAACACCCCGCGCTAAAAGGAATTGCGCGGGTGTGCCCTTGTGGGCAAGGAGGAGATGATGATTAATCCGGCGGATACGGCATTTGTCCTGTTTTCTACGGCTTTTGTAATGTTAATGACCCCGGGCCTGGCATTTTTCTACGGGGGAATGGTCAGGAAAAAGAATGTTTTAAGTGTCCTGATGCAATGTTTTGTGGTTTTATGTTTATTGAGCGTGCACTGGATGCTCTTTGGTTACAGTCTTGCGTTTGCTCCGGCTAAAGGATTCTGGGGCGGGTTGGCTTGGTTTGGTTTAAATGGCGTAGGCCTTGAGCCGTATAGCGGATATTCTTCGACTATTCCGCATCAGGCGTTCATGATCTTTCAGGCGATGTTTGCCATCATCACGCCGGCCTTGATCATCGGCGCATTCGCGGAGAGGATGAAATTCTCGGCGTTTCTTGTTTTTACGCTTTTATGGGCCACTTTTGTTTACGATCCGCTCTGTCATTGGGTCTGGGGCACAGGTGGATGGTTGAGAAATATGGGAGTACTGGATTTTGCCGGAGGCATAGTGGTGCATACCAGCGCCGGCATAGCAGCTCTGGTATTGGCGCTGATCATCGGCAAAAGAAAAAATCTGGATAAAAACGTGCCTGCCCCGCATAACCTGCCTTTTGTAGTTTTAGGAACTTCTCTTTTGTGGTTTGGCTGGTTTGGTTTTAACGCCGGTAGCGCATTAGCGGCAAACGGATTAGCAGTAAGCGCTTTTGTTGTGACTAATGCCGCGGCAGCAAGCGCAGGGTTGACTTGGGCGCTCTTAGAGTGGATACGCAACGGCAAGCCTACGGTTTTCGGCGTGGTTACCGGTTCTATCGCGGGCCTGGCTACGGTTACTCCGGCATCGGGATTTGTCAGTCCGGCTTCGGGTTTGATCATCGGGATGCTGGCAAGCATACTTTGTTTTATTGCGGTTGCGGTGATCAAGCCTAAGTTCGGTTACGATGATTCATTGGATGCTTTTGGAGTACATGGCGTAGGGGGGATACTGGGGACACTGGCAACCGGGTTATTCGCCTCGAAGGCGATCAATGCTGCCGGCGCCGACGGATTATTTTTAGGGAACCCCAGGCAGTTTTTGATCCAGTTGATCGGTGTCTTGGTTGCTGCGCTTTATACTTTTGTCGTGACGTATATCCTTTATAAATTAGTTGACATATTCTTCAGGATACGCGTAAGCGAAAAAGAAGAACTTATGGGCCTGGATCTTACCCAGCACCGTGAGAGGGCGTATACGGTATTAGAATAATCCCTCGCAACTAATAATTAATAACTGGTTGCTCGGGATTCATTCGCCTGGAGTAAAATCCGGGCTCACTCGGAGGATAAGAAATGAGATTAGTCATTGCTATTATTCAGCCGCATAAATTGGAAGAAGTAAAAGAGGAGCTTTACAAGGTCGATGTTAACCTGATTACGGTAAGCGAAGTCCTTGGACACGGGAGGCAGAAGGGCGTTACTGAGGTTTATCGCGGAGTCAAAGAAACGGGTAACCTTTTAAGGAAGGTCCGTTTAGAGATAGCCGTAAACGAGGATTATGTTGAGCGCACCGTAAAGGCCATTATCAAGGGCGCAAAGACCGGAGAGACCGGAGACGGAAAGATATTCGTCCTGGATTTGAAGGAGTGTGTGCGTATCAGGACAGAAGAGCGTGGCTCTCAAGCCATAGGTTAAGTTATGATTAACGCGGTTACCATAAATGGCCGATTTTTACTTGTATACTTGTTAGCGGTGAAATTACTGTCTACGGAAGGATAAGAACATAGGCGTTCTCAATGGAGAATGCCTTTATTTTTTAACAAATTTGTAGTAGAATATCTGTACTTAAACAGGAGGAACTATGAGTATCAGGCAGAAGCTTCTAACCAGGATCAAGGGCATAGAATTAGAGAAGATCGAATTACCTAAGAAAGTCTCCGCATATTTCGGGGAGAATACTTTCAGCATGGAGACTATGCAGAAGCATATCTCTAAGGATACATTTGAAGCTTTTAAAAACTGGCTTAATGACGGTAAGACTATTTCTCTGGAGCAGGCGAATGAAATAGCCAATGCTATGAAAGACTGGGCGAATTCGAAAGGCGCCACTTATTATACGCACTGGTTCCAGCCCATGACCGGTTTGACCGCCGAGAAGCACGACAGCTTTATTTCGATCACCGGACCGGGAAAGGTCATCGAGAAATTTTCAGGTAATAAGCTTATTCAGGGTGAGCCTGATGCTTCG
>JAPLLN010000116.1 GCA_026387475.1 Candidatus Omnitrophota bacterium | reverse complement strand
TTCATATGTAATAATCGGCCACTCTGAGCGCAGGCAGTTTTTCGGGGAGACTAACGAAACCGTCAACAAGAAAATAAAAGCTGCGTTGAAAAACGGGCTTACTCCCATCGTCTGCTGCGGAGAATTATTGGCCCAACGCGAGGCCGGGAATACTTTTAAAGTCTTAGGCGACCATATAAAGAACGGCTTAAGCGGATTAAGCGAAGAGGATGTCTTAAAAATAGTCATCGCCTATGAGCCGGTCTGGGCTATCGGGACCGGTAAGACCGCAACACCTATTCAGGCGCAAGAGGCGCATAAATATATCCGCGATCTGCTGGCGAAGATGTATAATAAGGATACGGCAGACGCCATAAGGTTACAGTACGGCGGAAGTGTCAAGCCGGAGAATATTACGGAGCTGATGAAGCAGCCGGATGTGGATGGCGCTTTAGTAGGAGGCGCCAGCCTTCAGGTAGCGTCATTCTCCGAAATCGTAAAGAAAGCGAGCACGGTTAAAAAATGACGACTCTAATTATTGTAATCCATGTTTTTGCCTGCGTTGTGTTAATCACCCTGGTCTTGATCCAGAGGGGAAGGGGAAGCGGTTTAGTCGAAAGTTTTCAGGGTGTCGAGTCTATGTTCGGCACTAAGACCAATGCCTTCTTGACCCGCATCACCACAATATTGTCTGTTGTGTTCTTTATAAGCTGCTTGACCCTGGCCATAATGTCAGTGCGGCAGAGCAAATCCCTGATGGCTAATGTAAAAATAGCTGCCCCTGTTCCGGCATCTACCGCGGCAAAGACTCCGGAAGCAGCAGCGCCTACAACTCAAACCCAAGCCCAGCCTCAAACACAACCTGAAAATAATGCTGCCCCGGTTGCGGCCAAGCAATAAACTCTTCTGGGTCTATGCCTTAAGCAGCGCGGTTTATTTTACTCAAGGCATCGAAGGCCTCCCATCCCAAGGTCTATTCTACTACCTCAAAGAAACACTCAAGTACTCCCCTGAAAAGATAATGTATATAGGAAGCATCACGACCTTTGCCTGGCTGGTCAAGCCGGTGATAGGCTACATTATCGATAATTTCTTTAATAAAAGGGCGTGGATCTTTATTTCTTTGGGGCTGGATATCATTCTGGTTTTATTCTTGGGGCTGGTATGGCTTCCCATAATATTATTGGTCAGTTTTCTTATTTTTAATTCCACCAACGCCGCTTTCCGGGATGTGGCAGTGGACGGGATCATGTGCGTGGAAGGGAAAAAGGCAGGGGCGACCGGGAAGATCCAGAGCATTCAATGGATATCCATTTCTATTGCCGGACTAATGACTGGGATCGGAGGCGGATACGTTGCCGATAAGTGGGGGTATCAGGCGGCATTTCTTATGCTGGTGCCTGTCTACCTGCTTGTAGGCCTGATCGCATTCTTCTATCAGCAGGATAAAGGAGAGCAGAAAGAGTCTTCGGCAAATCTCATCTCCGATATGAAAAGATTGTTCTCCCACAAATACCTGCTTATTGTGGGCCTCTTCATATTCCTGTATAGATTCTCGCCCTCCATTGGCACCCCGTTATTTTTTATCCAAAGAGATGTGTTTGGTTGGAGCAAGATCTGGATCGGATGGCTGGCTACGATAAGCACGATATTCGGGATCATCGGTTCGTTCCTTTATTACAAATTTTCCCGCAAGATCAATATCAAGATGTGGTTATTTTGGTCGGTCTTTGCGGGGGCGGTCATCTCTTTGAGCTATTTGTATTACACACCGGTAAGCGCGGTGGCCTACGAAATAATCTATAGCCTGGCGGGGATGTTCATTTTTTTGATGACTATGGATTTTATGGCCCGCAATTCGGTGAAGGGCCTGGAGGCCACGTCTTTTGCGCTTCTTTGTAGTTTCAGCAATCTGGCGCTTGTTGCCGGTAACCTGACCGGAGCAATACTCCTGCCTAAAGTAGGCCTTAGTTGGTTGATAATCATATCCGCATTAACGAGTTTTCTCTGTTTGCCCCTCATCGGTAAAATCGAAGATAAGCCCTTAAAGATACCGCTTGAAGCAGCGAAGAGTTAGTAGTATAATTTAATACCATGACGGACCTATTTCAGCCATATCTATTGTCGTTTATCCCTATTTTTGTGGCAGTGGATGCCATTGGTAACATCCCTGTATTTGTCTCGCTTGCCGAAGGATTAAGCAAGAAGGATAAGCACAAGATAATCGTGGAGTCGGTGACGACAGCGACTGCCATGGCTGTCCTTTTCATGCTCATCGGTAAATGGGTCTTAAGGGTTTTAAGCATCACTATTCCTGATTTCCAGATCGCCGGCGGCGCGCTCTTATTTGTTATCGCAGTACGCCTGCTCCTTCCCGGTGCCTCAAAATTCTCGCTTACTACCAATCATGACAAGGATGTGGGTGTTTTTCCTCTGGGCACGCCCCTGATCACCGGGCCGGCAGTCTTGACTACGACCCTGATGATGCTCGATACTTATGGTCTAGTCACGACGTTTATTTCTCTGATACTTAATATGCTTATTGTCTGGATCACGCTGGTCAAGGCGGATGTATTTATGAAGATCTTCGGAGCGGGTGGAACGCGCGCCTTCTCTAAGATCATGTATATATTATTAGCCGCGATCGCCGTGATGATGGTCAGGCGGGGCATTATGGGGGTATTCTTAAGATGATGCGCAAGGTCCTGACATTTATTATGGCCGGAGGAAAAGGAGAGAGGCTCTTTCCTTTGACTAAAGACAGGACTAAACCGGCTGTTCCCTTCGGCGGCATATACCGCATCGTTGATTTCACGCTCTCAAACTGTATTAATTCCGGGCTGCGCAAGATCTATCTGCTTACCCAATATAAATCCGCGTCATTGCAGCGCCACATCCGTTTAGGCTGGAACTTTCTACCGTCGGAACTCGGGCAATTCATCGAGCTTTTACCTGCGCAGCAGCGCATCGGAGAGTCCTGGTATCTGGGGACCGCGGACGCCATTTATCAAAATCTTTATACCCTGGAAATGGATAGGCCGGATGAGGTCCTCATCTTAGCCGGAGACCATCTGTACAAAATGAATTATTATTCCATGATCGACTATCATCGCGATCAGGACGCTGACCTGACCGTTGGTGTTGTCGAAGTGGATAAGGATAAGGCCTCGCAATTCGGGGTAGTGGAAGTGGATAATCTCGGTCGGGGATGACGCGCACCGCCATAATTCTACCCATGACTTCGGAAAAGATATCATCCCGCAGATGCTTAAGAAGGGCTTAAAGGTCGCGGTATATAATTTTATCGACGAGAATAAAAAAGAAGCTAAGTATTGGAGGGATATCGGAACCATCGACGCTTATTACGAGGCGAATATGGACTTAATTCAGGTTGATCCGGTTTTTAACCTCTACGATAAGAATTGGCCGATCAGGACTCTACAGGAGCAATTCCCTCCGGCGAAAACGGTATTTGCGGGAGAGGAAGTTACGGGGCGCGTAGGCCTTGTGCTTGATTCCATCGTCTCCAGCGGGTCTATCATTTCCGGAGGCCGGGTGCAGCGCTCGATACTTTCGCCCAATGTCAGGATCAACAGTTTTTCTCAAGTTTACGATTCCATTTTGATGGAAGGCGTAAATGTGGGCAGGCACGCTAAGATTAAACGTGCGATCATTGATAAAGACGTGAATATCCCGCAAGGTATGGTCATCGGGTATGACCTGGAAGAGGACCGTAAGAGGTTCTTTGTGAGCGACTCCGGTATCGTGGTCGTAGCTAAAGGCACAGAGATCAAATGATCAGAAAAGCCCAGGTAAAAGATATAAAGAATATCCAGGCGCTGATCAATATTTTTGCCAAACAGGATCTGATGCTGGCGCGCTCCTTGAATGAGCTTTATGAAAATCTCCGCGATTTCTGGGTGGTCGAAGAGAATAAGAAGATCATCGGATGCGCGGCGATGCATATTTCGTGGGAGGATTTAGCTGAAGTCAAGTCGCTGGCTGTGGCTAAGAATAAGCAGGGTAAGGGTATCGGCAAAGAGCTGGTCTTGGCCTGCCTTAAAGAAGGCAAGGAGCTAGGCGCAAAGAAAGTCTTCGCGCTTACTTATAAACCGGAATTCTTTAAGAAGTTCGGATTCAAGAAAGTTAAACACACAAGCCTTCCGCACAAGATCTGGATCGAGTGCATCAGGTGCTGTAAATTCCCCAACTGCCAGGAGATCGCCCTTCTAAAATCCTTGTAAAATAATAGTTTTATGTTACAATTTGCAAAGTTTAACTAAGGGAGGAAGAAATGGATTATTTATTGAATGATGAACAGAAGATGGTCAAGGAACTGGCGCATAAGATAGCCGAGGAGAAGATCCGCCCGGTTGCCGCCAAATACGATGTAAGCGAAGAATATCCCTGGGATATTATGAAAGTGATCGCCGAGGCAGGTTTATTCGGCTTATTCATCCCCGAAGAGTACGGCGGGATGTGCGTAAATGTCATGAACCTGTGTCTGGCTACGGAAGAGCTCTCCCGCGCCTGCGGCGGTATCGCGGTATGCTACGCTGCCAGCGCCTTAGGCACCTTTCCTATAGTATTATTCGGAAATGACGAACAGAAGAGAAAATACCTCCCGGACCTGGCCAGCGGCAAGAAGGTCGCGGCATTCGGTATTACCGAGCCGGAAGCAGGGTCTGACGCTTCAGCCATAAAAACTACGGCGAAGAAAGTCGGAGACCATTATGTATTAAACGGACTAAAACATTTCATTACCAACGGCGGAGACGCAGAGACTTATGTAGTTATTGCTATGACCGATAAAACTAGGGGCGCCCGCGGAGCATCGGCATTCATTGTCGAAAAAGGCACTCCGGGGTTTACCTTTGGAAAGAAAGAAGATAAATTCGGGATACGCGCCTCATCGACCAGAGAGCTGATTTTTACTGACTGCAAGATCCCCGCGGCTAATCTGTTAGCAAGAGAGGGTATGGGTTTTATCGTGACTATGCGTACCTTTGATATGTCGCGTCCGGGAGTAGCAGCCCAGGCACTAGGTATTGCCCAGGGCGCTTTGGAATTAGCCGTAAAATACACCAAAGAGAGGCATCAGTTCGGTAAATCTATTTCGAGTTTTCAAGGCATTCAGTGGATGCTGGCGGATATGGCTACTGAAGTCGAGGCTGCGCGAGGTTTGGTCTATTCAACTGCTAGAATGGTCGATGCCGGAATAAAAGATGTTTCAAAAGATTCTGCCATGGCTAAGATGTACGCGTCAGACGTCGCGATGAAGGTGACCGTAGATGCCTTGCAGCTCTTCGGCGGATACGGCTATATGAAAGATTACCCAATAGAAAAATATGTGCGCGACGCCAAGATAACCCAGATCTACGAAGGGACTAACCAGATTCAGAGAGGCATCATCGCTTTGGCGCTAATCAGGGAAATGGCGAAATAATGAATATCATTGTTTGTATAAAACAGGTCCCCGAGACTACGGATGTCCGGATTAATCCGGAGACAAATACGCTTATCCGCGAAGGGGTGAAGTCTATCATCAATCCTTTTGATGTTTACGCCATTGAAGAAGGTGTGCGTTTAAAGGAGAGATTCGGCGGTAAGGTTTCCATAATCACTATGGGCCCTCCGCAGGCAGAAGGCGCTCTGCGCGAAGCGATTTCTCTGGGAGCTGACGAAGGATTCTTAGTCTGCGACCGGGCCTTTGCCGGAAGCGACACCTGGGCGACCAGTTATACCTTATCCGGAGCTATTAAAAAGATAGGCGCGTTTGACCTGATCATCTGCGGTAAGCAGGCCTCTGACGGAGACACCGCACAGGTCGGCCCCGGCATATCCACGCATTTAGACATCCCGCAGGTCACTTACGTAAAAAAAGTGGAAGACGCTACCGTTAAATCAATGCGGGTAGAAAGATTGATGGAAGAGGGTTATGAAGTGATCGAAACCCCTCTGCCGGCGCTATTAACTGTGGTCAAGGAAATAAATGAGCCGCGGCTTCCCTCTTTAAAAGGAATGATGAAAGCTAAGGGCGCTAAGATCACGGTTTGGGGCCAAAAGGACCTGAATCTTGATCCCCAGAATATCGGGCTCTGCGGTTCGCCTACGCAGGTAGTCAAGATCTTTACCCCGCCGCAGCGCTCGGGCGGACAGATGCTGACCGGAGAGGCTCCGGAGATAGCCGAGAAATTAGTCAGCGCTATAAAGGACGCTTTACTCTAATCCATGTCGATACAAATCTTAGTCGAAAAGTGTACGGGTTGTACGCTCTGCCTTAAAACCTGCCCTTTTGATGCCATTCGCATGATGGACAAGCCAGAGGGCAGTGGTTTGGCTTCCGCTAGCCAAAGCCACAAGAAGGCGGTCATAGATTTAAATAAGTGCACGCTTTGCGGCGCTTGTGTCCCTGCCTGCAAATTTAAAGCTATATTGCTGGATAAGAGCACTACCTGCGAATTACCCTCCAATTTAAAAGATTATAAAGGTATCTGGGTCTTTATCGAGCAGAAGAACGGAAAGATTCAGTCTATATCGTACGAACTTTTAGGCAAGGCGCATGAATTAAGCAAGAAGCTTAATTGCGAAGTAAGCGGTGTCCTGATCGGTAACAAAATGGATGACCAGCTTAACGAGCTCTTTTTCCGCGGCGCGGATAATATTTATCTGGTGGAAGCGCCGGAGTTGGCTAATTTCCAGGATGATCCTTATACGAATATTCTCGTAGAATTAATTAAGAAGTACAAGCCTGAAATCGTCCTCTGCGGGGCAAGCGCCATAGGGCGTTCTTTGATCTCGCGCGTAGCTATCAATATTAAAGCCGGGCTAACCGCGGATTGCACCGGCCTGGATATTGACCAGGATAGAAAGATCCTGCTTCAGACCCGTCCGGCATTCGGCGGGAATATCATGGCTACGATCATCTCGCCGAATTACCGTCCGCAGATGGCTACAGTCCGACATAAAGTCTTTACTCCTATGGATGCGGATAAAAAGAGAAAGGGTAAAATCATCAGGGAGAGTTTTGACAGCCGTCTTTATTTCTCTCGAACTAAACTTATAGATATTATCGAAGAGATAGAGTCGACCGTGAACCTTGCCGAAGCGGATATCATCGTCTCCGGCGGCCGCGGGATGGGCAATCCCGAGAATTTCGCGCTCATCAAAGAGCTCGCTCAAGTCCTGGGCGCGGCCGTAGGTTCATCGCGCGCAGCGGTTGACGCGGGATGGATGCCTTATTCGCATCAGGTTGGCCAGACCGGACGCACTGTCGCGCCGAAGATCTACATCGCCTGCGGTATATCCGGACAGATCCAGCATCTTGTGGGAATGCAATCCTCGAAGATCATCATCGCCATCAACAAAGACCCCGAAGCCCCGATATTCAAAGTCGCCACGTACGGAATAGTAGGAGACCTCTTCCAGATCATCCCCGCATTGACCAATAAATTCAAAGAGGTATTGAGGAAATAATTGTATAATTATTATTAAAGAAACCGCTTTCAAAATAATTCTGATTTACCCTTGAAATCCGAAGGGATTTATGGCAGGATTGAGTAGGAAAGTAATTAATTGAAAGCGAAGGGGTTATGAAAGACGACTCGAATTATACCGAAAAAAGAGCGTTTTCAAGATACCCTGTAAGTATCCCAGTCGGGTATCTCGAACCGTATTCCCGTACGGAGTCCCCCGCTTTTACCCACGATATAAGCGAACAAGGTTTATGTATTGTCAGCGACAGGCCCATGTTAAGCGATTCCTATGTCGATGTTTATTTGCAGCTTTTTGATGACGGCCGCAAGATCCATCGACGGGGAAGAGTGGCCTGGACGCGCATGATCGAGCCGGGAAAATATTACAACGGCGTGCAAATCGAAGACGAACCGTTAGATTCAATCGATCTAGTCCTACGCACCATCAAATCGCAACGAAATTATTAATCTCTCCGGAACACCTTGTACGCCAATAACTTACAACAAGGGTCTTTAGGTAATTTCAGCTTATAATCACACTGTTTAGCAGCTTATCATACTGTAATGGTGGGATATGTCAAAGAATGTAAACATTTTCCTTGACAAAATCCCATTTTTTGTTTATAATTCTTTTAGTTGATTTTTATTTAAGGAGGCGATTTATGAATGCAAGCGGATTGATGACCATCGACGAATTATCGATATATCTTAAAGTTACCCGCCGGACTATTTATGACTGGTTAAAACATAATAAGATACCGGCGCTTAAACTTGTGGGGCAGTGGCGTTTTAAAAGAGATAAAATTGATGCCTGGCTGGATAA
>JAPLLN010000106.1 GCA_026387475.1 Candidatus Omnitrophota bacterium | reverse complement strand
GTAGGAGTCGAACCTACGACCTTGACATTAAGAGTGTCCTGCTCTGCCAATTGAGCTAATGGCCCCCAATTTTATAGCTACCAATGCTCGGAAAATTGATCCCGAGCAACTATTTAAATCCAATCACTTGCGAGGGAGAAACCTCAAAATTTTACCTATTGTACCTTAAAAAGTCCGTGATTTCAATAACAATACACTGAAAAATCCAGCGCTAGAACCCGCTTCTACTTACCGCCTCTACGGTCAAATCACCGCTGACCCGAACCCTTCTTGTGTCATCCTTTGGGATTCTATTATCGGGCTGCGTGCTAGCGCAACCGGACAATAAAGACACTGCTATTAATAAAATAAACACCGGGAGTATTTTCTTCATATTGTTTATGCGCCCAGCAGGAGTTGAACCTGCAACATCCAGTTCCGAAGACTGGCGCTCTATCCAGTTGAGCTATGGGCGCGTTAGATTATCTCTGCCTTTGCGCCGAGCACCTTCTTGATCTGCTCTAATTTATTTCTATCAACCGGCAGTAACCCCGACTCCGTGGTTGTGCGCACCGGAGAATTAAGCTGGATCTTATCCGGATTAATCCTGTCGATGACCTTTTTTAACCTGTTAATATGCTCTATACCGTCGTTAATTCCGGAAATTAGCATTACTTCCAGCCAAAACTTACCCCGGAATTCTTTTCTTAAAGCCACCAAACCTTCAATGACTTCTTCTAATTTTATTTCCGGATGCGGCCTGTCGATTTTGGCAAAGACCTGCGGGTCAACGGCATCCAGCGACGGGACTATCAGATCCGCGCCCTTTAATTCTGCCCGCACTTGCGCGTGAGCCAAAAGCGCGGAATTAGTAATCACTGCAATCTTGGCCCTGCTTATCTTTCTTAATCCAGCTATCAATTCGCCCAACTTGCTGTTTAAAGTCGGTTCCCCCGCTCCGGATAAAGTAATATAGCTTAATTCCTTTGCTTCTTTCGGGTTATTTTTAAGCCACGACTTCAACTCTGCTAAGATATCTTCGATCAATACATATTCCCGGCGCTCGTTGACCCTGTGCGTAGTCTTTCCCAACTGGCAATAAAGACAATCTAAATTGCAGGTCTTATGCTCGGTAAGGCTAACGCCTAAGGATAAACCCAATCTTCTTGATTTTACCGGTCCGTATATATATTTCATAGAAAATGACAGCCCGCCACGGCTTGTGGCGGGCTTAAAGTACTAAAAACTTACATCAGATTATTTATTTTACGTCGACAACGCAGTTGTGTGTCCCGAAAGCATTAGGGACGCAGGCGTTACAGCGCGGCTCATTCTGCCAGTTGCCGTCTACGAAAAATTTATATTCGTATTTCCCCGGCTTTAAGCTGACCTTAGCTGCCCAATTGCCCTTAGTGTCTTTCTTCGCCGCGAGCTTCTTGTGGTCCCACTTATTGAAATTGCCTGCCAAGTAGACCTTCTTAGCTTGAGGGGCGTAAAACTTAAACTCTACCGCTTTTGACCCGGTTTCTTTAACCATATCCTCCTCCTTGTTATATCTTATTTATACACCACAACTTAAAGCTGTCAAGAAAATTATACCGCCACTACAATAAGGCCCTTTCTCCGGGCTAACCCCAGGGCCTCTTTCTGATCAATAAAAAGGGTCTTTCCCGCCTCTATAGCAAGGCAGCGCGCCCCTGACCTGACTAAATTCTTTACCGTATTTAACCCGACCACGGGGATATCAAATCTGTTATCCTGATTAGGCTTACTCACCTTGACCAGAGTAAAACCGCGGGTGATCTTACCGGCGCGCCGTATCAGATTATCCGTCCCCTCCAGCGCCTCTACAGCCGCTATCGCTTTGTCTTTGACTGCGACGGTCTGTCCCACGTCAAGCCTCCCCATCTCCTTGGCCAGCTCCACGCCAAAATTAATATCCCCCCAAACTTCGGGAGAAGGATTTTCGCCGGTAAGCAGGCCTTTCTTAGGAAGATACTCCTCCATAAACATCGTCGAGTCGATCAGATCAAACCCTCTCTCTCTTAATTTATCGGCGATAGCCCTGAATATCGTATCCGCCTTTTTATTCTTGACCGAAGCCATAATCTCTTTCAAAAGCGGGTCTTTTGATATTTCCTTGCTGAATAAGCGTATGGGGCTGATCTGTCCTGCCATCACCACGTTCTTTACGCCTTCTTTCTTGAAGATCTCGAACATCGAACTGAAATCACTTAGGCCTAACCAATAGATCTTATCCACGAGACCTTTTAATTTAGGCGAGGTGTCTTTCTTAATAGCGATCGCCACCACCGCATAACCTTTCTTCCTCGCCCCTTCGGCGAAGATCAAAGGGAATTTCCGGTTTCCGGCGATTAATCCGAGTCTTTCCATGATATTATTCCGTCCGGCATGAACGCGATAACCCGCGCTCCGAACTCTTGGCGAAATTTATAAGGTATGATAATTCCTGACAGGGAGAGATCTCTTTTTCGATTTTTTCCACGGCGTGTTTTACCGAGAGCCCGGAATTGAAAAGCAGCTTAAAGGCCTGATTAAGGATCTTGATCGATTCTTTTGGGGTCTTCTGCCGGCGCAGGCCGATCAGATTAAGCCCGTATACGCGGGTAGGATGCCCGTCGCAAGTCGAATAGGGCGGGACATCCTGGACTACTTTAGAGCATCCTCCAATTATGGAGAGCAAGCCCACTCTGACAAACTGATGTATAGCGACTAACCCGCCGATCACCGCTTTGTCCTCGATAGTCACGTGTCCGGCAAGCGTTCCTCCGTTGGCAATAATGCAGCCGCTTCCCACCACACAATCATGGGCAATATGCGAATAAGCCATAAGCAGATTGTCATTACCCACACTGGTCTTTCCCCCATCACCTGTCCCGGGATTAAGGGTGCAGAACTCGCGGATAATATTATTATCCCCTATTTCTAAGAATACTCTCTCGCCTTTGAATTTTAAGTCTTGCGGCCGCGAGCCGACCACGGCAGAGCTAAAGATCTCGCAAGCGGAGCCGATAGTAGTGTTGCCTTCGATAACGCAATGCGCTCCTATCTTAGTATTGGCGCCTATACTGACTTCGTCGCCGATGACCGCGTAGGGGCCGATGACTACACCGGTGTCTAATTTAGCTTTTTTAGATATTATTGCCGTAGAATGTATCATATTAATAGTCTGCCAGGGCAAACATAAGCTCGGCCTCGCAGACGACCTTGCCGTCTACCAGGGCCTTGCCGAATATCTGTCCGGTCTTGGATTTTATCTTACCTGCCTCGACTTCCAATACCAGCTGGTCTCCGGGGACGACCGTCTTTCTGAATTTTATATTATTCATGGTCATAAAGAACGCCAGCTTTCCGCGGTTCTCTTCCGGCGATAACATCATCACCCCGCCGACTTGAGCCATCGCCTCGACTATGATAACGCCAGGCATCACGGGTTTACCGGGGAAATGGCCCTTGAAAAAATAATCGTTTATGGTCACGTTTTTTATTCCGACGCAGCGTTTTCCCTTTTCTAAAGTAATAATTCTGTCCACAAAGAGGAACGGTTCGCGGTGCGGCAATATTTTCATGATCGTATTTACGTCCATCGAACCTTCCTGGGGTATCTCGTAGCTTACAGGAGCGGGGATTGCGGCTGATACGGATTTCTTTTTCTGCTCGAATATTTTCTTGGCGATCTTAAGATTCAAAGAGTGGCCGCTTTTTAACGCTACGACGTGGCCCTTGATAGGGAATCCCAATAAATTAAGGTCACCCATTAAATCCAGCATCTTATGGCGCACAAACTCGTCTTCAAAACGTAATTTATTCTTTATCACACCATTCTCTCCGACGACAAGGGTATTATCGTAATTCGCGCCCTGGCCGAACCCTTTGCGCTGCAATTCCCCTGCCTCGCTCTCCAGACAGAATGTGCGCGCGCCGGCGACCTGGCTTTTAAAAGTATCGGGGGTAATATTTATGCCGAAAAATTCCGAACGCAATAACGGATGATTATAATTAAGCGTATAAGAGATCTTAAATTCCGGAGCGGGCAAGACGATAATGGAAGCGCCGTCTTCTTCCACATAAAGAGGCTCTCTTACGCTGAAAAACTGCCGATCTTTATCCTGTTTGATTATGCCGGCCTTATCAAAAGCCTGCACAAAACTCAAACTGCTCCCGTCCATCCCCGGGACTTCATTGTTATCGACTTCGATATTCAGGTTATCTATCCCGCAACCCGATAAAGCCGCCATCAGATGTTCGATGGTCTGGATTTCCGCTCCCTGCGTACCGATGCAGGTGCGCCGCGAGGCAGAAGAAGACATAAGCAGGTTATCAACCGTAGCCCTTATCGCCGGGCGCGCAGGCAGGTCAACGCGTATAAAAGTGATCCCGCTGCCCGATTCTGCCGGCTTAAAGGTGATATTAGCCTTATTCGCCGTATGCAGGCCTATCCCGCTTAAAGTGATCTCGTTCTGCAATGTCTTCTGATTATTCATTTTTCTTTTTTTCCAGTTCTTCTATCTTTTTCTTCAATTCTTTTACCTCTTCGTAAAGCTTAGGCAGGTTCTGCAGGCAGGCATTTACGATCTTCGCTTTATCATGCTGCCTGGCCGGATAACCCGAGACCATCGTATTGGGAGGAACACTCTTAGTAACACCGGCCTGGGCTGCGAGTATCGCCCCGTCTCCGATGGTAATGTGCCCCACTAACCCGGCTTGTCCGGCAATGGTAACATTATTACCGATGACCGTGCTTCCCGATATCCCCGCTTGAGCAACGATCAAAGTATTCTCTCCCACAACTACATTATGAGCGATGTGGACCAGATTATCTATTTTTGTCCCGCGGCCTATGACTGTCTTGTCAAAGCGCGCGCGGTCAATGGTGACATTAGCGCCAATCTCGACATCATCGCAGATCTCTACCGTGCCGACTTGAGGTATCTTTTTATGCGCCCCGTCGACATTAAGAAAACCAAAGCCGTCGGAGCCTAAAACCGTACCGCTGTGGATTATCACCCGTTCCCCGATGATCACGCGCTCGCGCACCGTCACGTTCGGGTATATCAAAGCCCCCTTGCCGATCTTTGCGCCGTGGCCGATAAAACACCCGGAATAGATAACCGAATCCTCTCCGACAGATGCGCCTTCTTCGATAACGCTGTAAGGCCCGACTGCGGCCCCTTTACCGATCTTGGCTTTTTTACTGATTAGCGCGGTCTTGTGTATGCCTTTGGGCCGGGTGACATCTTCCGGAATAAAAGAAGCTATCACCTTAGCAAAGGCCAGAGAAGGATTATCGGTGCGGATTACGGGCTTGGAGAGATTTTTTATATCCCTTGATACGATGATAGCGGAAGCCAGAGTAGTATCTAAAAGCGGGGCGTATTTGGGATTGCTTAGGAAAGTGATATCCCCGGGCCTTGCTTCTCTGATACCGGATACTCCGGTGATTACTGTATTAGCATCGCCCGCGACCTCTCCGCCTGCAATGCGGGCGATTTCCTTTAAGGTCTTACGCATTACTTCTCTATCTCTTATAACCCTTATTCAGGATATCGACGATCTTGTCGGTTATATCATAACCCTTGGCCTGATAGATCATGGAACGGTCGTCAAGGACTATAGTATATCCTTCTTTTGCGGCGTACTGGGAGATCGCGTTCCTGATATCGTCCGCCAGGATCTTGCTATTATCCAGGTCCTGCTTACGCAGATCCATCTCTTTCTGCCTAATGAACTCCTGAAGCGCTTTTACCTTATTATTGAATTCCGGCAGTTTGGCTTCTCTCTCTTTATCGGACAAAATCCCTATCTTATCCTGCATCTGTTTGATCTCGTTCTTCTTTTTTTCTATCTCGGAATCAACTGCGTTTGCCTTGCCTTCGATAGTCTTATTATAATCCTTGGCCTTGTTGTATTCGCTGGCAATACGCATAATATCGACCGAGCCGAATTTATCCGCTGCCTGCGCGACACCGAAACTCAGCGCTAAACAAAACACCGCCCACAAAAAAATCACCGTTAACTTCTTCATCACTTTCCTCCTTGTTAGTTTATATTTAGGCTTAAAAGCCGTGGCTGGCGCTAAAATGGAACCTGCCGCTCTTCTTGCTTGTCTCGCCCGGTTCTTTATCCATCGGGAAACC
>JAPLLN010000080.1 GCA_026387475.1 Candidatus Omnitrophota bacterium | reverse complement strand
GGATTAAGGTGTAAAGTTTTTCTACGGTCTTAGGGTCAACCTCCAAAGTATGCAGATCGCGGTTATTTAATCCAAGCAAAGGGATATTCTTTAATTTTAATACTTTTTTCAATTCTCTTTCCGTATGCACTTCCACCAGGCAATCCAGGCCTAAACCAGTAGCAATTTCTACTAATTCCGAAATAGTATCTTGAGTCAAGGCATCTGCGATCAAGAGAATGGCATCTGCGCCGTAGTAGCGCGATTCATAAACCTGATACGGCTCAATAATAAAATCTTTTCTTAATACGGGAACGGTAGTGACCTGTTTGACTTCGTTCAAGAAATTAACGCTGCCTTGAAAATTATCTTCTTCGGTCAAGACCGAGATCGCCTGCACCCCGGCTTCCTGATAGATCTTAGCGATATCGACATGATTGAAATCCTGGCGGATGACACCTGCCGACGGAGAAGCCTTTTTGATCTCGGCGATCAACGAGATCTGCTTAGGCTTGCTGATGGCCTCGATAAACGGCCTGGCCGGCGCCAAGCCCTGAATCTTAGCCTTTAAATCTTCCTCGGTAAGCGTTTGTTTAGCTAAAATAAGCCGTTCTTTTTTCTTGGCGATTATTTCTTTTAAAACATCCCTTTTAGGCATTCTTTAGAGTGAACTCCTTTAATAATTCTAACTTCCTCATCGCCTTACCGGACTTGATCGCTCCCTTGGCTAAATCTATTCCTTCTTTAATTGACTTTGCGCCATCCGCGGCATAAATCGCGCAGCCTGCGTTTAGTAAGACGATATCCTGCTTTGCTCCTTCTTCGCCCTGCAAAATTCCGATCAGGGTGCTCGCGTTTTCTACGCAATCCCCGCCTTTTAAATCGCTTAAACTTGCTTTTTGTATGCCGAAATCTTCCGGCGCGATTTCATAACTGCGGATCTTCCCTTTATGCGCTTCGCAGACATGCGTTTTAGAAGTTGTGCTTACTTCATCTAATCCGTCTTCGCCGTGGACGACCAAGGCGTGCACCGCTCCAAGATCGCTAAGCGCTTCGGCTAAAGTTTCCGTCAAATGCATCTCATAAACCCCGACTAACTGATGCGTTGCCCCTGCCGGATTGCTTAAAGGCCCGAGAATATTAAAAATAGTGCGCTTAGCAATAGCTTTACGCGCCGGCATAGCGTATTTCATCGCCGGGTGCAGGTTTTGCGCGAATAAAAACGCGATACCCACTTCATTAAGGCACTTCTCCAGCTTCGCCGGATTTAAATTTAAATTGATCCCTAAGGCTTCTAATATATCGGCGCTACCGCAGGCGCTGGATACTGCGCGATTGCCGTGTTTAGCCACAGCTATGCCGCAGGCGCTGGCAACAATGGCTACTGCGGTAGAGACATTAAACGTCCCTTTCTTGTCTCCGCCGGTGCCGCAAGTATCCAACACAATTTTATGGTGCGTGCGGATTTTAGTGGCGTGTTCACGCATAACCTTGACTGCCGCGGTCAACTCTTCGACTGTCTCGCCCTGCAGGCTCAAGCTCTTTAGAAACGAGACGATCTCATCATTTTTAGCGCTCCCGCCTAAAATCTCCTCCATGACCGATTTCATCTGGTCATTCTTGAGGTCTTTACCTGAAGTCAAGATCGCGGTTGCTTCGCTTATCATCTTATTTTAAGGAAATTTGCCAGAATATCTTTGCCGCAGCGCGTGAGCACTGATTCCGGATGGAATTGCACTCCCCAGAGCGGAAATTCTTTATGTTTTAAACCCATTATTTCTTTTTCTTTGGTCCAGGCGATGACTTCCAAGCAATCCGGAAGCGTTTTACGGTCAACGATCAAAGAATGATACCGCGTTGCCTCAAACGGGTTAGGTATTCCTTTGAATATATCCTTTTTATTGTGATAGATCATCGAAGTCTTGCCGTGCATAAGCGTTTTGGCATTGATTATTTTACCGCCGAAAGTATATCCGATAGCCTGATGCCCGAGGCAGACGCCTAATATGGGGATCTTCCCGGCTAATTCCCTGATCAATGCGCAGGAAATACCTGCGTCTTCCGGCCTTCCCGGGCCCGGAGAGATCAAGATCTTCTTCGGACGCATGGCTTTTATTTTAGCCACCGTTATCTTATCATTACGGAAAACTTTTACGTCCTGGCCTAACGCGCCCAGATACTGCACCAGATTATAAGTAAACGAATCATAATTATCGAGCATTAAGATCATCTTATTCTTTCTCCCTGCGTATTCTTGCCCCGAGCTTTTCCAGTTTTGCATCGATGTTTTCATAACCGCGCTCAAGGTGATAGATCCTCGATATGGCGGTCTCGCCTTTAGCGGCAAGTCCGGCTAAAACTAAACAAGCGGATGCGCGTAAGTCTGAAGCCATGACCGGCGCGCCGCTTAATTCTTTAACTCCCGAAACAATGGCGTGCGGGCCTTCTCTTTGAATATTAGCCCCCATACGGTTTAATTCCGCGACATGCATAAACCTATCCGGATAAATCTTTTCGGTGACAACACTAATTCCCGGCGTAATACTCATCAGGCTCATCATCTGCGCCTGCATATCCGTCGGGAAACCCGGATACGGCAGTGTCGTAAGATTGACTGCCTTAAGTTTAGTCTTACGCCTGATGCGGATCAAGTGGTCTGACTTAACCACTGCCGCTCCCGCTTCCTGCAATTTATCGATCAAGGCGCCTAAATGATGAATATCGACATTTTTAATAGAAATATCTCCGTGTGTAATCAAAGACGCGAGCATCATTGTCCCGGCTTCGATGCGGTCAGGGATCACAGTGTGGGTGCAACCATGCAGATGGGGAACACCTTCAATCTCGATAATGGGAGTGCCGTGGCCTTTGATCTTAGCGCCCATCTTATTCAGAAATTCCCCCAAATCCGCTACTTCCGGCTCGCAGGCTGCGGATTCAATCACGGTTTTTCCGTGGGCAAGCACCGCGGCCATCATCACGTTATCCGTAGCCAGCACCGACGAGCCATAAGCCCCGCCAAGATACATGTGATTTCCTTTTAATTTATCCGCTTTGGCTACGACATACCCAGCTTCAATATCGATAGTAGCACCCAGCGCTTTTATTCCTTTTAAATGCAAATCTACTGGCCTGACTCCGATGATGCATCCGCCGGGTAAAGACACTTTGGCTTTTTTAAGTTTTCCCAATAACGGGCCCAAAACGCAGAAAGACGCGCGCATGGTCGAGACTAATTTGTAATCCGCAACATGATTAAGCGATTTGCCAGAAGTGACCGTGACTACGCCGTTCTCAAATTCTACGCACTTACCTAACGAGCGCAAGATCTTGACCATAGTATTGGTATCGCGTAAGACCGGAACGCCCTTGATAATACAGGCGTCATCGGTTAGAATTGCTGCCGCCATTATCGGAAGAGCCGAATTCTTCGCGCCCGATATGGTCACTTCGCCTTTAAGTTTTACTCCGCCTTCAATGATAAGTTTATCCATGTTATTTTACTTTCTTTTGCGCCACAACCACTCTTTCGATATTATTATAATCCTTCGCTATTTCTATTATCTCAAAACTTTCGGTTTTTTTAAGTATTTTTATGATATCCTGCGCCTGACCAAAGCCCATCTCCAGGATTAAGTGCCCAGCGTCAACAAGGAACTGCGCAGCGCCGGATGCTATTCTTCTGTACATCTCTAAGCCATCTGCTCCTCCGTCCAAAGCGGCCCTCGGTTCGTTCCGCACTTCCGGCTGCAGGGTTGCAATATCTCCCGAGGCGATGTAAGGAGGATTACTTACTATTAAGCCATAGGTGTCAGGCAAAAGGCCGTAGGCATTAAATAGATCCGCCTTGATAAAATCGATCTTAACTTTATGGTTCAGCGCATTTTCTTTGGCAACAGCTAAAGCCTTATCTGAAATATCGGTAGCGGTGATCCGCGGCTGGATCAAAACCTTAGCCAGCGATATCGCCACACATCCCGAACCTGTGCCTAATTCTAAAATATTGTCTGCCGGATATTTCCTAGCGGTTTCGACCAGTATTTCTGTTTCCGGGCGGGGAATCAAGCAATCAGGGGTAACCTTAAATTGCATTCCGTAGAAATCGCTCTTCCCCAGAATATATTGCAGCGGCTCGCCTAGTGCCCTCTTCTTTAACACATCCGAGATGAGAGCGCCTTTTTCTTTGGAGAGCTTTAAATCTTTATTTAAATATAATTCCGGCCGGCCGCAATTCAGGACTTCCGTAAATAATAATTCCGCTTCATGCATTCTCTTCTTTTTTCTCCTGCTCGACCTTGATAAGCGCATCGGTAAATTCGTCCAGCTCGCCTTCGAGAATACCTTCCAGCTGGTGCGAGGTAAAATTAATGCGGTGGTCCGTGACCCGACGGTCGGGAAAATTATAAGTGCGTATCTTCTCGCTGCGGTCTCCCGAGCCGATCTGCGTCCTTCTCTCCAAAGAGATCTTTTTTATCTCTGCCTCGCGCTTCATATCAAAAAGCTTGGCGCGCAATATCTTCATCGCCTTGGTCTTGTTTTTTAACTGCGAACGCTCATCCTGGCAAGCTACCACGACGCCCGACGGAACATGCGTTATTCTTACCGCAGAGTCGGTCTTCTGCATGTGCTGGCCGCCGGGGCCTGAAGAGCGATACGTATCTATTCTCAGGTCCTTAGGCTCAATAACCAGGTCGACTTCCTGCGGTTCGACATAGACCACCACTGACGCAGTCGAAGTATGCACCCTGCCTTGCGCCTCCGTTGTAGGGACGCGCTGCACGCGGTGCACCCCGCTTTCAAACTTCAAACGCTTGTAAGCGTCTCTTCCCTGAATGTTGAAGATCACTTCTTTAAACCCGCCGGAATCATTGGTGCTTAAGGCCATCTGCTCAACTGTCCAGTTTTTGTTAGCAGCGTATTTGGTGTACATCCGGTAGAGGTCAGCGGCGAACAATCCTGCTTCGTCTCCTCCGGTACCCTGACGGATCTCGATGATCACATCCCGGCCGGCATCCTTATCTTCTCCGGCGAGGAGCTTTTTGATCTTTTGCTCTAATTCAGCGCGTTTATTACTTAGATCTTCGAGCTCTTTTTTGGCCAATTCCAGGAAATCGTTATCGTGCTTTTCCTTTAAAACTCCCTGTAGCTCGTCGATATCGTTGGACGCCTGCTTGTACTGACGGTACAAGGAAACCGGCTCGCGCAAGTCAGACAATTCCTTGGCGAATTTATTGGACTTCTCCCGGTCAGTAGCGACTTCCGGAGAGCCCAATAACTGCTCCAGCTCCTCATGGCGCGCTTCAAGTTTTTCTAATTGCTCAAACTTCATTTTTTAGCGTATTTCTTCATAAACTTATCCACGCGTCCGGCTGAATCCACGAATTTCTGTTTGCCGGTAAAAAACGGATGACACTTCGAGCAGATCTCGACCCGGATGCTCGGCTTGGTCGAGCGGGTGTGAATCGTCTCACCGCAGGCGCAGATTATTGTCGCCTCTTTGTAAGTAGGGTGGATTTTTTCTTTCATTTGATTCCTCCTTATTGGTTCATGCTGTTTAAAAACTCTTCGTTATTCTTGGTCTTTCCTAATTTGTCGATCAACAGCTCCATCGCCTCTACGTTGTTAAGCTCGTTTAAAACCTTCCTTAATATCCAGGTCTTCTGCAGGACATCAGGTTTGACCAGGAGCTCTTCGTGGCGGGTGTTGGAGCGTTTGATGTCTATTGCCGGATAAATCCTCCTCTGGAAAAGATTTCTGTCCAGTTGAGATTCCATATTGCCGGTACCCTTGAACTCTTCAAAGATGACTTCATCCATGCGGCTCCCGGTATCGACCAGAGCAGTGGCGATGATCGTAAGGCTTCCGCCTTCTTCTATCGCGCGCGCTGCGCCAAAGAATCTCTTCGGCTTCTGCAGGGCGTTGGAATCAATACCGCCTGAAAGAACCTTGCCGCTGTGCGGGACTACCGAGTTGTAAGCGCGGGCTAAACGCGTAATACTATCGAGAAGAATAACCACATCGCGCTTATGCTCGACCAGCCTCTTGGCCTTTTCCAGGACGATCTCGGCGATCTGCACGTGCCTTTCTGGCGGCTCGTCGAAAGTCGAAGATATAACCTCGCCTCTGACATGCCTCTGCATATCCGTGACTTCTTCCGGACGCTCGTCGATCAACAAAACGATCAAAACTACGTCAGGATTATTAGCAGTGATCCCGTTGGCCATCTTCTGCAAAAGCACGGTCTTTCCGCTGTAAGGCTGGGCCACGATCAGGCCGCGCTGCCCTTTTCCGATAGGCGTAAGCAGGCTCATGATGCGCATGGATATATCTTCCGGCTTAGTCTCCAGATTAAACGGCTGATTAGGATAAATCGGAGTAAGGTTATCAAAAAGCACCTTCTCCTTTACTTCTTCGGGGTTCTCGAAATTCACTGCCTCGACTTTCAGGAGCGCGAAATATTTTTCTCCCTCTTTCGGCGGGCGGATCTGGCCGCTTACCGTATCCACGGTCCTCAAATCAAACTTCCTTATCTGCGAAGGCGAGATGTAAATATCGTCGGGACAAGGCAGATAATTGTAATTCGGCGAACGCAGGAACCCGAAACCTTCGGGGAGTATTTCTAATACTCCTTCCCCGAACATGAGCCCCTCTTTTTCCGCCTGGCCCTGCAGGATCTTAAAGATAAGGTCCTGTTTTTTAAGGCCGCTGACGCCGTTGACGTTTAAATCTTTGGCGATCTTGTTCAAATCCGTGATCTTCATTTCTTTTAGATTTTTGATGTCTAATTTTTCCACAACTTCCTCCTCAAATTTGCGAAGCAAATTTGATCCCGAGCCGCCCTATCCTACCTTCCGCGGCGAGGGAGCATTTGCTGCGCGATTTCACTTACCTGCCTTTTTGTCTCTTTCAAAGTTCCGCTGTTATCTATTATAAAGTCCGCAATACGCAATTTTACGCCTAATGGGATCTGTGCCTTCAACCTCTCGGATACCTCTGATCTATTAAAACCTACCTTCTTTAACCTGCTTAACTGCTCCTTTCCGGTTATGCTGACTACGATTAGTTTATCGACCATCTTATTCAACCCGCACTCGATAAGAAGCGGGGCATCTAAAACAATAACCTTAGCCTTGGTTCTTTTAATCCGCTCTAAGATTACGTGAATTACCTGCGGATGGATTATACTGTTAAGCCTTTGCAAAAGCTTGGCATCATTAAAGACCAGCCTGGCAAGTTTTTTGCGCTCGACTGTCCCGAATAGCGCCTGGATCTTGCGGTAGCAGATATCTCCCGGCTGCAGACAAGCATGCGCAAGTTTATCCGCGTCGATTATTTCTGCGCCCAGCACCTTAAACATCCGGGCGACAGTGCTCTTGCCGCTCCCGAAGATCCCGGTAACACCTAAAACTAATTTATTTTGCTTTTTTTGCTTTGGCATAAAGCCCCAGATAGACCTTAGCTGATTCTTCCCAGGAAAAATCCAGCTTCATTGCGCCCGTTACGAGCCCAGCCCATTTCTTCTTTTCTTTAAAGGCAGCGACCGAAGCTTTGATCGTCCTGATCAGCTCATCTTTGGAATACTTATCAAAGATAAACCCGTTTTTATTATTCACCGTATCAGCCAAGCCGCCGGTCTTAAATACCAGCGGGATAGTGCCGTACCTGAACGCGATCAGCTGGCCTAATCCGCATGGCTCATATTTCGAAGGCATAAGAAATATATCGCTTCCCGCGTATATTTTATGCGCGAGCGCGTCGTCGAATTTCAGATTCAAAGATATGACCTTAGG
>JAPLLN010000056.1 GCA_026387475.1 Candidatus Omnitrophota bacterium | reverse complement strand
TACGGAAGGAATCTGGCAACCGGCAGGGTAGTCGAAGTAGGCGAAGCAGTAGGTGTAATTGCAGCGCAGAGTATCGGCGAACCTGGCACGCAGCTGACCATGAGAACCTTCCACATCGGCGGTACCGCATCGAGAACCGTCGAGCAGTCTTTTGTCAAATCCAAGAATAAAGGGTTTGTTAAGTATCATAATCTAAGGACAGCCCCTAAAAATAAGGAATATATCGCCCTGAACAGGAACGGGTCCATCAGTATTAACGATAAGCAGGGCCGCGAACTTGAGAAATATACCGTGCTTCAGGGGTCTTTTATCAGTATTGCTGACGGTGAAGAGGTCAATAAGGGTATTGCCTTTGTGCGTTGGGATCCGTATACTTCGCCTATTCTGACGGAAGTAGCCGGGCAGGTAAAGTTTGAGGACCTGCGCGAAAATATTACCGTGCGCGAAGAGCTTAACCCGGTGACTAAACTGACCGAGCGCGTGGTGGTGGAGCATAAAACAGAGTACCATCCGCAGATCATCATCCTTGACGACAATAAAGAAGTCCTGGGGATTTATCCTATTCCCATCGGTTCGCATATCCTGGTAAAAGATTCACAGAAGATCAACGCAGGCGATTTGTTAGCTAAGATCCCGCGCTTGGTCGTCAAGACCAGAGATATTACCGGCGGCCTTCCCAGAGTCGCTGAGCTTTTTGAGGCCAGAAGGCCGAAAGAACCGGCGATCATCAGCGAAATCGACGGATTCGTGGAATTCGGCGAGACCAAGAAAGGGCAGCGCGTTATCGTGGTCCGCTCGACAACCGGCATGTCCAGGGAATATGTCATTCCGCACGGAAAGCATCCTAACGTTTATAAGGGCGACAAAGTAGCCGCCGGCCAGCAGCTTACTGACGGCCCGGTGGTCTTGCAGGATATATTAAGGGTCTGCGGAGATAAAGTTCTGCAGGAGTATCTCGTAAATGAAGTCCAGGAAGTCTATCGTCTGCAGGGCGTGCGCATCAATGATAAGCACATCGAGGTCATCATCCGGCAGATGCTTAAAAAGGTCCGCATTGAAGATCCGGGAGATACCGAATTCCTAGCTACCCAGCAGGTAGATAAATGGACCTTCCAAAAAGAGAATAACCGCGTGATCAAAAAAGGCGGAAAGCCTGCGCAGGCAACACCCCTATTATTAGGTATCACCAAAGCGTCATTGACCACGGAGAGTTTTATTTCCGCGGCGAGCTTCCAGGAGACGACCCGCGTATTGACCGAAGCGGCTACCTCGGGAAAGCACGATGAACTTTCAGGGCTTAAAGAGAACGTTATCGTCGGGCATCTTATACCGGCGGGGACGGGTTTCCGCTCACACCGCGATATCGACGTGGTAAAAACCGTAAAAGTTGAGGAAAAGGAATAAATATGCCCACAATTTCGCAGTTGATCAGGTATGGAAGGGTTTCGAAAAAGAAGAAAAGTAAATCTCCGGCCTTAAAGGACTGTCCGCAGAGAAGAGGCGTTTGTCTTCAGGTCAAAACAATGACCCCTAAGAAACCTAACTCCGCGCTACGTAAGATCGCCAGGGTCCGGCTTACCACGGGTATCGAAGTCACCGCGTATATTCCCGGCGAAGGGCATAACCTTCAGGAACACTCTATAGTCTTAGTAAGGGGCGGCCGCGTCAAAGATCTTCCGGGTGTGAGGTATCACATTGTAAGAGGCACGTTGGATTCCGCCGGCGTAAATCAGCGTAAGAAATCACGTTCAAAATACGGAGCAAAAAGGCCTAAATAAAAGGAAAATATGAGACGAAGAAAAGCGCAGGAAAAAGTAGTTTTACCGGATCCTAAGTATAATTCCGTTATCGTAGGTAAATTCGTGAACATGGTCATGCTTGCCGGCAAGAAATCATTAGCCGAAAAAATGGTCTATGGCGCCTTCGAAGTCGTAAAAAATAATTTAAATGATACAGACGTGATCAAAATATTTAACAAGGCGCTGGATAATGCCCGGCCCAGGCTGGAAGTCAAGCCCAGGCGAGTAGGGGGTGCAACTTATCAGGTGCCCATTGAAGTAAGACAGGAGCGCGGTACATCTATCGCTTTGCGCTGGATCAGGGATTTTGCCAAGACCAAAAAAGGCAAATCTATGAAAGAGCGGTTAGCGGAAGAGATAATCTCCGCTTACAAGGGCGAAGGTTCGGCAATCAAGAAACGCGACGATACGCATAAGATGGCCGAGGCTAACAAGGCCTTTGCGCATTTCAGGTGGTAAATTGAGAAAAATTCCGTTAGAGAAAATCAGGAACATCGGGATCATCGCTCACATAGACGCGGGAAAGACTACCACGTCCGAGCGCATCCTTTATTATACCGGGAAGACCTATAAAATCGGCGAGGTGCATGACGGTACCGCGACTATGGACTGGATGGTGCAAGAGCAGGAGCGCGGCATTACTATTACCGCTGCCTGCACTACCTGCCACTGGCGCGATTGCAACATTAATATCATCGATACCCCCGGCCACGTGGATTTTACCATTGAAGTCGAAAGGTCGTTAAAGGTATTAGACGGCGCTGTAGTCGTCTTCTGCGGCGTAGGCGGAGTCGAGCCGCAGTCAGAAACAGTTTGGCGCCAGGCAGACCGCTATGGTGTTCCCAGGATCGCATTTGTGAATAAGATGGACCGCACCGGAGCAAATTTCCTCGAGGCTATCGATCAGATGCATAAAAGGCTGGCTGCTAATGCCGCGGCCATACAACTCCCTCACGGAAAAGAAGCGGGTTTTGACGGCATCATAGATTTGATTGAGAAAAAACTAGTTCATTATAAAGATGACCTGGGTAAGGATGTTGAGATAATCGATATCCCGGCTGAAGACCTGCCGGAGGTTGAGAAGTACCGCACTATCATGATCGAAAAGCTCGCGGAAGTCGATGACCAGATCATGGAAGATTATCTGCATAATAAAGATATCTCTCCTAAAGAAATAAAAGACGCTATGCGTAAAAGTGTTATCGCCAATAAATTCGTTCCTGTGCTTTGCGGCTCGGCATTCAAGAATAAAGGTATTCAGCTGGTATTGGACGCGGTTTGCGATTATCTTCCTGCGCCGGTCGACCTGCCTCCGATAAAAGGGACTAATCCGGATACGGGGGAATTTGAAGAGATAACTGCTTCCGATAAGGCGCCTTTTTGCGCGCTCTGTTTCAAAGTCGCCACTGATCCGTTTGTCGGTAAACTGTATTTTATCAGGGTTTATTCCGGAGTACTCACGTCGGGTTCCTATATTTATAACGCCTCTAAGAGGGAGCGCGAGAGAGTCACGAAACTGGTGAAGATGCACGCTAACCGTCAGGAGATCACGGAGAGTGTTTCTACCGGGGAAATAGCCGCCGCAGTCGGGTTAAAAGATACTAAGACAGGAGAGACGCTTTGCACCGAAAAAAATCACATCCTTATCGAAGCAATGCGTTTTCCGGAGCCCGTCATCCAGCAGGCGATCGAACCTAAATCAAAAGACGCCCAGGAAAAACTCGGTATGGCCCTGCATAAACTAGAAGAAGAAGACCCGTCATTTCGTGTTATCTATAATCAGGAAACCGGACAGACCTTGATCGCAGGTATGGGCCAGCTGCACCTTGAAATCATAATCGATAGAATTTTGCGCGAGTTTAACGTTGAAGCCCAGGTCGGAGCTCCGGAAGTCGCTTACAGAGAAACATTAAGCAGGAAAGTCACTTCTGTCGGTAAATTTATTTCCCAGTCCGGTGGCCGCGGCCAATACGGCCATTGTGTTTTAGAAATGGAGCCTCAAGAAACCCCGGGTACAGGAATTACTTTTGAAGATAAGATAAAGAGCGGAGCGATACCCCGCGAATTCATCCCTGCCGTAAAGCAGGGCGTGATGGGAAGTGCCAAGAGCGGAGTCATCGCAGGTTACCCGGTTACTGATGTAAAGGTCACTTTGGTGGATGGATCGTTTCACGAAGTCGATTCTTCGGAAATGGCTTTCCAGATGGCCGGCTCGTTCGCATTCGCCGACGGATTAAAAAAAGCCGGGCCGAAATTATTGGAACCGATCATGGATATGGAAGTAGTCGTCCCCGAAGAATTCATGGGCCAGGTCATCGGAGACCTAAGTTCACGACGGGCGAAGATTGTTGCATTAGCGCAGCGGCTTAACTTAAGGACCATCAGGGCTAACGTTCCTCTATCGGAGATTTTTAATTACGCGACATCATTAAGATCCTTGACACAAGGCCGCGCATCCTATACAATGGAGCCTTCATTTTACACGGAAGTGCCTTCACATATAGCTGAAAAGATAATTGCCGGTTTTTCTACTGCTGGTGCTTCAAGGAGAGGTTTGTAAAAATAAGGAGGATTAAATGGCTAAAGAAAAATTTGTAAGAAGTAAACCGCACGTAAATATCGGTACCATCGGCCATATCGACCATGGTAAAACGACACTTACCGCGGCAATCACTCACGTCCTGGCAAAATTAGGAAAGGCTACGGAAAGACAGTATGCCGATATCGCCAAGGGCGGCACCGTAAGAGACGAGACAAAGGTCGTTACTATTTCCGTTGCTCACGTCGAATACGAGACCGATGCCCGTCACTACGCGCACATCGACTGCCCGGGCCACGCGGATTACATCAAGAACATGATCACGGGTGCCGCACAGATGGACGGCGCAATATTAGTCGTTTCAGCTGCTGACGGCCCTATGCCCCAGACCCGCGAACACATTCTTTTAGCGCGTCAGGTCAACGTTCCGTCAATGGTCGTGTTTTTGAACAAATGCGACTTAGTCACGGACAAAGAATTACTCGATCTCGTGGAAATGGAAGTAAGGGATCTTTTGACTAAATACGGATATCCGGGAGACAAGACCCCGATCATCCGCGGTAGCTCATCTAAAGCTTTAGCAGCTGCTGACGCTAACGGCGAAGATGCCAAGTGTATACTCGAATTAATGAAAGCGGTAGATGAGTTTATTCCTTTACCGACCAGAGAATTGGATAAACCTTTACTTATGGCCGTGGAAGACGTATTCAGCATCGAAGGACGCGGAACCGTAGGTACCGGAAGAATAGAACGCGGTAAGGTCAAGATCGGCGAAGAAGTTGAAATTATCGGACTCAGGCCGGAGACCAAGAAGTCGGTCGTGACCGGTATTGAAATGTTCAGAAAACTCCTCGAAGAAGGCCAGGCCGGAGACAACGTAGGCCTCCTGTTAAGAGGCGTTGAAAAGAATGATATCGAGCGCGGTATGGTTATCGCAGCTCCTAAATCCATCACCCCGCACACCAAGTTCAAGGCCCAGGTCTATATCCTGACCAAAGAAGAAGGCGGAAGACACACGCCATTCTTTACCGGATACAGGCCGCAGTTCTATTTCCGTACGACTGACGTTACGGGAAGCTCTAAACTGCCCGAGGGTGTTGAAATGGTAATGCCCGGTGATAACGTAACGCTTGAGGTTGAGTTGATCATCCCTATCGCCATGGAGAAGGAATCGCGTTTTGCTATCCGCGAAGGGGGACACACCGTAGGCGCAGGAGTAGTCACAGAGGTCATCGCTTAAAAAATGCAGAAGATAAGGATCAGATTAAAGGCATACGACCACCGCCTGCTTGATCAGGCAGTGGTAGAGATAGTCGAGACGGCAAAGCGCACGGGCGCGAGGATTTCCGGGCCTGTGCCCTTGCCGACGAAACGCGAGATCTATACGGTCTTGCGTTCACCGCATGTCGATAAGAAATCGCGGGAACAGTTCGACCTCTCCACGCACAAACGTATGATCGATATCTACGAGCCGACATCCAAGACTATTGATTCCCTAAGGAAGCTCAATCTTCCCGCAGGCGTGGACGTAGAAATAAAATAAGGATTATATGGCAGCTATATTAGGCAAGAAAATCGGGATGACGCATGTTTTTAGCGAAGATGGTAACTTTGTTGGTGTTACTGCCATCGAAGCCGGGCCATGCCCTATTCTTGCGGTCAAAGAGAAGAGCCTGCAGCTTGGTTTTGATCTCTTGAAAGAGAAAAGAGCGAATAGGCCGATCGCCGGTTTTTTTAAAAAACTGAACATATCTCCCCGCAAATATATCAGAGAGATTTTGAAAGATTCCGCTAAAGAATATAAAGTGGGAGAAGAGATCAAAGTCGATGTTTTCGTTCCCGGGGATTTTGTAAATGTCTCCGGGGTTACGCTTGGAAAGGGATTCCAGGGCGGTATGAAGCGCTGGAATTGGGCTGGCGGCCCGAAAACACACGGTTCGACGTCTTTTCGCCGGATCGGATCCATCGGTTCGACTACAACTCCCGGCCGCGTTTTTAAAGGTCATCACTTGCCCGGACATATGGGCGCGGAAAAATTCACTTCCAAGAACCTTAAGGTAGTAAAGGT
>JAPLLN010000062.1 GCA_026387475.1 Candidatus Omnitrophota bacterium | reverse complement strand
CCTCTGCAACATACATAGACATTTACCGTTAACGACTTCATAAAGCTCGCCGAAACTCCCCGGGTGATAATGCCCCGCGGTCTTCATCAACTCCGCTCCCAGCATATCCGGCTTGATCATGGTAACGTCGTAGCGAAGTTTATTTTCTTTTAGCTTACCCAGATCGGTTATCTTATAAACATCGCGGTACATATAATATAGATCCTTCGGCGCGCCGATAGTTTTATCCAAAAGCACTTCGCGCATTTCAGTCAAGGTGCGTATCCCCGGCTGGCTGGAATTTATCCCGCTCTCGAAAGTAAGCTCCGGCTTAGCCGTATCCAATTTTATCCCTAACCCTGATTTACTCCTTAAATCAAAGATCATTTTATTATCTCCCTTAGTTTTTTCTCCAGATATTCTTCCACTTCCTTACCCGTTGACAGTTTTAATGCCTGCGCGGCTATCTCCTGGGCTTGCTTTAAAGTCACCGAGCGGATTATGTATTTTAATTCCGGGATTACCTGCGGAGGCATGCTTAATTCGTCGAGGCCGAGGCCCAAAAGCATCAAAGCAAAACTCGGCTCGCCCGCCATTTCGCCGCACATCCCTACTTTTATTTTTGCCTGATGCGCAGAAGTCACGATAGTCTTAATCAACCGCAGGACTGCCGGATGCGCCGGCTCATACAGATAAGCCACTTTTTCGTTCACGCGGTCGACCGCAAGCGAATATTGAATAAGATCATTGGTCCCGATGCTGAAAAAGCTCACTTCCCGCGCCAATATATCCGCGGTGAGCGCCGCCGACGGGACTTCGATCATCGCTCCGACCTCGACATTTTCGTTAAAAGGCGTGCCTAACTTCCTCAATTCATCCTTCGCCTCTTTAAGGACCTGATTTGCCTGCTCCAACTCCTCAACCCCCGAGATCATCGGATACATGAGTTTCAGATTCCCGTGCACGGAAGCGCGGAGTATCGCGCGAAGCTGCAGTTTAAAAATATCGGGCCGCGCCAGGCAGAAGCGGATGGCGCGCCAACCCAGGAAAGGCTGCATTTCATGCGGGATCTGGAATTGAGACAAAAATTTATCCCCGCCCAGATCTAGCGTCCGGATGATCACCGAATGCGGTTTCATCTCCTCGGCCACGTATTTATACGCCTGATAATGCTCCTCTTCGGTCGGGAGGTCCTTCCTGTTCATATAAAAGAACTCGGTGCGGTAGAGGCCGATGCCTTCGGCGCCGTGCAATTTTACCGCCGGGACTTCTTCGGGAAATTCAATATTACCGGTTATCTCTATCTTCCTGCCGTCGAGTGTCAAGGCAGGTTTATCTTTTACCGCCAGGAACTTCTCCGCTACCCCCCTCAATTTCTTTTCTTCTTTGCGGTATTCTTTAAGGGTCGCCTCATCGGGATCGATGATGACGATACCCATGCTTCCGTCTACGATAAGGATATCCCCGGGCTTGATCCTGGTGGTCGCGTCCCTCACGCCGACTACGGCCGGTATCTCCAGAGACTTGGCCATGATCGCGGTATGTGATGTCTTTCCGCCGATATCGGTGATAAAGGCGCAGACTTTCTGCTTATGCATCGCCGCCGTATCAGACGGAGACAAGTCGTGCGCGACGACGATGACCTTTTCCTTTATTTCTCCTAAACCCTTTTTCTCCTTACCGAGGAGATTACGCAAGATCCTCTTGCCGACATCGTTGATATCCGCGGTGCGTTCCTTTAAATACTCGTCCTCTATATTAGAAAAAACGTCGATATATTTTTTCAGGACCTCGGAAAATATGAAAGCGACATTCAGCTTTTCCTTCTTAAGGCGCGAGATGACCTCTTCGATAAGCATGCGATCCTCAAGGACCAGAAGATGCGCGTCGAATATCTGCGCCTCCTCCTGCCCCATCTCCGTGCTTATCCTTTTCTGCAGTTCGATTATCTCCCTGCGGGTCTTGATCAGGGATTCCTCAAAGAGCTGGATCTGCAAAGGAATGTCGGCCTCGCGGATAGCTTCCTGCGGGATAGTGAATTCCTCTTTGCCTACTTTATAAGCCGGGCCTACAGCGATCCCGCTTGCCGCGGCTATACCCTTAAGGCGTATCATGTTTCTTCCTCGCTTATGATTATCTTCTCTAACTCGGTCAAGGCGTTTTCGGCGTCGTCGCCCTCGGCCGCGATGACAATAACGCTACCCTTCTCCGCTCCCAGCATAAGGATGCCCATGATCGATTTCCCGTTTACCTCTTCGTTGTCATCATCGCGCTTGACGGTGATGCGGGAATCGAATTTATTGGCGATCTGCACAAAAAGCGCGGCAGGCCGCGCGTGCAACCCGCTCTTATTCTTGACAGTTAATTTTCTAGTGACGATGGCCATATTATTATATTTCTTCAAGAAGCCCTAAAATGATCTTTGCCAGTTTTGCCGGGTCATGGCGAATAACCCCGTCTTCCACCACCCCGAAATCATCTTCTATAACGCGGTAACCCATACTCTCGGCCTTCTTCCTGTCATTCGCCACCAGGCGAGAACCCTGCTCGACGTAGCGCTTTAATATTTCCCCGGAGGCTTCCCCTGTATTTACTATGCAGTAATCCAGGATGCGCGGGTGGCTATGCGCCGTAAGCGCCTTGATATGGTCGGAAACAGTATACCCGTCAGTCTCACCCGGCTGGGTCATCACGTTGCTTATATAGACCTTGACCGCGGGAGACGCGACTATCGCGTCGGTTATCTCCCGGATCAACAGATTAGGGATAATGCTGGTGTATAAAGAACCCGGGCCCAGGACGATCACCTGCGCCTCTTTTATTGCCTTGATGGCATCGGGAGTCGCCTGCGGATATTCCGGATTCAGCGCGATCCTGCTTATGGTCTTATGGGATTTAGGGATCTGATCCTCCCCCACCATGGTCGAGCCGTCTTTATACTGCGCGACCAACACCACATTATTCAAAGTCGACGGGATGACCTGCCCCCTTAAGGCCAGGACCTTGCTCGTTTCCTTGATCGCCTTTTCAAAATCCCCGGTAAGGCGGGTCATGACCGTAATAAAAAGATTCCCGAAACTATGCCCCTTTAGATCAGAACTCGTTTCAAACCGGAATTGGAAAAGATCGCGCATCAAAGCGGGCGCATCGGCCAATGCCACCAGGCAGTTGCGGATATCTCCCGGAGGCAAAATATCAAATTCCTGCCGGATGCGTCCGGATGAGCCTCCGTCATCGGCGACCGTTACTATCGCCGAGATGTTGGAGGTATACTCTTTTAAACCTGTAAGGAGGACCGCTAATCCCGTACCCCCGCCCAATGTGACTATGCGCGGCCCGCGGCTTAAATGCTTCTTTAGGTACAGAATATCCACCAGCTCGCTCCCGCCGGGGACTAACGCGCCCATGAAAGAACGCATGATCCTTTTAATGCCTAATATAAGTATGATGATTCCGGAGACATTAATCACGGCATCCAGTATCTGAATGCCCCAAAAATCGCCCGGGCGGAATACCTTATTCTCCAGGATCAGAAGCAGGACGCCGAAGAAACTCAATAGCGCCCAGCGTTTGATCCCGATGCCGGGATAAAGCCATTTTAAGATTCCGTTGACCTTATGCCTCATCAGATCTTCTTTTCGTCTTCAGCGCTTATGATCTTGATTATGGTTTTTTCGTCGGTGGCAGAGCGTAAGCTGTCGCGGAAATATTTGTCTTTTAAGAGGCGCGAGATCCTTGCCAGGGCTTTTAAGTGCGGCCCCGCCGAATCTTGAGGGGCAACGAGCAGGAAGAAAATGTGCGCAGGCTCCCCGTCCAAAGAATCAAAATCAACGCCTTTTTTGGAGAGGCCGAATGCCCCGAGCAATTTTTCCACGCAATCCGATTTGGCGTGCGGTATGGCGATACCCTGGCCGATAGCGGTAGAGCCCAGTGACTCCCGGGCCATGAGCGCGTCGATCAGTTTATTCTTGCAACGTTTTTCGATCTCGCCTGCGGCGATCAGGACATCGACCAGCTCCTTGATCACCTCTTCCTTTTTTGAAGATTTCAGGTCGATAGCGATGGCCTTCTTAGAGAGGAAATCCATAATCAGCATGATATTCTCCTTTTTAACAGTTAGATCCCTCGTCGCTAAATTGATAGATAGCGTCTCGGGATTAAAAAAATTTTATACCATAAAATTTTTTTAAGCGGGAGGCGGGATTCGAACCCGTGACATCAACCTTGGCAAGGTTGCGCTCTACCAGCTGAGCTACTCCCGCAAATTAAGTTCATAGTGGCTTGCCACGTGATGGCCGAACCATATTGTCCCGTAAAGTCTGCCTTCGGCAGACCACGGGACACGTAAAATGCATACACGTGGGTGAGGCCATTTTACGTGGGCGGAAGAGGAGTTGAACCTCCAAGGGTTTCCCCAATAGCTCCTAAGGCTATCGCGTATGCCAATTCCGCCATCCGCCCGTTAAGGGCAACCTAAATTTATTGAGCCTCCCGCGACTCGAACGCGGCACACCTACCTTAAAAGGGTAGTGCTCTACCAGATGAGCTAGAGGCCCGAATTTAAAATTCTAATACTTCTTTCTCTTTGATCTTTAAGAGTTCGTCGACCTTAGCGATATATTTATCGACCATCTTCTGCAATTCATCTATGCCGCGGAACTTATCGTCTTCGGAGATGACCTTATCTTTTTCAAGCTTCTCAATCGCTTCTTTGGCGTCGCGCCGGATAGTCCGTAAAGATATGCGGCCCTCCTCCGACATCTGATGCACCTGCTTGGCTAATTCCTGGCGCCTGTCTTTAGACAGTTGGGGAAATGACAACCGCAGGATCTTTCCGTCATTAGAAGGCGTGATGCCCAGGTTCGATTTTAAGATCGATTTTTCGATTTCAGCTATAGCCGAGACATCCCACGGCTGTATAACCAAAAGATGCGCATCCTGCGCCGAAATTGACGCGAGTTGTTTTAATAACGTCGGCGTGCCGTAATAATCGATGTGCAACCCCTCTACTAGATGAGGGCTTGCGCGGCCGGTCCGGATTTCGGAAAATTCCCTATTGAGAGATTCCAGGGCTTTTTTAAGCTTTTCTTCGGTATTATGCAGCAATTCTTTCGTAGTCATGGAGAGCCTCCTCTTAATCTACAACAGTGCCGATTTTTTCGCCTAAAACTACGCGCTTAATATTCCCCTGTTTGTTCAAATTAAAGACCACGATCGGCAATTTATTATCCATGCAAAGGCTGATGGCTGTCGCATCCATCACCTTTAATCCCTTTTTCAGGACATCGATGTATTTCAGGTGGCTGAACTTTTTAGCGCCCCTGACCTTTACGGGGTCCGCGGAATAAACTCCGTCGACCTTTGTCGCTTTAAGAATTGCGTCGGCCTTGATCTCCATAGCGCGCAGGGCCGCGGCAGTATCAGTGGTAAAATAAGGATTCCCCGTGCCTGCCACAAAGATCACTATCCTGCCTTTTTCCAAGTGCCTGACCGCTTTTCTTCTTATATAAGGCTCGGCAACGCGCTGCATTTCAATCGCAGTCATCACGCGCGCGTGTAAACCCATCTTCTCCAAGACATTCTGCAGGGCCAGGCCGTTAATGACCGTAGCGAGCATACCCATGTAATCCGCGACAGACCTGTCCATATTCAGGCCGCGGTTGGCGGTATTCTCCTGGCCGCGGAAAATATTCCCCGCGCCCAATACTATAGCCACATCGACTTTTAAATCGCTGATTTCTTTTATCTGGCGGGCGATCGCGGACAAAACAGACTGATCGATTCCGTGCGCGGCTTTTCCCTGAAGCGCCTCACCGCTCAACTTCAGAACGATCCTCTTATAGATTGGTTGGCTCATTTCTCGCCGACTTTATAACGCATGAACCTGCGCACAACGATATTCTCGCCTAATTTGGCGACGATAGTCCCCAGATAATCGCTGATCGTTATGCTCGGGTCCTTAATGAAGGCCTGCTCCATCAAACAGCTGGCCTTAATAAAATCCTTTTCGCTTTTTTCGTGCTTTAAGGCCTCTGCAGGGACATCCTCTTTTTTTAAATACTGCGGGCTGCACGCGGCTATCTGCATAGCCAGGTCCTTGGTAAAACGGGTAAAATCCTCATTGCGCGCCACGAAATCCGATTCGCAGTCAACTTCTAGTATGACGCCGATCTTATTTCCGTGATGCACGTAGGCCTCGATGCGGCCTTCTTTTACCGCGCGGTCCTGAATCTTTGCCGCGATCTCCAAACCCTTTTTGCGCAAGAGCTGCGCCGCCTTCTTGATATCCCCGTCCGCCTCTTTCAATGCATCCTTACAATGCGCAATACTCGCGCAGGTCATATCTCTTAATTCTTTTATCGCTTCGACTGAAATACCCATTTTGTTTAACTTACCCTTTCTTTCTTGATTTAGTTTTATCTTCCGCGACCTTGGCTTTTATTTTCTTTGCCGCGCTGGCCGCTTCGTCAACAGGAGCGGACTCTTCAACTATCTCTTCTATCTCTTTTATCTTTACTTCCTCTTCCGGCAGGATAACCGGCTCGATAGACTCTTCCTTCGATTCACCTTTTACCGCCACACCTTCCTGCGCTAAATATGAAAGGAATTTCTTTCTCCCCTCGATGATGGTCTCCGTAAGTATCCCAATCACCGCGCTTATCGACTTGGTAGCGTCGTCGTTGCCCGGTATAGGGTAAGCGATCAGATCCGGATTGGAGTTGGTATCAATCAACGCGATCACGGGTATACCCAGCCTGTTACATTTTGACTATCCCGGAGAAATTCTTGTTCAATTTCGCCAGCTCCTTCTCCAGCTGGGCCACTTCTTTCTTGGTCAGCTTTTCAAAAGTCCCGTCTTCGCGCATCTTTTCTATAGACTTCAGGCGATTGATGCTCTTTTTGATAGTGGCGAAGTTCGTCAAAAGCCCGCCGGGCCAGCGCTCGGTGACATAAAACATCCCCGACCTCTGGGCCTCTTTAAGCATCACTTCCTGGGCCTGCTTTTTCGTACCCACGAATAAGACTAATTCACCTTTAGCGGTTATCTGCGCCAGATAGTCCCGGGCGGCGTTTACGCACTCCTCGGTCTTCTCCAGGTCGATGATATAGATGCCGCTGCGCGAACCAAAGATAAACTTCTTCATTTTGGGGTTCCAGCGCTTAGTCTGGTGGCCAAAATGCACGCCTGCTTCCAAAAGCTGCTTGATCAATTCTGATGGCACGTTTCTGCTCCTTTTTATATTTGGTTGTTATTGTTTTACCTTGCCTTTTGGCAGGAAGTTAATTTTATGAGTATAACAGAAATTCCGGGAACTTACAACTAAATTTGCATCTCCTGCATGGAATAAAGCCGTTTATAAAGCCCGTCTTTAGCCAGCAATTCCGCGTGATTCCCCTGTTCTACGATTACCCCCTTATCTACGACCACGATCCTGTGGGCATTCCTTACCGTGGAGAGCCGGTGGGCAACCACAAAAACGGTCCTCCCCTCAATAAGCTTATCCAGCGCCTCCTGAACAATGCGCTCCGCCTGCGTATCCAACTGTGAAGTGGCCTCATCCAAAAGCAGTACCGGAGGATTCTTTAAAAGAGCGCGCGCGATAGCTAGCCTCTGGCGTTCTCCGCCGGAGATCTTCATCCCGCGGTCGCCGATCACCGTATCATAACCATTCGGTAGTTTGGTTATAAAATCATGGGCGTGCGCCTGCCGGGCGGCATTCTCGATATCTCCCTGGCCGGCAGTAAGGTCGCCGTAAGCAATATTAGCCCTGATGGTATCGTTAAAAAGAATAGTCTCCTGGGTGACTATGCCGATAAGCCCGCGCAACGATCTCAAACTGACATGGCGGATATCTGTCCCGTCGATAAGGACGCGGCCTTTTTTAGGGTCATAGAAACGGGGGATCAAATCCAGGAGAGTACTTTTACCGCTCCCCGAAGGACCGACGATCGCCAGGACCTGCCCTTTCTCCACCCTTAAATTGATATTTTTTAAGACCTCATGGTCTGCGTAGCTGAACCAGACGTTTTCAAAAGCGACATCATTAGAAAAGGCGCTTATCAACGGCGCGCCCGGCTCGTCTACTACCGTAGGTTTAGTTTCAAGGACTTCGTGTATTCTGTCGCTGGCAGCAAAGGCCTGCTGATTTAAGGAATTTACCTGGCTTAATTTCTTAAAAGGCCGGATTAACGATAATAAAGACCCTAAAAATAACCCGAATACGCCGAAAGAGAGCCTACCCGCGATGACCTCTTTGCCTCCCCAGAAGAAGACCAGCACTCCGGCGATACTTCCGATGAATTCCGTGATCGGGTTTAAAAGAAGCGTCCTCTTAATGGACTTCATGGAGAGCTTATAATAAGCGCTGTTCACACGGTTAAACCTGTCTATCTCGTAATTCTCCATATTAAATGCCTTAACGATACGCGTCCCCTGGATCGTCTCGTAAAGTATGGAGTTGGTATCCGCCATATTCTCCTGCGACCTCTTGGATAATTTACGCAGCGCCTTTCCCACCTTAATAATAGGTAGGCTTATCAAAGGAACCAAAACGAAGGTTAAAAGCGCCATTTTAAAATATATAAAAAAGGTCAGGAAGGTAAAGATCACCACCTGCAGGCCCTGATAGACCATATCGGTCGTCCCGTACGATACCGCGTTCTCGACGATCCTCACGTCGTTGGTGATGCGCGACATGAGTTCTCCCCCGCGCTTATGGGTAAAATACTCCAGAGAGAGGGTCTGGATCTTGGCGTAAAGCTTGGCCTTGATATCCCGGATAATCCGCTGCCCCAGGTCCGACATCCAATATGACTGATAAAACCCGAAGAACCCTTTAAGGAAGAAAAGGACCAGGATACCGATAGCCATGTAGTTAAGCAGCGTGGCCGGATCGGTATTATTGATCTTATCCACGAAATTAGCCAGAAATTCGGGTAATTTAGTGGGGATAATGATCTTTCTATTGGTAAGCACCTTGTCCGTAAGCGGGACAAGCATAGCCAGGGATACCCCGTCGAAAATGGCGGAGAAACCCATACACACCGTGGCCAGAGACAACAGGCCAAGGTAGGGGCGCATAAATTTTAATAACTTCAAGTAATCCTTCATCTTTCAACTCTCCTCTAATCCCCAAAAGGAAACGTATTCTATCATACCCATTGACTTTTGTCGAGCAATTTGCTATTATTTTTCCATGTCTAAGGTCAAAGTTGCGGTAGTGGGAGTCGGCCATTTAGGGAGCATCCATGCCCGGATTTACCGCCAGATACCCGATTGCGAACTGATCGGGGTCTGCGATATCGATAAAACGCGCTCAGAGGCTGTTGCGGGCAATCTAGGGGTCAGCGCCTATCAGGATTACCGCGGGCTCTTTTCTAAGGTCGATGCTGTAAGCGTTGCCGTTCCTACCAAGCTGCACCAAGAGGTTGCTTTCGATTTCCTGAAACACGGAATACATGCCTTGGTAGAAAAACCCTTCACCCTGACCCTGAAAGAAGCGGATTCCCTTATCCGGGAAGCCGCGGCTAAAAAACTTATCCTGCAGGTAGGCCACATTGAGAGATTTAATTCCGCATTTAACGCCACCCGCAAATTGATCAACCACCCCAAGTTCATCGAATGCCACCGCTTAAGCCCGTTCCCTAATCGCTCGCTCGATGTTGGCGCGGTTTTGGATATCATGATCCACGATATTGACATTGTCCTCGGACTCGTTCCGGCGAAGATCAAAAAAATCGAAGCTGTAGGCGTAAATGTCCTGACGGGATTCGAGGATATTGCTAACGCCCGGATAACCTTTAAGAACGGCTGCGTGGCAAACCTTACCGCCAGCCGCGTTTCCGACGAAATGATGCGTAAGATCAGGATATTCCAGGAGGATACCTATATATCCCTGGACTACAAAGAGGCTAAGGCCTCGGTCTACAAAAAGGTCGCGGGAAAGATTCTCAAAGAAGACTTACCCATAGAAAAAGAAGAACCCCTGCAGAAAGAACTCCTCTCTTTTATCGAATGCGTCCGGGAAAACAAAGAGCCCCTCGTCTCCGGGAGAATTGCAAGAGAAGCTGTGGCAGTAGCCCTGGAAATCCAAAGACAGATATGGCCCAAATTAATATTCTGATCATCTGCGGCGAGGCGAGCGGCGATTTAAACGCCGGGAACCTGGCTAAGAAAATTCTTGAGTTAAAACCCGATATAAAAATATGGGGCGTAGGCGGGGAAACCCTGCGCGCTGCCGGCGCAGAGATAGTCTACGATATCAAGGGGCTCTCGGTTATGGGGTTCTTTGATGTGTTAAGAAGGCTCCCCCGGTTTTTTGCGCTTAAAGACGCTCTTCTTAAGCTTGCGCAAGAGAGAAAACCGGATCTGATCATCTTAGTGGATTTCTCCGGCTTTAATCTGCGAATTGCTAAAGCTATCAATAGAAGTATCCCTATAGCCTACTACGTAAGCCCGCAGGTTTGGGCTTCCCGTCAGGGAAGAATACGATCGATAAAGAAATTTATCTCCAAAATGATAGTCCTCTTTAAATTTGAAGAGGAATTTTACAAATCGCACGGGGTCGATGTAAGTTTTGCCGGCCATCCTCTTTTGGATATCGCTAAGCCGTCAATGACTAAACTGGAACTGCTGGCTAATCTTGGATTAACAGACAAATTAACCTCGATTTCTCTTCTTCCCGGCTCGCGCAAAGGAGAAATCAAATACATACTCCCGGTAATGCTTCGGGCTTGCCGCATTATTCTGCAAAAGATCAACGCGCAGTTCATTATTGCCAAGTCACCGCAGGTAGACTGGGAGGTCTATAACGGGATAATCAAGAAATGCGGTATTGAGGTCAAGGTTGTGGAAGGAAAGACTTACGATTGCCTGAATTGCGCGGATTTTTCTCTGGTGGCCTCGGGAACAGCCACATTGGAAGCGGCCTTAATCGGTAAACCGTTCGTAGTGATCTACAAAATGAACCCTTTGAACTATATTCTCTACCGGCCTCAAGTCAGGCTTCCTTATATAGGTATGGTCAATATCGTTGCCGGTAAGAAAATAGTCCCGGAATTCATTCAGCTCCGGGCGACACCCGGGAATATTTCCCGCGAAGCCATCCGCCTGCTTACTAATCCCGCAGAATTAGAAAAAATGAAACAGAACCTCTCCCGCATCAAAGATTCCCTCGGCGAACCCGGCGGCAGCCTCCGCGCCGCGCAGATCATTATCAACCTCCTCGATAAGAAATAAACTTCTAAGCCTCAACCCCGTCTCCTTGCTCGCGTTAAGGAACAGGTTTTACTTGCAACTTCAACACTCTGTTGTCCTCTTGTTTAATTTCAACCCCTGCTTCTGCTGGAGTTAATTTCTTATTTAAAGGGTAAATACTGAACGCCTCAACCTTATTTTCAGTATCATAGTGAACATACAGAAGATTATTTTCAGATAAAAAGAAATCTCTTGTCAGATTATCGCGGGGCATCCAATTATCAAAACAAAAGAACCCTGATCTTTTTTCATCTACAGCAAAACAAAAGCCTCCCTTAACAGTTTCAAACGGAGGATATTCATTTCCACCCATTAACTTCTTAATTTCTTCCCTAGACATTCCTCTTGCTGCTTTTGAGAAATTCCCTTCTTTGCAATGACTAAAATAATGATTAGGAGGTACAGTATCTCCCTTCCCCTGTTCAGTAAATAATAAAACCAAGAATAAAGTACTTATCAATAATATAAGTATCGGAATTCTTTCCTTCATTACTATCTCCTTTTTATTTGTATTAAATTTATAAAATACTTGGCAATACATTTTACCATAAATGATTACAAAATCAACAGGCGCGGACTGACTTGGCTGGCTTTTAGCGGAATCTTACGCGCGGCTGAGCGTGGCGCGATTTGAGAAGTAAGGTCGGTTTTACGGGAGACGCCGGTGAAGCCTCGAGGAGCATATAGCGACGAGAGGCAAACCGGCGGCAGGACCCGTAAAACTTTCACAAGGGAAATAGAGCGCCGCGGCAGGACCCGCGCCATCGCAACGCGAAAAGACAGACAAGGCAGGACGCAAAAACAAAAAACGGCTTTACTAAAACATTATCTTTTGCAGAAAATTAAAGAGGTAGCCGGTAAATATTATTCCCAACGTGGTTATTCCGAAGAAGATAGCGATTAATTTCAGTTTCATCGCCCGGCGAAGCATTATCGCTTCCGGGAGACTTAAGGCTGCAACCGCCATCATAAAAGCCAAAGCCGTCCCCAGGGGAAAACCCTTCTGAAACAGGACTACGGCAACCGGTAAAATTGCCGCGCAACTACCGTACATAGGTACGCCTATAATAGTGGCAATAGGGACTGACCAGAATCCTCCCCTACCCACGATTGACTCCACTGCCTCGCGGGGAATATAGTTATGAATTGCTGCTCCCAGGCCTACGCCCAGAAGGATCCAGAGCCAAAGCTTCTTAACGATACAGATCGATTCATTCAAGCCGAATAAGAGGCGCTCAATAATTCCGCTGAATTTCCTTTCCTTGACAGCATTCTGCATTTCAGAAGCGATATCTTTCTCCAGGTATCTTTCGAGTTTCATTTTTCCCAGGATTATCCCGGATATGATCCCTATAAGCATACCGCTGATCACATACAGGACAGTTATTTTCCAACCAAAGAAACCGAACATCAAAACTACAAGGTATTCATTAATTAGAGGTGAAGTAATAAGGAATGAGAAATTCGCGCCTAAAGGGACTCCCGCTTCTATAAAACTGATAAAGATCGGGATTGAGGAACATGAGCAGAACGGGGTCACCGCGCCAAACACAGAAGCCCAGAAACTGCTGGATATGGTCTTCCCGGTCAACCAGGCCTTGATCTTGCGCTGCGGGATGAAGGTGCGGGCAAAACCGATGACGGCGATCAAAACAAATAGCAGGAATATTATCTTTACCGAATCATAAACAAAGAAATTAAGCGCCTGAAGGATCGAGGAATGCGGATCAAGCTTGAGAATCGAGTAGAATATTTTATCGATTGCTAGCTGCAGCATGAATTATCCTTTTTATTACCCGGACAACAACACTTTGATGAATCAGCTTTCTCTTTCATTTTCTGATCAAGCTTCTCAAAAAAACGAGCGAGAAAGTTCTTAGGTTTAGAATCTTTATTATCAACCGTTCTTTCTTTCATAAACCCTCCTACTTTAATTTCTTGATCACTTTAAAAGAATTACTGACGGTGTCGCTCTTAAAACCGCTGTAGGAGACCTGTTTTAAGACCCAGGTATAGACCTGGCCATCCTCGAAAATATCAGCCTTGACCCGGTAATCCCTATCAGGAGTAAAAACCTGCTCCTTAAGGATAAGATCGTTACCGTAAGTATCATAACCTTTATATATCCTGAAATCGCAATAATCTATATCCATAAGCCCGATGACGATCCATTCAAAATTCAGGTAATCTTTCCCGGTGATATCCGCGGTCTCGGAGACCGGCGAGATCAGTTGCGGCGGAGGAACGCTATCCATAAAACCCTTTCTAAAACCCATAGCATAAACAGCGGAAACGGCCAAGCAGATTATCAGCAATATGGAAACCAGTATCTTCTTCATAACTTCTCCTCCTTTGCCATATCAATACGCTCATCGATAGGCGGATGGTCGAAAAAATAAAACTTGATCAGCGGATTAGGTTTGCGGTCAGCCAGATTCTGCTCCCCTAATTTATCCATAGTCGAGATAAACGCATCCTTTAACCCGGTTATCTTTAGCGCTAACCTGTCCGCCTCCTTCTCCATTATCCTACTGAAGAACGCCTCTATCGGCTGCGTGACTGCGCCAAAGAAGACAAAATATAAAACCACCAACGGCAGGGCCGCGATATCGGATAATCCGGATAAATTAAAGATCTTTAAAGCCGCGGCGCTGCTTACAGAAATCAAATAAAACGCCGCGATGATCACCGCGGAATTCACCAAAAGAAGTTTTATCAGGTGTTTTAATTTATAGTGACTGAATTCATGAGCCAGTATCACTTCTATTTCATCATGGGTGTATTTATTTTTCAAGGTATCCGCTAATAATACCCTTCTGGTCTTGCCGACTCCCACAAACGCCGCATTTGCCTTCAAGGTCTTCTTGCTGAAATCTATTTCAAAGACATCGAGGATCTTGACTTTCATCCTCTCTGCCAGCCTAAGAATACGCCCGCGCAATACTTCGTCATCCAGCTTTTTATATTTAAAGAAGAGCGGGATTATCAGGATCGGCGTAAGCTTAGCCAAAACCAGGCTAAAGATTATCCAGAATATTGAAATGACGAGCCACCAAATATCTGTAAATCTGCTTAATATAGAATAAAAAGCAGCGGCGAGAATCAGGCTGATCGCATAGGAGATCAATCCTCCTTTTAGCTGATCAAGGAGCCAGTCGTTTAATTTTTGTGTGGATAACGCGAATTTATGCTCAAGCTGATAGCTGCGGCAGTAATTCAGGGGAAAACTTAATATGTAGTAGAAGGTGGATGCGACAAAGATATAAAGCGGTACTGTGAGGAGCTTACTGGCAGATAAACTGTTTAACCATCCGGCTAGCCTGGCTGACAGACCTGTGCCTAAAAACGCGATAAGCAGGACGACCAGATAAATAATATCGATGATCGCCAGCGCGTATTTGAAATTAGAATAGACCTTGGATCTATTTTGCGCCTTTAGTGGGCTTGACATTGATAAAGGTGCGCACGCGGCCATGGCTGGTCTTTTTTTTGGTAAAATAGACCGTTCCGGAGTGCAGGGCAAAAAGCGTTCCCTCTCCTTTGACGTTGACTCCGGCCTTATAAGAATTAAGAGCGCGGATGAGGATCTGCCCGGTCTTAACTGTTTGGCCTGCTGAAGCCTTAATGCCTTTATCTTTTTTGGGAGTAGAAAAACCGCCGATCATTTTAAACCTCCTTTAAATGAACGCTTGGCTTACGAACTTGATTTTGTGAGTAAGCCAATGCGTGAATTTATCCCGAGCATATGCCAAAAATATCGAGGAGATTTTTGGCATGTTGATGCGAGGGAAAAATATGTTACCACACAAATCTCAATCAAGCAAGACTTCTTCATCCTTGGCAGGCAGATATACATTCAGGCCCTTCTTGGTAAGCGTTTCAAAGAACGCCTGCGACTGGGAATAATCTCCGTGGACTAAGAATATTTTCTTAAGCGGCAGGCACTCCTGCACAAAATCCAGCAATTCATTGCTGTCCGCGTGCCCCGAAAAGGCGTTGATGATGACGACTTCCGCGTTAAGCTGATGCTCGACACCAAATATGCGCACAAAGGGCGAGCGCTCGACGATGCGCCGGCCCAAAGTATCCTCCGCCATGTAGCCGACGACCAAGACCATATTGCGGGAGTCTTCGATATTGTTCTTAAGGTGATGCAGGATCCTGCCGCTTTCGCACATCCCGCTTCCGGCGATGATGATCATCGGCCGGTGGTCGTCGTTTAAACCCTTGGACTCTCTCTGGTCGCGGATGAATTTTAAATTCAAGAATTCAAATGGGCTATTCCCGCTCTTGATCGCCTGGCAGGTCTCTTTGTCCATATAATCCATATGGCACTGAAAGGCGTCGGTGATGTCGGTTGCCAGCGGGCTGTCCACATATACGGGCACGGAAGGGATCGCCTTATCCTTTATAAGCTGATTCAGAAAATAAACGACTTCTTGCGTGCGCTCCAGGGTAAATGACGGGATCAAAATCTTTCCCTTGCGCGCGATAGTCCTGTTAATGGCATCCTGTAATTTAGTCTTAGCCTCTTCTATCGGGGCGTGGAGCCTTCCGCCGTAAGTGCTTTCGATGATCAGGTAATCGAGGTTCTTAAGGCGCGCCGGGTCGTTTAACATCGGCAGCCCTTTTCTTCCCAGATCCACGGCATAACCTAAACGGATATTATTTTTGTCGTTCTTTATATCCATTACCACCGCCGCCGAACCCAGAATATGCCCGGCGTCGAATAGAGACGCGCTAATATCGCTGGTGACACTCAATCTCTGATGATAAGAGACCGGCCTGATCTTTTTTACCGCCTTGCTCGCCTCTTTCATAGTGTAGAGCGGCTTTCTCGGAGGAAGCCCCAACCTGCGGTTGATCTTATTTACATACCTTACATCTTCTTCCTGGATCTTGCCGGAGTCTTCAAGCATGAGCCGGCACAGATCCTTAGTAGCGCTCGTCGCGTAGATCTTGCAACGCAGCCCCCTCTTGATCAAAGTAGGAAGATTCCCGCAGTGGTCGATATGCGCGTGCGAAATGATCAGGGCGTCGACTGTGCGCGGATTATATTGAAGAGTGGTATTGACCTGATAGGATGCGTCGCGATGCCCCTGAAACAGCCCGGCATCCAAAAGCACCTGCGACCTGTCGGTCGAGACCAGATGGCTTGAACCGGTCACCGTCCTTACCCCGCCTAAGAACCTAATGCTTACTGACATAAGGCTTATCCTTGGACTTCATTTTTATTATCACCAAAATAACCAGAAATAAATAGACCAAACCCACCAATAACATGATTTTATCACGCAGGAAATATTCTACCAGTAAATTCGGATCAGTCAGGATATTTTTACCCACACCCCGCAAAACATACAGTATCCAGAACATCTTCACCGGAGTCCCTAATATCACCGCCAATAAGTACCTTCTGAAATCGATCTTGGTCAGCCCCGCTGCCAGATCCATAAAACGGTAGGGAATTAAGGGGGCTGCGCGAAAAATAAAAAGCCACGCGAAATTTACGCGGCCTATTTTTTCGTCCAGATACCTGTATTTTTCCGGGGTCTTCTTCTCGACAAAGGCCCGGCCCAGCCCGCGGGCTAAGTAAAAAAGTATGCAGGCGTTGATTATCTCGGAGATAGAGATTAACAGCGTGCTTAAGGCCACTCCGAATATAAACGCCCCCGCCAGCCAAAATACGTCCTTGGAGAAAAATACAAAAAAGGTTACTACAACATAAAGCGCTATATAGATTATGCTTGCGTAAAAACCCGGGAAGGATTTTAGAAAACTCTCGATTGCGCCGGTATATTTGGCAAAATCAATAAATTTCGCGCTCAAATACCAGATGCCGGCCAAAAACAGGACGAGTCCGATAAATTGAAGGGCATGCCTTCTTTTAATCATTTATTTGTCGTAGGTAGAATAATAATACGGAGTGAAGGCCTGAAATTCAGCGGCGCAGGTGTCCACGAGTTTGAAATCCGGGGTAAGCCCCATGGATTTACGCAAAGCAAAAATATCCTCTTCTGCCTTGCCTAATAGCTTAGCCAGCTGCCTGTCGCTGAAACCGTATTCCTTGGCTTTTAAGAGGGCCTCTTTACTCAAATCTTTCTTAACCGCTATCTCTAATTCCATCTCGATTATTTCTTTCAAGTTGTGCAGGAACCAAAGATCGATCCGGGTAGTCTCATTTATCTTTTCAATACTCATCCCTGCGCGCAGGGCATCGCCGATGTAAAAAATCCTGTCTGCGTTAGGCGTTTTTAATTTGGCGTAAATTTTATCTAATACTGCCTTATCCGCCGCAACATGAGCCGGATCACTAAAGAGCAGGCTCTCCAATCCGAATTTCTTGATCTCAAGGGAGCGCAGGCCTTTCTGCAGGGCTTCCTTAAACGTCCTTCCGATAGACATCGCCTCGCCCACGGATTTCATGGATATGGTCAACGTCGGATCGGCGCAAGGAAACTTTTCAAAAGTAAAACGGGGGATCTTTACTACGCAGTAATCTATCGCCGGCTCAAAACATGCCGGTGTTTCTTTGGTAATATCATTGGGGATCTCATCGAGCGTATAACCCACGGCAAGTTTAGCCGCAATCTTTGCGATGGGAAATCCCGTTGCCTTGGATGCCAGGGCAGAGCTTCGGGAAACCCGCGGGTTCATTTCAATGATCACCATCCTGCCGTCTTTAGGGTTAATCCCGAACTGGATATTAGACCCGCCGGTCTCTACTCCTATCGCCCGGATACAGGCGATAGAGGCATCGCGCATTTTCTGGTACTCTCTATCAGTAAGCGTCTGCGCCGGGGCAACGGTAATGCTGTCCCCTGTATGTATACCCATAGGGTCGAAATTCTCGATCGAACAGATAATCACCACGTTATCTAACCTATCGCGCATGACCTCCAGCTCAAACTCTTTCCAACCGATCACCGATTCCTCGATCAATATCTCGCTGATCATACTCGCTTCCAGGCCGCGCTTAGCAAGCTGGACAAATTCTTCCTTATTATAAGCCACACTCCCTCCGGTACCGCCCAGATTAAAGCTCGGCCGGATTATGACCGGAAAGCCTACTTTATCAGCCACCTTTATCGCTTCAGCGAGAGTATAAGCCCTCCCGCTCTTAGGCAGGTCCAATCCTGCCTTTTCCATCGCTTCCTTAAAAAGCTGGCGGTCCTCACCTTTTTTTATGGATTTGATATTTGCGCCGATAGTCTCGACCTTATATTTCTTTAAGACGCCTGATTCATCCAGCCCCACCGCGGTATTAAGCGCGGTCTGCCCGCCTAAAGTAGGCAATAGGGCGTCAGGCCTTTCCTTAGCGATGATCTTCTCCACCGACTCTACGGTGATCGGCTCGATGTATGTCTTATTTGCCGTCTCCGGATCAGTCATAATCGTCGCGGGATTGGAATTGACCAAGATAACTTCATAGCCTTCCTGGCGCAGGACTTTGCACGCCTGGGTCCCGGAATAATCAAACTCGCACGCCTGGCCTATGACAATAGGCCCGGAGCCAATGATAAGTATTTTCTTAATATCAGTTCTTTTTGGCACGCCACTTCTCCATCATCTTTATGAATTCTTTGAACAAATATTCCGAATCATGCGGCCCAGGCGCAGACTCCGGATGGAATTGCACGGAGAACAACGGATATTTCTTATGCCTTATGCCTTCCAGCGTATTATCGTTAAGGTTCATATGAGTTATTTCCAGGTCTTTTTTATTAAGCGTATCCATATCCACGCAAAATCCGTGATTCTGCACGGTGATAGCTACTTTCCCGGTCTTTAGATCCTTGACCGGATGATTCCCGCCGTGATGGCCGAATTTAAGTTTAAAGGTCTTGCCTCCCAGCGCCTGGCCGAGCATCTGCTGGCCTAAACATATGCCGAAAATAGGCAGTTTTCCTATAAGCCCCCTGACCGTCTCAACTACATAAGGTACAGCTGCCGGATCGCCCGGCCCGTTAGAAAGCAGAATACCGTCGGGATTTAAACCAAATATCTCTGAAGCTTTTGTCTTCGCCGGAACGACTTGAACCTTGCAATTATTTCTCGCCAAAATCCTTAAGGTGTTATATTTTATCCCGCAATCCAGGACTACCACCTTATATTTGCCCTTCTTCTCCCATTCATAAGGCTCTTTACAGGCTACTTCCTTAACCAGATCAACACCGACTAAACCCACGCTCGCCCTAGCTTTCTTAATCAGGCTCTTCTCATTAAGATCAACGGTCGAGATCACCGCCTTCATCGCCCCGGCCTTGCGGATATGCAGGGTAAGCGCCCGGGTGTCTATGCCTTCAATGCCGAGGATATTATTCTTTTCCAAATATTCGCCGAGAGAGCCTTGCGAACGCCAGTTGCTGGCGATCTTTGAATACTCCTTGACCACAAAACCTTCGGCAAAGGGTTTATAAGACTCAACGTCTTCGGAATTAACCCCGTAATTTCCGATCAAGGGATAAGTCATGCAGACGATCTGGCCTTTGTAGGAAGGATCGGTAAG
>JAPLLN010000015.1 GCA_026387475.1 Candidatus Omnitrophota bacterium | reverse complement strand
GGCTTTATATGTCGGTGCTTATCGACGGCATATTCAAGGCCGAGGCTGCCGATTCAAGAATAAGAGAGCGCTTATATCGCCAGGCAGAGAAGAATGGGAGCGCGAATCTGTACAAGCGGCTGAATAAGGTCGATGCGCAAGCGGCAGCAAAGATCCACCCTAATGATACCAGGCGCATTGTCAGGGCGTTGGAAGTCTTTGAAAGTACGGGTAAGCCCATATCCTTACTGCAAAAGGAAAGAAAGGGCCTAAGCGCCGATTATGATGTTAAGATATTCTGTTTGAATGCTAAAAGAGAGGAGCTCTACCGTAAAATCGATTCCCGGGTGGATAAGATGTTTGAATCCGGGTTAGTAGATGAAGTAAGGAAGCTGCTGAAAATAAAGTTAAGTAAGACTAGCCGGACGGCTTTAGGGATAAGGGAAGTAAAAGGGTATCTTGACGGAGCGTATGATTTAGAGGAGGCTAAGCGCCTCCTAAAATTAAACACGCGCCACTACGCTAAGCGGCAACTTACCTGGTTCAGGAAAGATAAGCGTATTAAGTGGATCAAGGTTTCAGCTAAGGATAAACCGAATACAATCAGGGATAAAATATGGAAAAAGCTCTCTTAGTTACGGTAAGAATAAAATACTCTAAAGGTCAATGGGACATCGAGGATATTGCGCATGAGCTCGAGGAGCTGGTTACGACCAGCGGGCCGGAGGTGATCGACAATATCCACTGTTCGATAGAAAAACCCACGCCTAACTTTTTCATCGGTTCCGGAAAAGCGAATGAGTTAGCTTCGCTCGCCCAGGAAGAAGGCGCGGATGTAGTCATTTTTAGCTGCGATCTCTCGGGAGTGCAGCAGAGAAACCTCGAAGAGGTCATCCGCATCAAGACTATCGACCGGACCCAGCTTATACTGGATATCTTTGCCCGGCACGCCAAGAGCCCGGTGGGTAAGACTCAAGTAGCGCTGGCCCAACTCCAGTATTTATCACCTAGATTAATAGGTAAGGGGCTAATTCTTTCGCGCACCGGCGGCGGGATAGGAACGAGCGGCCTAGGGGAGCAAAGATTAGAGATAGACCGGAGAATCATTAGAAAGAAGATCGACCGTTTAAAAGCTGACCTGAAGGCTTATGAGTATCAGAGGGCCACTCAAAAGAAAAAGCGGCAGGATAAACCTTTTCCGGCAGTTGCGCTCGTCGGCTATACTAACGCTGGAAAGTCTACTTTACTTAACGCGCTTACCCAGGCCGGCCAGGTCGTGGCTGACAGTTTATTTACCACACTTGATCCTCTTTCCCGCGTACTGCAGCTGCCCGGAGGCGAGCAGATTGTCTTATCGGATACAGTCGGTTTTTTAAATGACCTTCCGCACCACCTTATCGAGGCATTTAAAGCGACGCTGGAAGAGGTAAGAGATGCCCAGCTTTTGATCCATGTCTTAGACGTAAATCACCCCCGGGTCTATGAGCATAGCAAGGCCGTATACGATGTTTTGAAACAGCTGGGCGCGCATGAAAAGCCCATAATCACTGCGCTAAATAAAATAGACCTGCTCGAGGATAAAACGCAGCTGGACAGGTTAATCCGGGATTTTCCTAACCCTACACCTATCTCGGCTAAGTTTAAGCAGAATTTCGACCTTTTGTTCAAAGAGATCGAGAAGAACTTTACCGGAAGCATGGTCAAGCTTGATATCGTCATACCGCACAACAGGATGGATCTTGTAGATTTGTTTTACCGCGAAGGCAAGGTGATCAGCATCGAATACTTGCAAAAGGGCATAAGTATCAAACTAAACCTGCCTAAGATCCTGGCCGAAAAATTGGCCCAAAAAGGCATAATCAAGGGTTGACAAAGCAGCTTTTTGTGTTAAAATCTGTTTTTAGCATTCTAAGCACGAGAGTGCTAATTACGGGGTAATTATGGGTAAATCAGTCGATTACGAATCCAGGAGAAGGTCGGTCTTAAATGCCGCGATAAACCGCTATATCCGCGAGGCGGTCCCTGTGGCATCGGATGAATTGGCGCACGAGTTTGAATTGAGCTCCGCGACCATCAGGAGTATCTTTTCTGACCTGGAAGAATCGGGATTCTTGACGCATCCTTATACCTCCGGCGGCCGGATACCTACCGATAAGGGTTACCGTTATTACGTGGATTTCCTTATTTCCCAGATGAGCCTGCTGGAAAACGAAAAGGAAAAGATCGTCCGGCAATTCAAGAAAGAGATCCGCAAGCTGGACGATTGTTTTACAGAGGCATTAGCCGCATACTGGAGCAGCCCGAATTCCGCGACGCGGAGAAGATGCGCCTCTTGATCAAGATGTTCGAGGAGAAAGGGAACCTGCTGGACGTGATCAACCGCGATTTCAAAGATAAGGTGAAGGTTTACATCGGCCATGAGATGGGGAGGCCCGAAATGAAGAATTATTCACTGGTGGTCTCAAGCTACCGCGTAAAAAACAAGCCTTCGGGGAGGCTTGCGGTATTAGGCCCGGTGCGTATGGAGTACAGGCATATCATCCCGACCATGGAATATATTTCCGATGTATTAAGCGAGGTGCTTGACAGCATATAACCATGGAAGAGAATAAACCTAAAAATAATCAGGCAGACCACAAAGCGGGAGAAAAGGTAATTACTATACCCGAGGCGGAGTATTTGAAGTTAAAAGAAGAGGCGGCAGCTGCCAAGGGGCATTGGGATAACTTTTTGCGCCTTAAGGCTGACTTTGAAAACAACCGCAAGCGCCAGGAGCGCGAAAAACAGGATTTCGTAAAATTCGCTAATGAAGGTATTATCCTGGAGTTTTTAAATGTCCTGGATGATCTGGAGCGCGTGGTTGATCTGGCGGAGTCAAAACACACGGACCTGCAGTCATTTTTAAAAGGCGTGGAGATGATCCTGGCGCATTTGTATGAAATGCTTAAGGAGTACGGCGTCAAGCCGATCGAGGCAGAGGGCAAAATATTTGACCCGAATTATCACGAGGCCTTGATGCAGGTCGAGAATAAAGAGTTACCAGAACATACGGTAGTCGAAGAGATGCAAAAGGGATATTTGTTGAATGATAAAGTAATAAGGACAGCTAAAGTAAAGGTGTCTAAAAATTAATAATCTGTGCACCCCGCGCTTAACGGAATTGCGCGGGTGCTGCCCTCGTGGGCAAGGAGGTGTAGCATGGCAAAGGTGATAGGAATTGACTTGGGGACATCAAATTCAGCGGCAGCGGTGATGGAAGGCGGACGGCCGGTAATTATTCCGTCTGCGGAAGGCGCGGGTGTGGCTTCCGGAAAGGCATTCCCTTCTTACGTTGCTTTTACTAAGGACGGAACACGTTTAGTCGGTGAGCCGGCAAGGCGCCAGGCAGCGATCAATGCTGAAGGAACCATTCAAGCGGCAAAACGCAAGATGGGCACGGATTTTAAATTCAGCGTCTACGGTAAAGAGTATAC
>JAPLLN010000089.1 GCA_026387475.1 Candidatus Omnitrophota bacterium | reverse complement strand
CCCAGCAGATAAACCACGGCATAATCTTCAATACCTCTTCAAATACTTATTCAGTTTACTCCCAGAATACCACCAATATCGAAAAAGAGCCTTCCACGACGCTTCCCTTTACCGTGGATTATGCTAATGATGCTACATTTAAAGGGATGACGATTACTGCCACTAGTTTCGGGTCTCCGACTACGGATAGGGTGGAGTTTGATAGTTTAGGTATACCGTATTCAGACGGCGGGGTGACCCCGTTAGCGGCTGACGGGACGGTGACGATCAATTCCTCGGGGGCGACTTCAACGGTCACGGTTACTAAAAATACCGGGAAGGTCAATTAACGCTATGCGCAGGTCGAGCGGATTTACGCTGATAGAAGCGGTCATAGTAATAGCGGTGATGGGGATAGTCCTTGTGCCTTTTACCATATTGGTCGTCAATGTGATGAGCCAGAACGCGTATTCGCAGGCGCAGTCAACTGCCGTAGCCTTGGGTGAAGGCGAGCTGGAGAGAGTGACGGGCACGCGTTTTTCAAGTGTTGCTGCAGAGGCCGCAACCGCGTTCGCGGCACCTTTTAATAATTTTACGCATCAGGTTGTGGTTGACTATGTTAATTCCGGCGCGTTAAATACGGCTGTCGTGGGGCCGACGGATTATAAAAGGGTGCAGATTAAAATTAACAGCCCGGTATCCGGGACAATAACCTTGACTACATTAGTTGCCGATGACTGGTAAACGCGCGTTTTCTTTAGTTGAGTTGATAGCTGTGATTATTGTAACCGCAATTATTGCGGCGATAGGCGTGCCGTTATTACTGGAGACGGTGAATGCCTGGTCGTTTAACTCTAAATTTCAGGATAACGCGGTCTCTTGCGCGGTTGTGGCGATGAACAGGATGTCGCGCGACATACGCCGGCTTAAGAACGACGCAAGCGTGACTACCGCCAACGGTACAACATTTGCTTTTACGGATACAAATAATAACGCTATCAGTTATTCCAAGAGCGGAACAGTCCTTATGCGTAATTCCGATGGATTAGCCGATAATATTTCATCGCTGACGTTTACTTATTATGACGATAACGGTTTGACGATAGGGTCTCCTACGGTAAGCCCTAATACCAATATCCGAAGAGTAGAAGTTGATTATGCTATATTAGCTGGGACCAACACCCTGAATTTCAATTTCCAGGTGCGTCCCCAGAACTTGAGAAGATTAAGTGAAAAATTTAAATAAGAATAAAGGCGTGAGCTTGATCGCGGCTATCGCGATAATGATATTAGTCTCCGTATTAAGCGCGGTGATGGCTTCGATGCTGGGGGTTACTTCGCGGGGTGCTCTGAATAATCAGCTTTCTTCCAAGGCGTTCGGATTGACCCAGGCGGGTATTAATTGGTATATGATGCAGCTTGCCGGGACCGCGAACTGGACCACTACTACGAATCAAACCGGCATTTCTTTAAATCCGGGGACTTTTGACGTAACTTTAAGCAATAAGGCCTCACCGCAGACCGACAGCACGACTAATACCAGAATGGATATCGCGGTCACCGGCAAGGTCGCTGATACGGGGGGAGCGATTATTCAGAGGCAGATGTCGCAGCGGGTCTTTAAACTTCCCTCGGCAAGCAAATTTGCTTTATTCTGGGGGAGGAGGACGGGGACCTCGCTTAATTTAAGTAATGTTACAATTGACGGTGACCTCTGGTCTATAGGTTCATCGACGATCCCGGCGAGTTCAACCGTGACCGATGGGATAGCTTACCGGCCTTCAACCGAAACTGTTACCGGGGCAGGCACTTTTACTACGCAGTCTATAACTTATGATGCTAATTTCGGATATTTTGGAAATAATGACGCGGCTTTCACCGCAACTAATTCTACTCCGACCCTTACCAGCACCTATTATACCGGTTTAATAAGCGGTTATAATACTGCTATAGCTACTTCTCCTGCGGGTAGCGATATCACTCAAAGCAGCGGGACTTTTAATGTCAGCGGAACGATGCGCGGCAGGGATGTTTCTTTGACCGGGACAGTGACTATTACCGGTAGCGGTACGGTAATTGCTAATGGCTCTAGCGGAAGCCGCGGAGTTATGACATTGGGGAGCACTAGCGGTGGCCCGGTCACTATTAGGCCCGATGCCGGCGGAAGCATTACTTTTCTTTCGCGCAGAAGTATGACCGTAAATAACGTAACCATAAACAATGTCAATAATCCTGCGCCGGATTATTTCCCGCGAGTGAGGATGTATAGCCAGGCAGCGGGCGCAACTTCTGATCTTTTGACCATACGAAATACCGCTATCCTTGACCGGGCGTTTCTATTATCCGACCGGCGCATACTTGTGCAAAATAGCACCACTTCACCGACTGTCACTAATTCCGTATTTTTTGTCAATAGAAATGCCTCGAGTGCTACAAATAATAATTTAACCGTAACCGGGACTGCTACCGTAGGTAATCTAGGCACCGGCCCGTGCAGCCTTCTTAGCATCGCCCGTGGCACCCCGGCCTTAGCTATTACTTCTACTGCTTCGGTCAGGGGATTTATTTTTCAAGATGATACGGGAAACGCCGGTTTTACCAATATTGCCGGCACCAGTAACGCAAGCAGGGTAAATATTACAGGCAGCCTGATCGCAAATCAGTTTACCGGTAATGCGGCGAGCAACGCTAATATTACTTACGACGATACTGTTTTGCAGGATCCTCCCCAGGAAGGGTTCAATAATTTTGCTGTAAAGGATGCGAATTCCTGGAGCGGAAATTAATGCGTTCTCGCGATTTTATGGTATAATAAAAACCATGGAAAAATTCGATTTTAAAAAATTTATTTCCAGGCTGATCGCTAAAAAGATCAGCGAAGTCATCGTTGTCGACTCCCGCACCAGCCTTAAGCTTATCAATTTAAGCCTTAAAGGCGAAATAAAGGTCAAGGCCGTAAAAATAATCCAACTCCCCGCAGCGAATAAGCAGGATGAGGTTATTACCCGCCTTGTGGCATTCGTAAAAGAGAATAATATCGAGCACCGCAATATTATACTCTGCCCTGCGTTAAAGTCTTTGCAAGGGAGCCGCCTTCAGATGCCCGCCGTACCTGACCATGAAATATTTGACGCGCTAAACTGGAAACTTAAAGAAGATTTCGCGCTGGATGCCTCGAAATCTGTTGTCGATTACCAGGTCATTTCAAGGACGGCCAGGGAGGACGGCTCTAAAGTCCTCGATCTTATTTGCGTTCATGCCGACGAAAATGAGGTAAGGGGCCTGGCATCAAGTTACAAAACCGCGGGTTTCAACTGTTTTGCGGTAAACCTCGCTGTCTTCGGGTACGCCAAGATGATGTCCAAGTGTTTAAAAGAACACGGGCCTGAAGCTATCGCCATACTGCAGGTCATGGATGACGCAAGTTATTTCACGGTTTACAAAGAAAATAAAGTCGTTTTCTACAGGCAGGTCCCTATAACTATCGCTGACCTTAAAGAGTCGCTCTCTTCGGAGATAGTCACCGAGCAGGGAGGGAGGGTGCGCCTGACTCCGGAGGAGATAAACAAATTACTTTTTGACGGCGGGATACCCCTTGAGGCGAATCAGGTCGCGGCTATGCTAAGGCCGGTATTAGAACGAATGGCCCAAGAGGTGAAGCGTTCATTGGATTATTACCGCTCGCAGTTTTCCGGAGACGAAGTGAAGAAGGTCTTTATCGCCGGAGACGGGGTAAAGATAAATAACCTGGATAAGTCTCTGGCGGCGGGGTTAGCCTGCGATGTCTCTTTTATCTCCTGGGCGGAGAAGATCGCGGTCGACCCGAAAGTAGATAAAAAACTCCTCCCGGAGGTATGCGGGGTCATCGGCCTGGCTATAGATTTCGAGAGCGGCATTAATCTGCTTCCCAAGGAGTTTAAGAGCGAGAAGATCGAAAGATTCCAGAAGTCATCTTTGCGCTGGGCCGCCTTTATCGCGGCCTTGCTGCTGGCGGTCTCTTTTATTTTTGCAAAAGCCGGTGTCGGCCTTGCGCAAAAACGTTTAGATAACGCCATTTTGCATTTAAGTACGCTCTCCGAAATACGCGAGATAAAGGTAAGGCTCGATTCTCTAAACGCCTTCATTACGAACTTCAAAAATGCCGAGCCTCCTGTCGGCCTAATGCTTAAAAAGTTGAGTAATATCGCTGCCAGCGGCTTGTTTTTTAATTCGCTGTCTATGGATTTTACGGCTAAAACAGGGAGCATCACGGGATCCATCAAGCCCCAGCCTGAAGGGGCAGAAGGCCTATTGGCTAAGCTGGTCAAAGATATGAGCGATTCGAGGCTTTTTATCAACCCCGACATCGATATAGTGCAAAAGCAGGGAGCCAACTCCGAAGGAAGCACTTTTAAGATAAACTTTCAACTGCCATGAAAGAGCTGACTAAAGAACAAAAGAAGATAATCTATATTGCCTTGATCATCGCAGGCTTTATTTTGGCGTTCGTTGTCTTTGTTTACGCGCCCCAAAGTAAGCGGCTTGCGGCCATCCGCATGCAATTGAATGCGGCGGAAGCGCAGATAGCGGAGATCAGCCGCATCACCGAGGGCAAAGATTTAAACCAGGCGGTCAAGGACCTAAGTTCAAAGCTGACCGCGGCCTCCAAAACACTGCCTCCCGACGAAGAATCGATAATAGCCAGCCTTACTGAAGCGGCTAAAAAATCAAAGGTCCAGATCAATACGCTTGACCCGGATGACAAAATCAAACTTGCGCAGGGAGTAGCCGGGTATGACTTAAGCGAGCTTCCTATAAAGCTTAGCCTGTCCGGAGAGTATCGCGCAATCGGAGAATATATTGACGGGCTGCTTAATGATTTTCCGAATCTGGTAAGGGTCAAGCAGTTGAGCATTCAGGGTAAGGGCGAGGGGAGGCCGATTTTAGACGCGAACTTGCAGATCTCGGTCTACCTGGCGCACGGGAAATAGCTATGGATAAAAAACGTT
>JAPLLN010000108.1 GCA_026387475.1 Candidatus Omnitrophota bacterium | reverse complement strand
TACCTGGAGGAGGCGCGCACGGAATATTTCGCCTCTAAAGGACTTTCTATAAAAGACCTTGCCGAGGGCGGGACCATGTTCGTGGTCGCCCGGCAGGAGATCGATTATAAATTACCCGGACGCTACGCGGATACTCTGGATGTAAATACTTGGGTAAGCTGTACCGGAGGCGCGCGCATTGAATTTGACGCGGAGATCAAAAATCAGAATAATCAGGTGATAGTCAAGGCCAAGACCATACTCGTCTGTATTGGGAAAGACTTTAAGCCAAAACTTACTCCCGAAGAGATCAAGAGGGTGATAGCGTAATGGATACGTTTGAGGCGATCAAGACCAGGAGGAGTATCAGGGCTTTTAAAGATAAAACAATTCCTAGGGATATATTGGAGAAGCTGGTCGATGCCGGAAGGTTTGCCGCTACTGCCCGGAATGTCCAACCCTGGAAGTTTGTTATTGTTACTGATAAAAATACTTTAAAGAAATTGGCGGATCTGGCTGAAAACGGAAGATTTATTTCAGGCTCTGCGGCTTGTATCGCGGTTCTCTGCGAAGAGACAAAATATTATCTGGAAGACGGCTGCGCTGCTACTCAAAACATACTCGTGGCTGCCGCGGCGGAGAAGATCGGCTCTTGCTGGGTTGCGGGAGACAAAAAACCTTACGCGCCGGCGGTAAATGAATTATTGGGCGCTCCGGATAAATTGAAATTGATAAGTATGGTTGCATTAGGGTATCCGCAGGACGCCGATGCCCTTAAGGCGGCTGATAAGATCAGTTTAAAAGAATTGATCCACTGGGAGAAATACTAAAAAGGAGGCTTCATGAAAAGAAAAGTTTTGTGTTTGGGTTTCATTGCCATGTTTTTGTCGATGGGTATCTGCGCGTATGCGGCGGATAAGCCTGCGGCTAAGACAGCTGCTCCGGCGGCGAAGGAAGACAAGCCGCTGGTGGATACCGCGGATATGCGTTACCAGAAATCTCCGTTGAATAAATTAGGAAGAGGTTTTTTGAACGTAGTAACTTCTCCCGAAGAAATACCTGCCGGCATATTTAGGGTCTCCCGGGATAAGGGTGATTTTGTGGGTGTCACCCTAGGCAGCGTCGAAGGATTCTGCACCTTTCTTATCCGCGGGGTAGTGGGGATTTATGATACCGTGACTTTTGTCGTCCCGCCGTATGATAAGCCGGTCATGCAGCCGGAGTACGCATCCGAGAGCCTGAATGACAGTTTCCACGATTATCAGGGAGGAAGTTTTAACTAACGGTAATTCATGAACGATCTGGAGTTCGTCCGGCGCTGTATCGATGGAGACAGGCAGGCATGGGATGAATTCTTGAAGCTTTATTCCCGCCTTATTTATAACTATATCTACCACGTTCTAAAAAGCAAAGGTTGTAAATCCGACCCGGGTCAGGTCGATGATATTTTTCAGGAGATCTTTCGTTCCTTAATCGACGGTGACTGCGCGAAGCTAAAATCATTTAAAGCCAGGAATAACGCAAGCCTTGCCAGCTGGTTGAGGCAGGTGACCATTAATTTTGTTCTGGACCACCTGCGGACAAGCAAGAACCTGAAGTCTCTGGATGAAGAGGATGAGCAGGGATTTGCTCTGAAAGAAGTGATCCCTGCGCAAAATCTACCGGCAGCGGATATCGCGCATAATAATGAGATTCACGCGCGCCTGAAGGAGTGCGTAGATAAGTTAAGCCTGGACGATAAATACTTTGTCGAGCTCCATTTTAACCGTAAAATAAGGCTGGATGATTTGAAAGATCTCTTCGGGGTCTCCCGCGGGGCGGTGGATATGAGGAGGCAGAGGTTATTAAGGAACTTGAGAGAGTGTTTTTCAAGCAAAGGAATAGAGTTAGATTTGTGATACCTTTTCGTCTATTGTAGTGGAGGGGGTTTAGATGCGTCAGGATTTAGAGGAATTAATAAGAGCGGTATTCCGGGAGTGGAAGAAGGGCCTGCCTGATGCCGGCGCCGGGCATCCGGATGAGGAGGCATTTGTTTCTTTTATCGAAGGCAGGCTTACGGAGGAAGAGAATAACCGGATCAAAGAGCATATATTAGGATGCAACGCCTGCGCCGAGGCGCTCTCTTCAAGTATCGGTGATATCAAGGAAGATTTAAGTGTTCCCGAAGAGTTGTTGGAGAGTGTCCGGGGCCTGGTGGTTCCCGAAGATAAGTCCTCATTTTTTGAAGTAGTCTTAAGGCTTAAAGACGATCTCTTGGAACTGATAAATACTTCGGGAGACGTGTTGGTGGGCCAGGAATTTCTACCTGCTCCGGTTTTGCGTTCCCGCTCCATCAAGGATTTTAAGGATGAAGTCAGGATATTAAAAGATATCAAAGACTTCAGGGTGGAAATTAAAATCGAGGCTAAGTCCGGAAAGGCGTTTAACCTTGCGGTTGTGGTAAAAGAAAAACGCACCCAGAAGGTATTAAAGGATCTGCGTATCAGCCTGTTAAAGGCAGGGACCGAGCTGGAATCTTATATAAGCGGCGCGGGGACAGTGGTTTTTGAGCACGTTTCATTAGGGGAGTACCGTATTGACATATCCAAGGTCGAAGAAAAGGTCGCTTCTGTCGCCATAAATATAAAAACCTGATCATATGATCGCTGAATCCTGGGTCCTGGAGATATTAAAACACGATGACGGGCTGAAGATGAGCCTTTATGGCCGGGCTGATGCCGCTTCAACCCTGCGCCATTTCAGCCAGAGCCGTCCGTCTTTCGATGAAATACACAGAGTCTGCGAAGAAGTTACTTTGCTCCTGAATAAGTGCGGTAAACAGGGGCTCCTCGCTCACGATTCATTTAAAGAGCTGCTTAAGTGCGGTAAGCTGCTTTGGGATATACTGCTTACCCCGCAGGTAAAGACCAAGCTTAAAAGCAGCCGCATACCTGACCTTGTTCTTTCTATTGATGAAGAGCTTGTGGATATTCCCTGGGAACTGCTGTATGACGGGGGATCGTTTCTATGCCTGAACTATAATTTAGGCAGGTTAGTCCGGACCAAGAGAGAGATGGCCCCGGTCGAATACAGGGGGTATTCCAGCGTATTAAAGATGCTGATACTGGCGAATCCTACCGATGACTTAAGGGGCGCTTATTTGGAGGGAATAAATATCAGGAATCAATTTGACCGCAAAAGGGAGAATGTGCGCATTGATTTTAAATCGACCTCCATAGACAGGCTGTATGTCAAAAAGAATCTATGCGATTATGATGTGGTGCATTTTGCCGGGCACTGCGAGTTTGACCGGGAGGACCCTTTTGAGACCGGGTGGGTATTAAGCGACGGAAAGTTCACTACTCAAGATATACTGAATATGGGTACAGACTCCACACTCCCTTCATTGATCTTTTCTAATGCCTGCCACTCGGCTGACGCCGGAGCGCAGTTAGTCGAAGACGATTATCAGGAGAAGAGTTTTTCTCTGGCTTCGGCATTTTTATTTTCCGGGGTGAGGCACTATATAGGCTCTATACGCAGAGTCGAGGATGCCTCCAGCCTCGGCTTTGCCAAAGAATTATACGCGCAGCTTATTTCCGGAAAGTCCGTGGGCGAGAGCATGCGCCTGGCGCGTCTTAAACTGATCAAGGAGCAGGGAGTAAACGCCCTGCCCTGGGCAAGTTATCTTCTTTACGGAGATCCGAATTTTGTTTTGTTTAAGGGTAAGGCCAAAATGCCTGCGGCCAGAAAGGTTAAGAGCATCTTTAAGAACAAAAAATTAGTAAGCTGGGGTGCCGGTTCTTTTGCCGCTATCTGCTTGTCGGTATTCCTATATATGTGGCTTCCCAGCGTAAATCCCAGCGCTTATTTCATGTATTCTAAGGCGCGCAGTTCATTTTTGACCGGCGCCAACGACCAGGCGCTTATTACCGCCAAAGCTATAATCGCAAAGAACCCGAATTTTCTTGACGCTTATCCTCTGATAGGGGATACGTATCAACGGTTGGGTGATAAAGAGAATGCCTTGAAATATTATTTTGATTATATGCGCGCGAGCGAGAAGCGCAAGGATACCTTGAGCCTTACCGCCGCTTATGTGGGTATAGGGTGGGTCTATTATCTACAGGGGGATTATGATAAGGCATTTAAGTTTTACGACAGGGCGCTTAATTTGAGCCGGAAAAACGGCGATAAATTGAACGAGGCGGATGTCTTGGGAAAACTTGCGCTATGGCAAATGGATAAAAATGACTACGGGCTGGCGCTGGAGTATCTGACTAAGAGTTCGGAGATAAACCGGGCGCATCAGAATGTGTGGCGGCATAAGTATAATCTGGCATGCGATTATTTCAATCTGGGTTATTTGTTCACCGAGAAGGAGGATTATCAGACTGCCCGGGAATTTTACGATAAAAGTTTCAAGTTGTTCGTGAGCCTTAAATTAAGGTATGAATTGAGCGATTATTATTTTAATATCGGCGAGATATATTCTTTTCAGAAGGAATATCAGAAGGCGCTCGATTGTTATAAGAAAGGCCTGGATATAGACGAGTCTCTGGGCCATAAGCCGAATATCGCCGGGCGCAAGAGATCTACCGCGTAATAGACCCGTTGAAGTATCAGCAGATCAAGCTTGAGTTTGTTAGCCTTGACAACCCTTCCTGATTCCCGCAATAAATCCTTAAAATATTTTAGTTAGATTTTCCTACTTCTTACGTCTATTGATGTAGGAGGTGTTGAGATGCTTAAGTCAATCATAATCGCATCGGTTATTTGGGTGGGGGTGGGAAATTGGTCCTGGGTTAATGCGGAAGAGCCGGAGTGGGAGGATTTAAGCCGCGGCGAATTTGATTTCAGGTCAGTGTGGGTTGAGCCGGTTGATCAAAAAGTGATTCTGGCCGGTTGCCGCAGCGGGGTTGTAAGAAGCGAGGATGGGGGCGCAAATTGGAGGAACACTTTATCCGTTCGCGGTGATAACAGAGCGATAAATTTTCTTGCCAATGACCGGGATAATTTCTACGCGTGTACCGGTAACGGGCTCTTCCGCAGCAATAATCAGGGCAGGAGTTGGAATCGTTTATTCAGGGGGAGGAATTCTTATGAAGCAGATTGTCAAATCATTGCCGCATCGGCAGGCAAATTATTCCTCGGGTCAAATTCCGGGCTATTCACGAGCTGCGATAACGGACGCAGTTGGCAGAAAGTCAATAATAAGTTAGGGAGTAGCCGTATTCTTGCTATTGTTGTAGAGTCCAATAATGTTTATGTCGCCTGCGTTGACGGTGTATTTAAGAGCAAAGATAGCGGTGGCACTTGGGAGAATATATTTGTTAAACATTCGACCGAAAACGGCAAAGAAACGGAAGAGATGAATGAAGACCGCGATGAGGAAGAGAGGTTCTCCGATATCAGGTATCTGGCTCGGGACCAAAGATCAGGATATTTATATCTGGCGACAGCAAAAGGAGTGGTTGTAAGCAAAGACGAAGGCGCTACCTGGGAAAATCTAACCGATTTCGGTTTGCTTTCGCAGGATGTGTTGATGGTCAGCGTTTCTAAGGATTCGGATCTTTACGCCGTGACTAAGTCCGGCATTTTTATATTTAAGTCCGGACGCTGGCAGGAACTCTCGTTTGATCTTGCCGCGGGAGATATACGTTTTGTCGCTGTAGACGACAAAGATAATTTATACGCTGCCTGTGAAAAAGGCCTTTTTAGATCAAAAATAGAATTGAGCGCAAGTTTCAAAGCCGCGGGCCTTGCTAATGAATATTTATCCGGTGAGCCAAAGATCGGAGAAGTCCAGAAGGCGGCAATAAAATACGCGGAGGTCGAGCCGGAAAAAATAATCAACTGGAGAAAACAGGCGGCGAAGAAAGCCCTGCTCCCGCAATTTGATGTCAGCGCCGGGCGCAACACCACTGACCTCTGGCACTGGGAGACAGGCTCCAGCACCAAGAATGAAGACGATAATCTGCGTAGGGGGCATGATAGTCTGGATTGGGACGTGTCTTTGAGCTGGGACCTGGGGGAGCTGGTCTGGAATAATGACCAGACCTCGATAGATACGCGTTCGCGCCTGATGGTGCAGCTGCGCGACGACATCCTTGATGAAGTCAATAAAACTTATTTCGAGCGTATCCGGGTCAAAGATGAGATCAATAACTTGGCCATCGAAGACAGGAAGAAGCGTTTTGAGAAGGAGCTGCGCCTGCAGGAGCTCACCGCATCCCTCGACAGCCTCACCGGCGGCTTTTTCAGTCAGTCGCTACAGCAAGTAAAATAACTCTTCGCGTCTGCCGGTGCTTGGTCTCGCAGCACCGGCAGACGCTGCAGATATCTTCTGAAAATCTCTTGCAATAATCACCCC
>JAPLLN010000034.1 GCA_026387475.1 Candidatus Omnitrophota bacterium | reverse complement strand
GGTGATCTGCATCATTGAAGCGATGAAACTGATGAACGAGATCAAGTCGGAGATAAGAGGAAAGATCCTTGAGATATTAGCCGACAATGCCGAACCCGTAGAGTTCGGGCAGCCGATGTTTTTAATCGAGCCTCTCTAAAAATGTTCTCCAAAATACTTATCGCAAACAGGGGCGAGATCGCCCTAAGGATCATACGCGCTTGCCGCGAACTCGGGATACGCACCGTCGCCGTATATTCCGAGGCTGACCGCAATTCCCTGCACGTGCGTTTTGCCGACGAAGCCATCTGTATCGGCAAGGCATCTTCATCCAGCAGTTATTTAAATATCCCCGCCATAATTTCAGCAGCAGAAATAACCGACGTAGAAGCCATTCATCCCGGCTACGGATTCTTAGCCGAGAACCCGCATTTCGCGGAGATCTGCGAATCATGCAAAATCACCTTTATCGGCCCGACTCCGGAGAATATCCGACTGATGGGAGATAAAATGGCCGCGCGCGCCACCATGCATAAGGCCGGCCTGCCTATCGTCCCGGGAAGCCACGCCCCGATAAGAAATAAAGAAGAGGCCTTAAAAACCGCTAAGTCTATCGGTTATCCGGTGATCATCAAGGCTACTGCCGGCGGCGGCGGAAAAGGCATGCGCATCTGCCATAACGACCTTACCCTGGTATCCAGTATCTTGACCGCTCAAACAGAGGCCGAGGCGAATTTCGGGAATGCCAACGTCTACATTGAAAAATATATCGAAAAACCGCGCCATGTCGAAATTCAGATCTTAGCCGACAAATTCGGCCACGCCATTCATCTGGGAGAAAGAGACTGCAGCATCCAGAGGCGCCACCAGAAATTACTCGAGGAATCTCCTTCTCCGGTAGTAGACAGTAAACTGCGCAAGCGTTTAGGCGAGATGGTCCTTAAAGGGATAAAAAATATAAATTATGTTTCCGCCGGGACCATCGAGCTCCTATTTGACCAGAAGAATAATAATTTTTATTTTATGGAAATGAACACCCGCATTCAGGTAGAACACCCGGTGACTGAAATGGTCACCGGCGTTGACCTCATCAAAGAACAACTGCGTATTGCTTCCGGCGAAAAATTACAACTTCAACAAGACCAGGTGCAGGTAAGGGGCTGCGCCATTGAATGCCGCATCAACGCCGAAGACTTTGAAAATAATTTTATGCCTTCTCCGGGGAAGATCGAGACACTCGTATTCCCGGGAGGGCCGAATGTGCGCCTTGACACTCATATATATCCGGGATATGAGGTCTCGCCCTATTACGATTCGCTGATAGCTAAACTTATTGTGCGGGGGAACAACCGCAGCGAAGCCATTAATACTATGCACCGGGCGTTAAGCGAGTTTATCGTCGGGCCCATCAAGACTACTATTCCTTTTCACCTGCGTTTATTAGAGCATCCTTTGTTTTTAAAGGGAGACATCTCCACCCATTTCGTCCAGGAGATGCTTAAAGAAGGCAGCCCCGAGGAGCCATAATGCGCAAAGAAGAATCAGCAACTGATTTAGGCCTGATCCGGATACATAAAAACGTGATCGCGTCCATCGCTTCGCTTGCTGCAACCGAGATCCAGGGAGTAAAACGCATCGGTGGAGATTTTAAGAGCGGGGTAATGGAGATGATGGGCCAGAAATCGCACTCATCCATAAAAGTAGATATCAATAAAAACGGGGAGGTCGTCGTAGACATCCCGGTTGTGATCAAATACGGTTACAATATCCCGGATATCGCCGCTCGCGTCCAAGAGAGCGTGCGGCTGGGCCTGGAAAAAATGACTAATCTATCCGTCAAAGATATCAACGTAAACGTCCAAGCCATAGAAAGAGAATAGGGGGAAGATTATGAGACTATTAGGGATATTGT
>JAPLLN010000079.1 GCA_026387475.1 Candidatus Omnitrophota bacterium | reverse complement strand
AAGCATGCGCGCCTCCTCACCCGTTCCATAACCGCGAGTCAGTATGGCGACACTCCGGCCTTTTTCTTTTAACAGGCTGGCGATGTATTCGACTAAAGGAGTCTTTCCTGTCCCGCCTAAAGTAATATTCCCTACGCTGATGACCTTAACCGGAAGGGTGCATTTAATCATGGAAAAAACTAAAATCATCGCCCGGATAATCAACCCGTAGATCAAAGATAACACAAAAAGCAGGAGCTTTAACAACCAAGCAACCGGGCCCTTGTATTTATCCGTAGCCAAATTGTAAAGGTATTTGCGCATTTATTAGATCAGTTTAAAAAGCATAAGTATGCCGATGCCGATAAAAAGCGAAGCGCCGCAGTAACGGATAAGGTCAGGCTTGAGGTATTTGGCAAGCATCGCGCCAATGACGACCGACAACACGGTGACCAGCATATAACCGCAGACCGAGCCGATCCAGACCGATACGGGCTTGCCTGTTTTAGAGGCCATAGTGATGCCTACAAGCTGGGTTTTATCCGCTAATTCCGCCACAAAAACCGCGCCCAAAGTCATAAAAAACACTTTCCAGTCCATTTCTCTCCTTTAGTTTTATAGGAAGTATCTGCTCTCTGAAGGCCAGCGGATATCCTTAGGTTAGGGTAGCTATTTTACCATAGGAGGCTGGGGCAGGCAACAGGTTTTTAGCCTATTATTAGGCGAAAAACTCTTTATAAGACAAAAGGATACGCTGTTTTAGAGGTTAATCTGAAGAGAGGAAAGAAAGGTTGCGTTCGATGAATTCCAGGAGCTTCTGCTGGGCCTCAATGGATATATTGTAGAACTCTACACCCATCCCGGGAAAGTCGTGCGGCTGGACCTGCTTGTCCGGAAGCCAGACTACCTTAGCCTCAAGGACCAGCTCCTCCTGCTTGGGGGGTAATTTCAGTTTTAGGATGACTTCATCGCCCAGCTTAAACTTATCGCAGCCGTAAATATAGGCTCCTATTGCGCTCAAATTATGGATATCCACCTTTAGGCAGATAGGATTGCGGCCGCCTTTAGTCTTCAACTCGACTTTTATATCAATGGGGAGGCGCTTGAACCTGCGGCGCAGCTGCAACTTCTGGATATTCTCGATGACCTTATCTTCGCTAAAGCTTTTTAAGGCCGCGTCTTCCGTCGCGTACATATCAATGACCCGCTCAAGCCCGGCTACGGAGAGCGTCCCCTTAAGAAACGACGGGACGACCGCTAATTTCATCCGGCCTTTGGAGTTAATGACTTCTTTATAGGCGATGACCAAGACAGATACCCCCATATAGTCGATGAATTCCACGTCTTCCATATTGCAGAGTATGTCGTTGTAACCGTCGCGCACGCACTGACCGATGGCCTCCACCAGGTTCGCGGAATTGACGTCTATTCTACCGGCAAGATCCAGGATAATGATATTATCTTTTTGCCTTGCTCTTATCTCTAGCGACATATCAGGTTATATTCATTACTACTTCGGGGTTAGCTTTCAAAGTATTATGCACCGGGCAATTCTTGAGGAATTCGCCGAGCGCTTTCTTCCTGCGCTCGTCGATATCGACACCCTTTAGATCGACAGTCACGTCGATCCTTCTAAAACAAAACGGCGGTTCTTTGGAGAGTTCGGCTGACGCGTAAATACTGAAATTATCAAGCCTCAGTTTCGCGCCCTCGGCATATTTACGGACGTAGACCCCCGCGCAGCTGGCTAAAGCTGCCAGAAGCGCGTCCGGCGGAGTAAGACCCTTGCCCTTAGCATCGACAATGAATTCCGATTCTCCGGACTTGACCGAGAATACATAATCGCTTTTATGATTTACTTCGACTCTATACATAGGGCTATACTATCACAACCTGTCAGACGCGGCAACCAGAATCCTTATCTGCTCGATATTCCTTAAAGTAGCTCCCTGATTTTTGACGATGAGCTGTCTTGCCCTCTCTCCTAGCGCCTGCGCTTCTTGCGGGGAATGCAAAAGAAAGGCGACCTGTTTTTTCAGCTCCTCATCGTTGCGGACCATAATGCCCGCGTTTTCTTTCAGGAATAGGTCCGCGATGTCGCGGAAATTGAACATATGAGGGCCAAAGATAACGGGTTTGGCAAAAATAGCCGGCTCGAGGATGTTGTGCCCTCCGGTGCGCGCGAGGCTCCCGCCGACGAATACCAGATCTGCCGCCTTATAAAATTCCAGAAGATTACCGATAGTATCGAGAATAAAAACCGGATGAGCTATGCAGGTGGCGCATTCATAAGGAAGATGGGATATTTTTACGGCCTTAAAACCCGACTTGGAAACTATAGAAACGATCTCCTCGCTCCTATCGGGATGGCGAGGCGCGATCACTATTAAAAGATTCTTAAACTCCCGGAGCAATTCTTTATAGACTCTTAAAATGACCTCTTCTTCCCCCGGCCGCGTCGAGCCGCAGACCAAAAGCTTATCCGTAGGATGGAGCGTCATCTCCTTGCGTAATTTAATTTGCGCTCCTTCTTGGAAAACCGGGAGGCTAAAATCAAACTTCATATTGCCTGTTATCCTGATCCTCTCCTCTTTAGCGCCCAACGCTTCCTTAAATCTCTTAGCATCGCGCTCTGACTGCGCGCAGATAAGATCTATTTTATTCACGATCCTTTTAAGCAGGAACCTTACTGGCCGGTATCTCTTGGCCGATGCATCGGATATCCTGCCGTTTACGATCATAACCGGGATTTTTCTCTTATTGAGCGCGCAGATCAAATTCGGCCAAATTTCAGTTTCAGCGATAATAAAAATGCTGGGGTTAATTCTTGATAAAACCGAATTGACTATAAAACTTAGATCAAACGGCAGATAAAGCAGGAAGATATTAGTATCGGCGATGGATTTAGCTACCTGGTTACCGGTCGCGGTTACGGTTGAAAGTATGATCTGCTTTCCTGGATACGACTTTTTAATTTCGTGGATAAGGCCTTTGACAGACATCACTTCCCCGACGCTGACCGCGTGTACCCATATGGGCCGTGACCAGGCCACCTTAGGCAAGAAGCCGAGGCGCTCCAGCAAGCCGCGATGCAATTTACCCTTAAACAGGTAAACCGGCAGGCTCACTATCGCGAATATCAGAAATATTAAATCGTATAAGATAAACATATCTTTTTAGGCGTGGGGATGGGCTTTATCGTAAACACTCTTTAGTTTGTCTGTAGTTAAATGCGTATAAATCTGGGTTGAGGATAGATTAGCATGCCCCAACAACTCCTGAACTGTCCTTAAATCCGCCCCGCGGTTCAAAAGGTGCGTTGCGAATGAATGCCTTAATGTATGCGGCGAGACTCCATGCTTAAGTCCGGCGATATGGATATATTTTCCCACGATATCGCGCACGCCGCGAATACCGATACGTTTCCCGAACTTATTCAAAAATACGGCATCCGCCTGCTTCTTCCTTTTTTCCAGATATTTTCTGATCGTCTTTAATGCCGCGTCTCCGATAGGGACAATACGCTCCTTTTTCCCCTTACCAAAGACCTTGGCGGTGCCCCCGATAAAATCAACATCATCAAGGCTTAAGCCGACAAGTTCGGCAATACGTATACCGGTAGAATAAAAGGTCTCAAGTATCGCGCGGTCGCGCAGCCCCATTTGATCTTCCTCGTTTTTACCAAAAGCGCTCTCGATCAATTTAGCGGTCTCCTCCTCGGTCAGGAACTGCGGGAGGTGCTTATCCAGTTTCGGGCTGGAGAGCATAAGGATAGGGTTTGTTTTTATCAGCCCTTCGCGAGTGAGAAACTTAAAAAACGAACGCAATGCGGATAGCCTTCGCCCGACGGAGCGCGCTCCTAGGCTCTTTTCTTTTAAAACTGCGAGATATTTTCTCAGCAGCAGGTAATCGACTTTATCAATAGAACCTTCGGAGATGAATTTTGCAAAATCGGCGAGGTCAAGTCTGTAATTGAGGATAGTGTGCGGCGAGTAATTTTTTTCTATTTCCAGATATCGAATGAACTTCTCGATATATTTATCCATTATCTTTCGTTGTTTCCGGGAGCGTCCTTGAAGTAAAGGTGCATTTGGGGAAATTCGAGCAGCCGTAGAAGAACCCGCGCTTAGAGCGGCGCTCGATCAATTCTCCGCCGCACCCCTCATTGGGGCACTTGACCCCGGTTGTTATAGATTTGGAATTCTTGCACGTCGGGAAATCAGAGCAGCTTAAAAATTTTCCGCGCCTTCCCCACTTAATGATCATCGGCTTGCCGCATTTATCGCAAATCTGGTCGGTAGTGACTACTTCTTTTTTAATATTTGCCTGCGCATAATCAAGGCTCTCTTTAAAAGGCGCGTAGAAATCCTTCAGGACTTTCAGGCGGCTAAGCCTCCCCTCCTCCACATCGTCGAGCTCCTCTTCCATGAGCGCGGTGAATTTAATATCCATTACCTTGGGGAAAAATTCGACCAGCATATCGCAGACCTTAAATCCTAATTCCGAAGGCTGAAGATAACCTTTTATTCTGCGCACATAATCGCGCACCAGCAAAGTATAAATAATGGGCGCGTAAGTCGAGGGCCGGCCTATTCCCTCTTCTTCCAGGGCCTTGATCAAGGAACTATCGGAAAAACGCGCCGGAGGTTTAGTAAAATGCTGCGAAGGGAGTAATTTTAAAAGTTCCAGTATCTCATCAACGGACAATTCCGGAATATTATTTTTTTCTTTATCATCGTCGTTTTTATTATAGACGACACTGAAACCGTCGAAGATCATATTGCTACCGGTTGCGCTAAACAAATACTTTCCTGCGGTAATATCAACTGAAGTTGCCAGATAACGGGCCGGTGTCATCTGGCTTGAGATAAACCTGCGGTAGATCAATTCATAAAGCTTAAATTGTTCGGGCGTCAGGAATTTTTCCAGGCTCTCCGGAGAATGAGAGATCAGCGACGGGCGTATTGCCTCGTGCGCTTCTTGCGCGAGCTTCTTGACCTTGTAAACATTAGGCTTTTCCGGCAAGTAAGGCGCGCCGTATTTCTTTTTTATCAGGCTCCTTACTTCGGCAATCGCCTCGGGAGCGACGCGGGGAGAATCAGTACGCATGTAAGTAATAAGACCGACAGGGTTCTCTTCTCCAATATCAATACCTTCATATAATTGCTGCGCCAGAAGCATGGTCTTATGGGCGTTATACCTTAATTTATTAAACGCCTCCTGCTGCATGGTGGAAGTGATAAAGGGCGCGTCAGGATAACGGTTCTTTTCCTGTTTCTTGATCTGCGCTACCTTAAATTCTTCCTTACGGATCTCATCGGCGATATTCTCCGCATCGGTTTTATTTATTATTTCCGCTTCTTTACCGGAAATCTTCTGCAGCTTCGCCTTAAAAGAACCCTCCTTGCCTTTTTTCGCCAGCTCTGCCTCGACCTCCCAATATTCCTGCGGGACAAACTTCTGGATTTCTCTTTCCCTATCGGTAATAAGCCTCAATGCCACAGACTGCACTCTTCCGGCGCTTAAGCCGCGGGCGATCTTTTTCCAAAGAAGCGGGCTTAAAAAATATCCGACTAAACGGTCCAGGACGCGCCTTCCGACCTGCGCCTCGACCATGTTCCCGTCGAACTCGCGCGGATGTTTAAAAGCCGCCTCAACTGCCGCCGGAGTGATCTCGTGAAAAACAACACGTAAAACCTTACTCTTCTTAAGTATCCTGTCCTTTAAATGCCAGCCAATAGCTTCGCCCTCGCGGTCAGGGTCAGTAGCCAGATAGACTTTTTCTTTACCTTTAGCCTCTTTTTTTAATTCAGTGAGGACTTTGCTCCGTCCGGTAAGCACCGTATACTCCGGCTCAAAATCCTTCTCCACGTCCACGCCGAGTTTTTTCTGCGGCAGGTCGATGACATGGCCCATGGTCGAGACCACTTTAAAATCCTTCCCCAGGATCTTGCTGATGGTCTTAGCCTTAGTCGGCGATTCCACTATTACCAGAAACTTTTCTTTCATTTAGCTCCTTACGAATTGCTTTCCCGGCAGCTGCCGGATCATTTTCTTCAGCTGCAGCCTTAAAAGTATATCAGATATCTTTGAAATATCCAAATCTGTTTTTTCTATAAGCCCGTCCAGGCCAACGGAATTCCCGGAAATCATGCTATATACTTTTGCCTCTTCGCCTATTAATTCAGACCCGGCTGAAATCTGCTCCTTGCGTTCCGGCTCTGGATAGTTAATTTTAAATTCCTTAACCTTGCTTCTTAGTACCGGCTCCAACTCTTCAATGATATCATCCGCGCTTTCAACCAGTTTTGCGCCTTCTCTTAATAACTGATTAGTACCTTTACTTAAAAAACTGTTTGCCTGCCCTGGGACGCTGAAAACTTCACGGCCTTGTTCATTGGCATGAGTCACAGTAATCAACGCGCCACTTTTATGTGGGGCCTCAATCACTACTACCCCTAACGATAAACCGCTGATTATCCTGTTTCTCATCGGGAAATTTCCTCTATCCGGCTTGGCAGACAATGGAAATTCCGAAATCATTGCGCCTTTTTGGGCTATTTCTTCAAACAGCCTTTTGTTTTCCGGAGGATAAGAAATATCCAAACCGCAGCCTAATACCGCAAGAGTCCTACCTCTCATCTTTAAAGCGGACTGATGGCTAAAGGTATCAATGCCGCGCGCTCCGCCGCTTACAACAGTAAAACCTTTTTCCGCTAATTGACTGCTTAATTTTTCTGCCATGCTTCTGCCATAAAATGAAGCCAGGCGCGTGCCTACTATGGCAATAGAAAAATAATCCTGGGGTAGGATTTCTCCTCTTACAAATAAAACTAAAGGCGGGTCAAATATTGATTTTAAATTAGAGGGGTAAAACCCGCTATCTACCGGGATAAGCCTGACGTTATTCTTTTCAATTAATTTAATCTGACGCTCTATATCTACGTTTTTCCTGCCTTCAACTATCTTTTCAGCAACTGCTCTACCTACGTTTTCTACTTCGGCTATGTCGCCTAAACAAGCCTCTAATATGGCCTTAGGGGTTTTAAACCTTTCTAAAAGGCTTTTCCCCCGGCGCGGGCCGATCTCGGGAGTCAGGATTAAACGCAGCCAATCTATCGCTTCCTGGCTTAACATTAAGTTTATGAAAAAGCTACCTGCAAAACATGAGTTGTAGCGCTCTTCTCTTCTTTGGTTTTTGGTTTTACGATAATCTCTACATCGGTATCCAAAGCATTCAATAGCTCAAAAAGGTGGTCCATCGAGAAATTGCTTAGCTTCCCGTTCATTAAACAAGAAACTTTTGACTGGGGAATCCCAAGTAGACCTGCTGCCTGTTTTTGAGTAAATCCCTGTTTTCTGATAATCTCGGCTATAAGGAACATTACTTGGGCGCGGGCCTGAACTCTTTCAGGATGAGCAGCCCCGATATCAGCAAAGACATTACCGCTTCCTCTTTGAATCGCCTCTCTCGTTTTCATAACTTACTCGCCTTCCTTATAATTTGCTCTATAGTCTTCTTCTGCTAATTTCAATCGCTGCTTGATTAGTTCAATATCCTGTTTTGACGTCTTGATACCGTGCCTTGATTTCTTTTGAAAACAATGCAGGACATATATCACTTTTCTAAACCTTACTGTATAAACTACCCGATATGTGCCGCTGGTGAAATTTTCAACAATCTCTAAAACACCGGCGCCGCTAAAACCCTTCAAAGGTTTTGCGACTGCCGCCTTTTCACCTCTTTGGGCTTCATAAAGAGCGTAACCTATATCCTGCTTTACCTCATCCGGAAATTCTCTAAGGTCGCTCCTGAAGGCCCTACAAAATCTACCCTTTTCTCTCCATCCATAATATACCATATTTGGTATAGTTAGTCAAGCACTCTCATTATTTTTATTATTTT
>JAPLLN010000060.1 GCA_026387475.1 Candidatus Omnitrophota bacterium | reverse complement strand
TATATTGATCCAGAGCAAATCTTAATTTCAACAATACCCCGGTCTCGATTATGCCGGGCTTTACCGCAGGGTCTCCGACAGCGCCCAGGTAAATGGCGTTAAACTTTTTTAATTCCTCGACATCTTTTTCATCGACGAGCTTGCCGGTCTTTAAATACCTCTGGCCGCTGAAATCAAACTCTTTGGTCTCGAATTTAAAGTTAAACTTCTTGCCCGCTGCCTGCAAGACCTTTAAGCCTTCGCGGACAACTTCCGGGCCTGTCCCGTCTCCGCCGATCACCGCTATCTTATACATGTTTCTTTTCCTTTTCTTTGATGTAATTCATAAGTCCCCCATCCTCGACGATATCCTGCAGGAACTTGGGGAATGGCGCGGTCTTATAAGTTATATTCTGCGTGAGGTTCTTAATTATACCACTAGAAAGGTCAATTTCAAGAATATCCCCCTCATTGATCGCATCCGTATCCTGCGACTCTAAAAACGGCAAGCCGATATTTATGGCATTGCGGAAGAATATCGCGGCAAAACTCTTGGCGAGAACTGCGCGCACGCCGCAGCCTTTTATGGCAAGCGGCGCATGCTCCCGCGATGAACCGCAACCGAAGTTCTCTCCGCCCACGATGATATCCCCGGGCTGGACATTTTTTGCAAAGTCAGGGCTGATACTCTCCATACAATGCGAGCCTAATTCTTTAGCGTCGGTGGAGACTAAATACTTAGCCGAAATGATATCGTCCGTATTTATGTCATCGCCAAACTTATGTACTTTACCTTTTATTATCATATTTTATCGGGATGCGTGATCTTACCGGTTATCGCGGAAGCCGCGGCAACCGCCGGATTCGACAAATACACAAAAGACTTAGGGCTACCCATCCTGCCGATGAAATTACGGTTAGTCGTCGCCAATGCCACTTCGCCATCGGCTAAGATCCCCATATGCCCGCCTAAACACGGCCCGCAGCTGGGTGTCTCGAATACGCCGCCGGCTCTGACAAAGATCTCCGCCAACCCTTCTTTTACGCACTCTAAATATATCTTCTGTGTCGCGGGGATGACGATCAATTTCAATCCGGGCTTGATCTTCTTACCTTTAAGTATTTTTGCCGCAATCCTTAAATCCGAGATCCTGCCGTTAGTGCAGGAGCCGATAACTACCTGATCTAATTTGATATCCTTTAATTCGCTTACCCCCTTTACGTTGCTGGGTAAATGAGGGCAGGCGACCTGCGGCTCTAATTTAGAAACATCCCATTCGTAAGTTTTTTCGTAAACAGCATCGCTGTCGGATTTATATAATTTACCTTTACGCTTAAATTGCGAGACGAATTTTTTGGTTATTTCATCCGGCTCGATAATGCCAGCCCTTGCGCCGGCTTCAATAGCCATATTCGACATGGAAAAGCGGTCATCCATACTTAATGACCTGATCACCGGGCCGGTAAACTCCATTGCCTTATATAATGCGCCGTCAACGCCGATCTTTCCGATGGTGAACAAGATGAGATCCTTGCCTCCGACCCACTTGCTTAATTTACCTTTATAGACAAATTTTATCGACCCCGGGACCTTTAACCAGATCTTTCCGTCGACATAAGCGCGCGCCAGATCAGTCGAACCGATGCCGGTCGAATAACACCCTAATGCGCCATAGGTGCAGGTATGGGAATCTGCTCCGATGATCAGATCTCCGGGTAGAGTTAAACCTACTTCCGGAAGAAGCGCGTGCTCAACGCCCATACATCCTATCTCAAAATAATTCTTTATCCCCTGCTCTTTGGCGAAATTCGCCAACATCTTGCACTGGTTTGCGCTGCGCAAATCCTTGGCCGGAGCAAAATGATCCGGGACTAAAACAACCTTGTTCTTGTCAAAGACCCTGGTAAAGCCGGCCTTTTTGAATTCCTCAATGGCAATGGGCGCAGTAATATCGTTTCCCAAAGCCAGGTCCACCCGGGCTTCAATAAACTCGCCCGGCTTTACGGACTTTAAATCCGTATGCGCGAGCAATATTTTTTCCGCTATCGTATAACCCATATTTTATTTTGAAAGATTACTTAAGTTTCTGAACAATGAGAGTGGCATTGTGCCCGCCGAACCCTAACGAATTGGAGAGGCAGACCTCAACAGCATGTTTTCGTGCGGAATTGGGGCAATAATCCAAATCGCAATCAGGATCAGGATGCTCGTAATTTATCGTAGGCGGGATGACACCGTCTCTTAAAACCAGACAACAGACTGCAAATTCTATTCCTCCTGCGGCACCCAAAGGATGCCCCGTCATAGACTTAGTGGATGATATTATTACTTTTTTGGCGTGCGCGCCTAAAGATTTCTTGATAGACCCGGTCTCGATCTTATCGTTTAATTTAGTGGATGTGCCGTGGGCATTGATATACCCGATATCTTCGGGGTTTATATTCGCATCCTTTATCGCTTGGTTCATCGCCCGCGTTGCCCCGTCGCCGGTAGGTTCAGGCGCAGTCATATGATAAGCGTCGCAGGACATGCCATAACCGGTTATCTCACCGTAAATTTTTGCGCCTCTCTTCTTGGCGTGCTCTAAATTCTCTAAAACTACCATTCCGCAGCCTTCGGCGATGACAAATCCGTCGCGCTCCTTATCAAAAGGACGGCTCGCCCTCTGCGGCTCATTATTTCTCGTGGATAATCCTTTTAAAGCGCAAAACCCACCCACTGCGGTAGGGACAATGCAGCTCTCGGTTCCGCCGGTCATCATCATATCCGCGTCCCCGCGCTCAATGACCTTAAAAGCATCTCCGATGGCGTGCGATCCTGATGCGCAGGCTGTGGCTACCGCGGAATTCGGCCCTTTTAAACCTAAATGAATAGCTACCTGTCCGCTGGCAGCGTTAACGATCAGCATAGGGATGAGAAACGGGGACATCCTTGACGGTCCCTTTTCCAAATATATATTATGCTCGACTTCTACGGTATGGAGACTCCCGATACCCGAACCGATTATGACTCCGAACCGCTCTCTATTGACCTTGCTCAAATCCAAACCGGAGTCTTTGATCGCCTGCATGGAGCAAGCCACCGCGTATTGGCTGAATTTATCCATACGCTTGATGTCTTTAGTATTGAGCCCGTAAATAAGCGGGTCAAATCCTTTGACCTCGCCTGCGATGCGGGAATCAAACCTGGAGACATCAAAAGCCGTGATCGGCCCTATGCCGCTCTTGCCGGCTTTTAAAGCCTCCCAGCAGGCGGGAACGTCGTTGCCGACCGCCGCGATCATGCCTAAACCGGTGACTACTACCCTGTTTTCTTTCATATAGTTTTAAGGGATAATAAAACTTACCCCGCCTGGATGATTTTTAAGGCGGGGTAATGACTAAGCTATCTATATTCGCTCTTATTTATTTGCAGTCTTGTCTTCGATGTATTTTACCGCATCGCCGACGGTGGTGATCTTCTCGGCATCCTCATCGGGGATCTCGATACCGAACTCTTCTTCGAGCGCCATTACCAACTCTACGGTATCCAGAGAATCCGCGCCTAAATCATCCACGAAGGACGCTTCAGGAGTGACTTCTTCCGGCTTTACACCTAACTGCTCTGCGATGATTGACTTCACTTTTTCTTGTACTGCCATTCTTATTCCTCCTTGTTATAAAAACTTATGCCATGACCATGCCGCCGTCGACTACTATCGTCTGGCCGGTGACATAACTGGAATCTTCCGACGCTAAAAATAAGCAAACCGCTGCGACGTCGTCCGCCGTACCGAACTTGTTCAGAGGAATATTAGCAAGCATCTTCTGCTTTAACTCCTCGGGAAGCTTGTCGGTCATTGCCGTCTGGATAAAACCCGGGGCAACGGCGTTAGCGTTAATATTGCGGCTTGAGAGTTCCTTAGCTGCTGTTTTTGTAAGAGCGATTATCCCTGCTTTTGAGGCCGCGTAGTTTGCCTGGCCGGGGTTTCCGATTATGCCGATTATTGAGGCTATGCTGATGATCCGCCCCGATCTCTGCTTGATCATCGGACGGGATACTGCCCGGATACAGTTAAAAGTACCCTTTAAGTTGACGTTTAAGACCGCATCCCACTCTGCCTGGCTCATCCTAAGCAACAGGTTATCTTTAGTGATCCCTGCATTGTTAACTAATATATCAACCTTTCCTAATTTGTCAAGAATTTTATTTACCGCTTCCTCTACCTTTGCGTAGTCGGTGACGTCGACCTGCGCAGCCATGGCCTTCCTGCCCAGAGCCTCGATATCCTTGCAGGTCTTCTCCGCCTCTTCCAGGTTGACATCCCAGACCACGATATCCGCGCCCTCCTTGGCAAAGGCTAAAGATATAGAACGGCCTATCCCTCTGGCCCCACCGGTTATTAACGCAACCCTATCTTTAAGACGCATTTTCATTCCTCCTTAAAACTAAGCCTTTATGTCTTCCTTTTTCTCAACCGTAGTCACAGTCACTGCCGCATCTATCCTACGCATTAGGCCTTTTAATACCTTTCCCGGCCCAAATTCATAAAATTGGGTGATCCCCTGGCTAAGGATGAAACGCATTGAATCTTCCCAAAGCACGCTTGAAGCTACCTGTTTGACCAGGTTATCCTTTATCTCTTTAGCCGATGAAACCGGCTTAGCCGTGACGTTGCTCACCACAGGTATAACCGGATTATTTATTTTGATTTTCTCAAGCTCTGCCGCTAATTTTACCGAGGCGCCCTGCATAAACGAAGAATGGAACGCGCCGCTTACTTCCAAAGGGATCGCCAATCTAGCGCCCTTAACCTTAGCTAACTCAAGCGCCTTCTGGATCTCGGCAGGGCCGCCTGAAATAACGATCTGACCCGGGCAGTTCAAATTGGCGATTTCCGTGCCGGACTCGGCGCAGACCTGTTTAACCGCGTCCGCGCTAAGGCCGATTATTGAAAGCATCTTTCCCGGCCTTTTACGCGCTTCCTCCTCCATAAACTCGCCTCTCTTCCTCACCAGAAGAAGGGCTTCTTCAAGGCTGACAGCGCCTGCAGCAACTAATGCCGAGTATTCCCCTAAACTAAGCCCGGCAGTAAAACCTGCCTGGAGAAATTTACCTGACTTTAAAGCCGCGATACTTACGGTAAGAATTGCCGGCTGGGAATTATTGGTTTTAGTAAGTTCTGCCTGCGAGCCTTCAAAACAGAGTTTACTTAAAGAAAAACCTAAGACTTTATCTGCCTTATCGAAAACATCGCGGGCTTGAGGAAAGGCCTCATACAGGTCTTTTCCCATACCTATAAATTGGCTTCCCTGGCCGGCGAATAAATAAGCTACCATCTAATTACGCACGCCCCCCAGACTAAACCGGCTCCGAAAGCATCCAGCAGGATGATATCGCCCTTCTTCACCCTGCCGCTGCGCACTGCTTCAACCAGAGCCGT
>JAPLLN010000033.1 GCA_026387475.1 Candidatus Omnitrophota bacterium | reverse complement strand
CGCAAGATACTACGACCCAAAAATAGGCAGATTCATTACCGCGGATCCGCTGGGAATGGTTAACGGACCGAATCTGTATACGTATTGTCTAAATGATCCGATTAATTGGATTGATCCGTGGGGGTTGTGTGTGGAAGTGGGGTTTAAATGGATGCCAAAATCCTTAATTATATTTCACACAGGAATAAGAGTAACTTCATCTGAATATGGAGTCAGAAGTTGGGGATTCCATCCTCAAAAATATGCATTAAATATCTTTTCAGGTGGACCAGTGCCTGGGAAAATATCTATCAATGAGTCATATGATTTTTATATTCCTATAAGTAGTGACTCTGGTTATGCGAAAAGACTTTATCAACATTTGTTAAATGAAGAGAATTCACCTCCGGAATATTACGATTTTTATTTAGGGAATGTTAATAATTGTTATACTTGGAGAAATAAACAACTTAGAGAAGTAAACATTACTGTAAGGAGTAATTAAATGGAAAGAAATAAATTAAATACATTAAAATATTTTTTTATTCTAGTTTCATTTATTTTTGGTTTTCCTGTACTTTTTTTCCTCTCCATAGTTTTATTGGGTTTGCTGTCTAATATTTCTGGTTTTCGATTTATTATTGTAAATTTTAAGGACATTAAATTGTTTCCAGATATAATTTTATTGTTTCTAAATTCTAGTATTGTAATTTCTTGTTGGGGAATTTCTAAGCATAAAAAATGGGGTTTATTTTTATTTTTTCTGTTTTTCGCTCTTAATATTTTATCAAAAATATTACTTTTGTTTTTAAACTGTGAACATGTTTGTCCTTTTCCTGTTTTAGGTATAATACTTTCTTTTGTTATTGATATAATATTAGTTATTTTTTTAGTTAAAATTTTAAAGATAGCAAAGAAAGATAACTTGGAATAACAAAAGATAACAAAAGATAAAAGATAACAGACACTTTCCGAAGCAATCGGGACAGTGTACCGGACTCAAGATAGACAGTGTACCTTTTGGGGAGATTATAGTTGTTTACCAAGCTTAATGAATTTACCTATACTTATGACCTTACCGGCAGAAAGAAAACCACCCAAGCCCTCGATGGCAGCCTGCTTAATTACACCTATGACCCCGCCGGCAGGTTATCTCAGGAAACTAAAACTACTTCCGCAAATCCGTATCAGATAGCTTATGAATACGACTCTGCCGGTAATCGCCTGCGCATGATAAATAATAATCTTACGCATACTTATACCTATAACGCGCTTAATCAGCTTACTGAGGAGAATATTGCTGGTGCGCAAGCTCGGACTACCAAGATTACTGTCACGGGCAGGATGCTTAATTCCAGCGCGATTAAATCGATTACCGTAAACAATATCCCCGCCAATTTTGATGGCTCAAATTTTACCTGTTCTAATGTATCTTTGGTAGAAGGATCCAACACTATAACCGTTAAAGCTATGAATAACTTAGGCAAGGCCTTAACTACTAAGGCCATCACTGTTACTTTTGCCCCCAGTAATAAAATCAACTATGCATATGATCTTAACGGTAACCTCACCCGAAAAACATCAGGAACTAAAGCCACTGATTACAACTATGATATCGAGAACCGCTTAACCAAAGTCAAAACCAACGGAAAGGAGGCACTTTTCCAATACGACGGCGAAGGAAAACGCACGCGCTTAACCGAGGCCGGCTCAAGCATTGACTACCTCTATGACGCATCAAATGTCATTATCGAGCGCAACGCTTCTGGCGCAACTACGACCAGCTATCTGCGCAACCCTTATCAGCCGGGAGGAATCGGAGGGATAATCAAGGGAACTACTTCACAAGGGACTGTCCCCGAATCATATTATCTCTACAACGCCCAAGGTAGCGTCACAACTCTCGCCAACACCACCGGCGTATCCACCAACTCCAACGACTACGATTCTTTTGGCAACACCATCACCCAATCCGGCACAAGTTCAAACCCCTACCAATACTCCACCAAAGAGCTCGATTCCACAGGCCTAATCTACTTCGGTGCAAGGTACTATGACCCTAAAATAGGCAGATTCATTACTCCTGATCCGTCGGGAATGGTGGATGGGCCGAATTTGTATCTATATTGCAATAATGATCCAATAAATTGGATAGATCCGTGGGGGTTGTGTGTAGAGGTGGGTTATAAAAAGATTATTGGAATTGGCGAATGGGCAATTTGGCATACTTTTATAAAAGTTACTTATCAGGGGCAAATCGAAGAAATGGGGTTCACTACCGCTAAGGCTATTCAAGAACCTTTTACTTTACTTGGTTTGAATATCCCCGGAGTTGTTAAATCCGAAATAGGAGGACAAGATCTTCGAACTGTGAGTCGTGATTCTACACAAGCAATG
>JAPLLN010000001.1 GCA_026387475.1 Candidatus Omnitrophota bacterium | reverse complement strand
GATGTGCAGCTTGAGGCTTACCATGATTTTCTTCAGCTGGACGTAAAGAGCGCGGATAGGGAGCGTTTAGGCCTGCAGGAGGTTTTCGAAGAGATCTTTCCTATCGAGAGCCCGAACCGGTCGATCAAGCTTGAATTCTTAAGCTATAATTTAGGAAAGCCTAAATATACGCTCTTAGAGTCTAAAACGCGCTCGCTTTCTTACGCCGCTCCGCTGAAAGCCAAATTCAGGCTGACGACACCTCATGAGACTAAAGAGCAGGATGCCTATTTCGGCGAGATCCCGCTCATGACCGATACAGGCACTTTTATCATCAACGGCGACGAACGCGTGGTGGTCAGTCAGTTGCAACGTTCCCCGGGCGTTTCTTTTGAAGAAGAAGAGCATCCCACGGGGAAAAAGATTTTTTACGGCCGCGTTATTCCTTACCGTGGGGCTTGGCTTGAATTTAAATATGACCTGACCGAGACCATCCTCGCTTATGTAGACAGGCGCAGAAATTTCCCTGCCACCCAGATATTAAGGATATTAGGGTTTTCCACAGATGCCGAGATCATCTCTGCATTCGGCAAAGAATACCCCGAAATCGTCAATACCCTGAAAAAAGATTACACTAAGAATAAAGAAGAAGCATATCTGGATTTTTACCGTAAGATGCGGCCGACCGAACCGGTCACCAAGGAAGCAGCAGAGGCGTTGTTTTATAGATTATTTTTTGATCCTGCCAGATATGATTTAGAGAGAGCAGGAAGGTTTATTTTAAACAGAAAATTAGGGATGGATGTTTCTCTGGAGAAACGTATCCTCGATTCAGCCACGGTGATCAAGGTAATGGAATATTTGATCCGCCTTAAAGAAGGTGTGGGTAAGATCGACGATATCGACCACTTGGGAAACCGCAGGGTAAAGACCGTAGGCGAGCTGGTCCAGAATCAGGTAAGGATCGGTTTATCGCGCGTAGAGCGCTCGATTCGCGAAAGGTTAAGCATTTTAGGCGAATTCGACAATCTGAATGTGCACTACCTGATCAACTCCAAGTTACTCTCCAATCAGATCCGCGATTTCTTCGGCCGTTCGCAGCTTTCACAGTTTATGGATCAGGTCAATCCTCTGGCTGAAATGACGCATAAGAGGCGTTTAAGCGCATTAGGCCCGGGCGGCCTCTCGCGAGAACGCGCCGGTTTCGAAGTAAGAGATATTCATCCTTCGCATTACGGAAGGGTCTGCCCCATCGAGACACCTGAAGGCCCGAATATCGGGTTAATTGCTTCTTTAAGCTGTTTTGCCAGAGTGAATAAGTTAGGTTTATTAGAGACTCCTTACCGTAAAGTCGAAGACGGCCGGGTCACCAAAAAAATTGATTATTTGACCGCAGATATAGAAGAAGATAAGGTTATCGCACAGGCTAATTGCCCGTTGGATAGCGAAGGTTATTTCGTAGACAAAGAGGTCTCCTGCCGCTATAAGGATGATTTTCCGAAAGTCCCCGGTAAGCAGGTTCAGTATATGGACGTCTCTCCTAAGCAGTTGGTCTCCGTCGCCGCGTCTATGATTCCTTTTCTGGAGCATGATGACGCCAACCGCGCTTTGATGGGTTCAAACATGCAGCGCCAGGGAGTACCTCTGATGATCACCGAAGCGCCCCTGGTCGGCACGCAGATGGAAGAAAAAGTAGCGCGCGATTCCGGAACCGTGGTCATCGCGGAAGATTCCGGAAAGGTTACCAATGTCGATGCGTCCACCATTACTATAGGTAAGAGAATATACCACCTTAAGAAGTTTTTGCGCACCAATGCCGATACCTGCCTGAATCAGAGGTCTCTGGTCAAGCTCGGCGAGCACGTTGATAAAGGCCAGATAATCGCCGACGGTATCAGCACCCAGCAGGGTGAATTGGCCCTGGGTAAGAATGTTTTGGTTGCGTTCATGCCTTGGAGAGGTTATAACTTTGAAGACGCCATCCTGATAAGCGAGAAACTGGTCAAAGAAGATACGTTTACCTCTATACATATCGAGGAATTTGAAATAGAAGCGACCGAGACCCGGCTGGGAAATGAAGAGATCACCCGCGATATCCCTAACGTAAGCGAAGAGGCGTTAAGGAATCTTGACGAAGCAGGTATCATCAGGGTCGGGGCGGAAGTCGGGGCGGGAGACATTCTTGTAGGTAAAATTACCCCCAAGACTGATTCCGAACCTTCGCCTGAAGAAAGGTTGCTGCGTGCGATATTCGGCGAAAAGGCCGGCGATGTGCGCGATACTTCATTGATCGGGCCTCCGGGCGTAGAAGGCATAGTTATCGACGTGCACGTATTTGCCCGCAAAGACCGCGGCCGCAAATCAAAAGAAGAGAAAACCAAGGAATTGGGAAAGATACGCGAACTAAAGGCGTATTATAAGCAGGAAATAGAATTTGTGCAGACGGAAAAAACCGCGCGCCTGGCCCAGGTTTTGGGAATAGATAAAAAGAAAGTAGAGAAATTCGATTATAGTAATAATGATGAGGCTAAGATTTTAGCCGCATCTTTCGATGAACAGATCCAGGAATTGATCGCCGAGGAAGAGCAGGAGATTGAGAAGGTAAGACGCGGTGATGAGCTTCCCGCCGGAGTTTTAAAAAGAGTGGTGGTTTATATTGCCACCAAGAGAAGGCTTGCCGAAGGCGATAAGTTAGCCGGACGCCACGGAAACAAGGGTGTTGTGGCCAGATTAGTCCCGGAGCAGGATATGCCTTATCTTCCCGACGGCACTCCGGTTGAAGTAGTTTTAAATCCTCTTGGCGTGCCTTCCCGTATGAACGTCGGACAGATACTGGAATGCCACTTAGGTTGGGCTGCGAAAGTTTTGAATATGTCAGTAGGCTGTCCCGTATTTGACGGAGCTACCGAAGCTGAAATCAAAGAAATGCTTAAAAAGGCCGGTTTGCCGGAAGACGGAAAGATCACGCTTCATGACGGTTACAGCGGAGAGCCTTTTGACCATAAAGTCACCATCGGCTATATGTACATCATGAAACTGATCCATCTTGTCGATGAAAAGATACACGCCCGTTCCATAGGCCCTTATTCTCTGGTCACGCAGCAGCCGTTAGGCGGAAAAGCGCAGTTCGGCGGACAGAGGCTGGGAGAAATGGAAGTCTGGGCCTTGGAAGCGTATGGCGCGGCGTTTACCCTGCAAGAGATGCTTACCGTTAAGTCCGACGATGTCTCGGGTAGGACCCGTATTTATGAAGCTATCGTCAAAGGTGAGCAGAGGCTAACGCATGGCACGCCCGAATCCTTTAACGTATTAATCAAAGAACTCCAAGGCTTAGGCCTTGATATCAAGACGGAGAAAGCAAAATAATGGAAGAGATAGTCTCTTTTGACAGTATATCCATAAAGATCGCGTCTCCCCAGGTGATCAAGTCATGGTCTAAAGGCGAAGTGAAGAAGGCCGAGACCATCAATTACCGCACGCTTAAGCCGGAAAAGGACGGGCTCTTCTGCGAGAAGATATTCGGTCCGGTGCGCGACTGGGAGTGTAACTGTGGAAAATATAAAGGTATAAAGTTCAAGGGCATTACCTGCGACCGCTGCGGAGTTACGGTTGACCGTTCTTCAGTGCGCAGAGAGCGCATGGGGCACATTGAACTGGCGACCCCTGTCACTCATATTTGGTTCTTTAAGGCTGTCCCTTCACGCATGTCAGCTTTGATGGATATCGGTTTAAGGGATCTGGAAAAAGTCATCTACTACGAAGAATATGTCGTCGTCGATCCGGGGACGACTCCTTTAAAGAAGAGAGAATTATTATCCGAAGAAAAATATCAGGAAGCCCTTGAGAAATACGGCAGCAATTTCAAGGCTAAGATCGGCGCCGAGGCAGTCAGGGACCTTTTAAAAGAATTGGATCTGGACGCGGTCTGCAGAAAACTCCGCCGCGACCTTGAAAAAAGCAAAGAAGTCCTGGGAAGCCGCAAGTCCTTAAAATCATTAAAGATTATTGAGGATTTTAAGAAGTCGGGAAATAAACCGGAATGGATGATATTAGAGATCTTACCGGTCATCCCGCCGGATTTAAGGCCGTTAGTCCCGCTTGACGGCGGCAGATTTGCTACATCCGATTTGAATGATCTGTACCGCCGCGTTATCAACCGTAATGCCCGCCTTAAGAAATTGATGGAGTTAAACGCCCCTGAAATCATCATCCGCAACGAAAAGCGCATGCTTCAGGAAGCGGTGGATGCGTTATTGGATAACGGCAGGCACGGCAAACCGGTAATCGGTGCCAATAGCCGCCCGCTCAAGTCGCTCTCCGATATGTTAAAAGGCAAGCAAGGCCGTTTCCGCCAGAATCTTTTAGGTAAGCGCGTTGATTATTCCGGCCGCTCCGTAATCGTGGTTGGGCCCGAGCTCAAACTTGGCGAATGCGGGCTTCCTAAACAGATGGCCCTGGAATTGTTCGAGCCGTTCATCATCAAAAAATTAAGAGAAAAGGGATTTGTCCATACTATAAAAGGCGCGCGCCGCATGGTCGAGCGCGGAAAGATCGAAGTCTGGGATATCCTTGACGAGGTCATCAAAGACCATCCTGTATTGTTAAACCGCGCTCCCACGCTGCACCGTTTAGGTATCCAGGCATTTCAGCCGTTACTCATCGAAGGTAAATCTATCAAGATCCATCCGCTGGTCTGCGCCGCTTTTAACGCCGACTTTGACGGCGACCAGATGGCTGTGCATGTGCCTCTATCGCTCGAATCGCAATTAGAGGCCAAGCTTTTGATGCTTGCCTCCAACAATGTTTTTTCTCCTGCCGACGGCAGGCCCATAGTTTCCCCTACGCAGGATATGATCTTAGGCACGTCTTATATGACTAAAGAAAAGGCCGGTGTTTTGGGCGAAGATAAGGCATTCGCTAACGCCGAAGAAGTCATTACGGCGTACGGGGATGGAGCGGTCGCTCTGCACGCGCGTATAAAACTACGCGTGGAGAACGTCTTTGACCTTGATGAAAAGATATTGACCCCGGGAAAGCAAATGATCACCACGACCGTAGGCAGGACGATATTCAACCAGGTCCTCCCCGAGGGATACGGATTTGTGAATAGAGAACTGAATAAGGGCAGGGTCAGCGAGATAGTGATCAATTGTTACAAGAGATTCGGCCATGCCGCGACCATTAAACTGGTCGACGATATCAAGAAGCTGGGTTTTGAAAACGCTACCCTCGGCGGAATTTCCATCGGTATAGATGACCTTAAAATACCGGTTGAGAAAAAAGAGGTAATAAAAGAAGCTAAAGAAGAAGTCTCAAAAGTCGAGGATCAGTATCGCCGCGGTATAATCACCGGCAGCGAACGCAAGGCTAAGATCATCGACATCTGGACGCATACTACGGATAAGGTCTCTGATCTGCTGTTTAAGGGAATGGATGCCTTTAATCCTATATTTATGATGGCTGATTCCGGCGCGCGCGGTTCGCGCTTACAGGTAAGGCAGCTTGCCGGGATGCGCGGTTTGATGGCTAAGCCTTCGGGCGAGATCATCGAGAGCCCGATTACGGCAAATTTCCGTGAAGGCCTGAATGTTCTGGAATATTTTATCTCCACTCACGGCGCCCGTAAGGGTCTTGCTGATACCGCGCTTAAGACTGCCGACGCAGGTTATTTAACCCGTAGGCTGGTCGATGTGGCGCAGGAAGCGATAGTCTGCGAAGATGACTGCGGAACGCTTAACGGTATTACGGTTGCGGCCATTGTCGAAGGCGACGAAGAAGTAGTCAGCCTTAAAGACAGGATCATCGGAAGAGTCGCGCTGGATAACGTTGTGGATATCATTACCGACGAAGCAATTGTCCAGCAGGGCTCAGAGATCACCGAAGAAAAAGCCGAGCAGATCGAAAAACTCGGTATTGAGAAGATCCGCATCAGAAGTGTTTTGACCTGTGAATCCGGTAAAGGTGTTTGCACTAAATGTTACGGAAGGAATCTGGCAACCGGCAGGGTAGTCGAAGTAGGCGAAGCAGTAGGTGT
>JAPLLN010000054.1 GCA_026387475.1 Candidatus Omnitrophota bacterium | reverse complement strand
GGTCTTGGCGAGTATCCAGGTCGGAGAGAACGCGGGCGCGGCTTCTTATGTAAAATCGCAGGCCAAAGTTGCCGAGGCGCTGGGCATAGAATATCAGCTGCATAAATTAAGCGAAGATACGCACGAAGCGCATCTTATAGACTTCATCCAGAAATTAAACGCCAATAAATCCGTGAACGGCATCATCATTCAGATGCCCCTGCCGCAGCAGATCGATTATAAAAAGATAAGCCAGTATATTTTACCCGAGAAAGACGTCGAGGGGATGCATCCCCAGAATATAGGAAAGATTTTATTCGGTAAGGCGAAAATATTGCCTTGTACTCCTGCAGCGGTAATGGAATTGATCGCTGCTAGCGGCGTGGATCTATACGGCAAAGAAGTAGTGATTGTTGGCCACAGCGAGATCGTAGGAAAACCCTTGGCGCTTATGCTTCTTGAAAGATTTGCCACTGTCACGGTCTGTCATATAGGTACCAGTAAAGCCGGAAAACTTGAAGAGCATGTGAAGAAGGCGGAAGTTTTGATCGTCGCGGTAGGCAAAGCCGGGTTGATTAAAGGCTCACTGGTCAAAGAAGGCGCAATTGTCATCGACGTTGGAATTAACCGGGTTGCGGATAAAATCGTCGGCGATGTGGAGTTTGAAACCGCCGAGCCGCGCGCATCCTATATTACCCCGGTCCCCGGCGGCGTCGGCCCGTTAACCGTGACCATGCTTATGCGTAACTTGGTAGAAGCAGCGAAAGCGCAACAATGACCTTTAAAGAGAAAATACAAGCTAATAAATTTTTAGTCACTTCCGAGATCGGGCCCCCAAAGGGCATTGAGACTAAGAAGCTTTTGGAAGACGCAGAATTGATCCGCGGCCGCGTGGACGGGATCAACGTCACTGACTTACAAAGTTCGGTGATGCGCTTAGGTTCATTGGTCGTCTGCAGCGTATTAAAGCAGGCCGGATTTGAGCCGATATTCCAGATGACCTGCCGCGACCGTAACCGCTTAGCTTTGCAATCCGACCTTTTATCCGCTGCCAGCCTCGGCATTGAAAATGTTTTAATCCTTACCGGAGACCACACCACGATGGGCGATCATCCGGAGGCTAAGCCCGTATTTGACCTGGATTCCGTGCAGTTATTGCAGGTTGCTCGTAAACTGGAATCCGGAGTTGATATGAAAGGGAATAAATTAGACGGCGCGTTCCCTAAATTTTGCCTGGGAGCGGTAGTCAACCCCGGGGCAGACCCTTTAGAGCCGCAGTTGATGAAAATGGAGAAGAAAATCGCCGCGGGCGCGGAATTCTTCCAGACCCAGGCGGTCTACGACATAAAATCTTTTGAAAACTTCGTCAATAAAACCAAGCATCTAAAAGTCCCGGTTATGGCGGGGATAGTTCTATTAAAATCCGCGGGGATGGCCAGGTTTATGAATAAAAATGTCGCCGGAGTAACTGTCCCGGAGAATCTGATCAAAGAAATGGAAGAGACCAAGGATAAAGTAGCGCAGTCAGTGGATATCGCGGCTCGATTGATCAAAGAACTAAAACCTATGTGCCAGGGCATCCATATCATGCCTATCGGCTGGGATAAAGTCGTCCCGAAAGTATTAGAGGCAAGCGGACTATAGATGGGAACCCTGCCCCAAATCCCCGGAGCCAGAAAAAGAGGCGTCGTACTATTAAGTTCTCCGGAAGACCTCAAGAAATTAGATGATTATCTTATTAATGACACCGTCTGTATCGACGGCGCGGGTAAACAAGCGTTTGACCTCGCTAGGGCCATCAATGAAAAATATAAAGTCGGGGTCAAGGTCGTAAGCAGCGATAAATTCGAAGGTACAATGCCTGCCGGGATCGAGGCTATTGAGAGCCCGATATCGGAGATCGTGGGCGAAGGCAGGGCAGAGGCAGTTAAGTTCAAAGACGGGAAAGCCGTCGGGGTTTGTCTGGTTTTATTTTCTCAAATCGAAAATAAAGGAGATGCTATGTCTGACGTATTAGTTGGCCTCGGGACAAAAGGGACGGACGCGGTATTAGGGCTAACCAGGGGAGCCCTGGATAAAGCGATAGCGGAAAAAGGGAAGGACGCGCAGATCGCATTTCCCGAAACCAATTATTATTTTCCTCTGGTCAACGCCTTATTGAACATCGAAGTCAAGACTCTCGCCGATTGCGACTTAGCCTTAAAAGAAGCGGAGGGTTTAAGCAAAAATACCGCGACAAAAAGCGGACTGGTCATTCCTGCCCTGGGCGGGATATTGAATAAAGGTGTGGCAACCGTGCTCGCCGAAGAGGTTTTGGCGGCATTACTGACTTTAAATAAGGAGCACCCTAAGAACGGCATCGGTTTTATCCCCGACAAAATATTGCGTTCGCTCGGCCTGCAGTTAGTCGACGGAAGAATAGCGGGTATCGCTGTCATCCTCGGCCCGGCAAAGGACGAAGACGCTGCCGCGGATATGATCCGCGATTTCCAGTCTAAGAGCATTGTTAGTCTCCTCGCCGGCAGCATCAACGGCAATACTTTCCAGAAACAGCTTGAGAAAAAAGGGATCGAGATAGGTTTAGATAATTACATCGTGCCGCTGGGCGAAGACTATTTATCCGTTATCTACGCGGTGAACTTCGCGGTAAGAGCACCTCTCATTTACGGCGGGTTCAAGCCCGGGCAGTGGGCGGGTATTGCCGAGTATATCCGTAACCGCGTCCCGGCATTTGTCCTGCTTCTCGGCCACGTGGATGAAGTGATCGTGGCAACCGGTTTAGGCGCATTAGCTTTCGGTTTACCTATAATTACGGACTTAGAAGTCCCGCAGTTAGGAAAGATCGACACTACTTTATTCGAAGCGCTGGTCACGGAAAAAGATTACAAAAAACTTCCTTCAAAATGTATATTGACCCGCGGTATCAAAGTAAAAATGGCGCAGGTCGCGGTTCCCGTTCCTTATGCCGCGGCATTCGAAGGGGAAAGGGTAAGAAAAGAGCAGCTTTATGTCGAGTTCGGCGGAAAGGCGAGCACAGCCTTTGAATTTTTGACTGCGAAAAAAGAAAATGAAGTCGAAGACGGCTTGATCGAGGTCATCGGCGACGATATCGATAAATTGCCTGCCGGTAAAAAGTCCATGCCTCTTGCTATCATCGTCGATGTCTTCGGCCGCAAGATGCAGAAGGATTTCGAACCGATCTTAGAGCGCCAGATACACCGTTTCGTCAATTACGCCATGGGCCTGATGCATATGGGCCAGCGCGAAATGATCTGGGTGCGTATTTCAAACGACGCTTATAATAAAGGTTTCCGTTTAAAGCATATCGGTATCGCCCTGCACGCGATGCTGCATCAGGAATACAGCGCCATCGTCGATAAAATACAGGTGCGCATGTATACCAAGCTTGAGGACGTAGAAAGACTTCTCGCCGGGGCCAAAAAGACTTTTGACGAGCGCGACGAGCGTTTAGGCGGGATGACCGATGAAAGCGTGGATACTTTTTATTCCTGCCTCCTCTGCCAGTCATTCGCGCCGAATCACGTGTGTATGATCACACCCGAGCGTTTAGGTCTGTGCGGCGCATACTCCTGGCTCGACGGCAAAGCCTCGCACGAGATCACTCCTACTGGCCCGAATCAGCCTATACCCAAGGGAAAAGTTTTAGACGCCAAGCTCGGCCAATGGGATAGCATCAATGATTTCTTTAAAGAAAAGTCCAACAAGACCATAGATAAGGTAAGTATGTATTCTCTGATGGATGCGCCTCAATCATCCTGCGGTTGTTTCGAATGTATTTTGGCGATCATCCCCGAGGCTAACGGAGTAATGATCGTCAACCGCGATTATTCCGGGATGACTCCCTGCGGGATGAGTTTTACTACGCTCGCCGGTTCGGTCGGCGGAGGCGTGCAGACCCCGGGCTTCCTGGGCGTAGGCAAATTATATATTTTGAGCAAGAAATTCATCTCTGCCGAAGGCGGATTAAAGCGCCTGGTCTGGATGCCCAAAGAATTAAAGGAATTGTTGGGAGAGAGGCTTAAGAAACGGTGCGAAGAGATAGGGGAACCGGGCCTGCTTGATAAAATAGCGGATGAGACCGTAGCTACCACATCCGAAGAACTTTTGAAGTACCTTGAAAAGGCGCAACACCCTGCGTTAACTATGGATGCGTTAATGTAAATTTTGCTTGACTGGGGTTATTAAGTATGTATAATAAATTCAATAAAGCTATGCCTAAAGCCCACCAAAATACCATAAAATCCCTGTTAGCGATCACGGTAATTTTATTCGGCGCAAGAGCAGTTTTCGCGCAGAGTATTCCCGCGGAGAAACCTTCTAATAAAGAAAGCGCTCCTGTTCAAAAGAAAGCCCAGCCAAAGGCCAAGGAAGAGGAGAAGGGCTATACCGAATTGCAGAAGATGGCGCGTAATTACAGGGAACAGGGTATCAGCGCGCAGCGCATCGGTAATATTCAGACCGCCGAGCAGTTCTATCAGAAGGCGATAGAGATGGATCCGACTTACGCCGTCCCTTATAATGATCTAGGCGTGTTGCTGGAGGCGCAGGGCCAGGGAGCGCGCGCGGAACAGAGTTATCTTAAGGCTGTCCAGGTCGACGAAAATTATTTGAGCGCTTACAGTAACCTGGCGATATTTTATGAGACCAAGCGCGACCTGAATAAGGCTGCTTTCTACTGGGATAAAAGGGCGAAGCTCGGAGATCCCTCCGACCCCTGGACCATCAAGGCAAAACAGCGCCTGGCGGATATGCATTTAGTCTTATCGCCTACTCCGGTCGAGGACTTAAGGGAGCAAGAGATCGTCAGCCTCACTAAAGACGTCGTCAACAAGAAAGATATTTTAAGCAAGAGCGATTCAGCCCAGGCGAGAGAGCATTTCGCGAAAGCAAAAAGAAGCTACGAGCTGGGAGATTACGGCACCGCGCTTAAGAAGGCCATCGATGCCCAGCAGCTCGACCCCAATAATCAGGAAATCTCGAATTTTATCGATGAGGTCAGGACGAGAGCTCTGACAAAGTAGCACCCTTCCATCAATTGAAAAATTCCAGGCGATAGTAATGGGTGAAAAACGGCTGTATCTGTTAGATGCCACTGCATTTTGTTACCGGGCATTTTATGCCTTCTCCGGGTTATCCACGTCTTTCGGCCAACCCACGAACGCGATCTATGGGTTCATTAATATATTAAATAAGATCCTCAAGGATAATAAGCCGGAATACCTGGCTGTTTGTTTTGATGTTTCCCGCGACACATTCCGCACGAAGAAATTCGCGGAGTATAAAATACAACGGCCTCCCATGCCGGACGATCTGGTGAGTCAGATCCCGTTTATCAAGAAGCTGGTGAAAGCTTACGGGTTGGCCCTTTGCGAACTGGAGGGTTTTGAGGCGGATGATGTCATCGCAACCCTTTCCCGTAAGGCCAAAGAAGAGGGTTTTAAGGTAACTGTCGTCAGCTCCGATAAAGACATGCTGCAGCTGGTGGATAAAGATACGCAGGTATTCAGTCCGTATAAAGACGAAGGGGTCATGTACGATACGGATAAAGTCATCGAGCGTTTCGGGGTCAAACCCGAGAAGATCACCGATATCATCGCTCTGATAGGGGATACCGTAGATAATATACCCGGAGTAAAGGGCATCGGCGAGAAGACCGCGCAGGAGTTGCTCGCGCAATTCGGTTCTCTGGATAAGCTGCTGGCTCATCCTGAAAAGATAAAGCAGGCCAAGGCGCGCCAGCTGATCGAGGATAATATCGATTTGATCAAACTTAACAAAGAACTGGCGGTGTTAGATTCTAAAGTTGGTCTGGGTTTAACGCTAAAAGATCTGAAAATCGGCCTTGCCGATAACGAAGAGCTCTTTAAGATATTCAAGCACCTCGAATTCAGAAAATTCTTAAAAGGCCTGCCGCAGGTCGAGGAGGAAGCTGCTCCGGATTTAAAAGTTGCGAATGATGATGAGCTCGAGGGGGCGCTTAAATCGGGCGACGAATTATATTTTTATATCGATTCTCCCGAGAATATCGTCCTCTGCGTGCATAAACATATCCTTGCGTTTAGCGGAATTGGCAAGAACCTTAAGAAAATACTCGAAGACGCCGGAATTAAAAAGATCAGCCATGACCTTAAAAGGGCGCAAGTCCTGCTGGCTAAAGAGGGGATCGGACTAAGGGGCCTGGATTTTGATACGATGATCGCGGCGTATTTAGCTAATCCGTCCAAATCTTCCTACGGTCTTGCGGATCTGGCTTTGGATTATTTAGATGAGCCGCTGATCAAGAATATGAGCGCGCAAAAGGCGCTGGATTGCGTGATCAAGCTAAAGCCGAAGCTGGAGAAGGAGCTGGCTGAAAAATCCATGGCCAGCCTGTTTGCGGATTTAGAGATGCCGCTGGTTGAAGTTTTGGCGGGGATGGAGATAAACGGCATCAAGATCGACACCGTTCTTTTGAAAAAACTT
>JAPLLN010000094.1 GCA_026387475.1 Candidatus Omnitrophota bacterium | reverse complement strand
GGCGCTCGTCCCAAACCAGGGTGCGCAGCCGGGATAATTTAGTTTCGGTTGCGGCGAGCATCACCTCAACCAGGTCTGACTTCAACCTCGGCAATATCGCCTGCGTTTCAGGGTCGCCGAAACGCACATTGAATTCCAAAGTCATCGGCCCGTTTTTAGTGATCATTATGCCGGCGTATAAAACGCCTTTATAAGTGATCCCTTCTTTTACCAGGCCGTCTACGGTGCGATAAATAACTTTATCTAAGATTTCTTTCAGCAATTCCCGCGTCACTACCGTGGCCTGAGAGTAAACGCCCATTCCGCCGGTATTGGGGCCCTGATCGTTATCATAAACGCGTTTATGGTCCTGGGCGCTGGCCAAAGCGATGACCTCTTTTGAATCAGTGATGACTAAAATCGATGCCTCTTGGCCTTCGAGGCAATCTTCGACGATAATCCTTTTCCCCGCGTCGCCGAAAACCCTTTGCGTAAGCATTAAATCTACGGCCTTCTCTGCTTCGTCAGTAGTTTTTGCCACCACTACACCTTTACCCGCAGCTAACCCGTCAGCCTTAACCACACAAGGAGCGCCTTTAGACCGGATATATTTCTTCGCCTCATCGGCATTATCAAAGACCTTAAAAGCAGCAGTCGGGACTTTATATTTAGCCATCAGCTGCTTGGAGAAAACCTTGCTCCCCTCCATCTGCGCAGCCTGTTTATTCGGGCCGAATACTTTTAATTTATTTTTCTCAAATTCATCTACTATGCCGGCGCTTAAAGGAACTTCCGGGCCGACAACGGTCAGATCTATCTTTTCTTTTTTAGCGAATTCCATCAGGCGCGGGATATCTTCGGCTTTTATATCGACGCACTCGGCATCCTGCGCTATCCCGCCGTTACCCGGCGCGCAAAACACCTTATCGCATAATTTGGATTGTCTTATCTTCCAAACTAGCGCATGCTCCCTGCCGCCTGAACCGATTACTAATATCCGCATCTTATTTTGATTCTTTTTCCTTGGCTTCCTTCTTTAACGGCAGAAAACCTGCCATTTCGCCGATCACGTTGACTAACTCCGTGTTCGCAGGAACGACGATCTTGGCGTTATTTTGCAAAGACTTTTCAACTGCCTCCAGTTTTCTTAACACCTGGGCGTTGCCTACAAAATAATGTTCCGCTGCCTCATTTACCAGCTTGATCGCCGTAGCTTCACCCTCTGCCTCTAAAATGCGCGCCTGCTTGATACCTTCGGCCTTCTTGATCTCCGCCCTCTTCTGTCCGTCGGCAGCAGTTTCTGTCGCGGTAGCATAATCAATAGCGGCGATCTTTTCATTCTCGGCCTTGACGACCTTATTCATCGTCTCCTGCACATCCTTGGGCGGATCGATCTCTTTTAATTCGGTGCGCACAATTTCTAAGCCCCAGCTGGCGGTTTCCTGGCAAAGCGTATCGTGCAATTCCGCGTTGATCTTTCCTCTTTCACTGTTGGCGGATTTTAAAGTCAAGGTGCCGATAATGTTCCTTAAAGTGGTGCGCGCCAAATTTACGATCTGCCACTGATAATTG
>JAPLLN010000010.1 GCA_026387475.1 Candidatus Omnitrophota bacterium | reverse complement strand
TTGTCGGCGGAGTGGCCCAGGGGGTTGAGATCTCGGACGCGCCGTATGTTTGTTGGGCGAATAACGATTTGATCTTTTGTGAAGGTTGGCTTGAAGAAATATTATCTATCCTTAAGAATAACGATAAAATCGGAGTAGTGAGCCCGAATAGTAATAGCCTGGGGGTCTATCCGGACCAAGGTTTATCGCTTCCGGATTTTGCGGCTGGGTTAAGGAAAAAATACAGCGGTGTTTTTGTGGAGATGCCGTTTTGCGTAGGTTTTTGTTTGGTTGTTAAAAGAGAGGTGATCGATAAAATAGGCGGTCTATCCGCGGATTTTGCTCCGGGTTATTTTGAAGATACAGATTATTCTATGGCAGCTAAGAAGGCAGGGTATCTGATCGGCTTTGCCAAGGCTGCCTATGTCTGGCATCATGAACACGTTTCTTTTAAGCAGGTAAAGAAGAAACAGGAAGAAGCCTTTAGTAAGAACCTCGATAAGTTTAATAGAAAATGGGGGAGAATATTAAGGATCGCCTGCTTTGCGGATAATTATCAGGAGGTATTTGTCAGCCTGGCAGCCGGGGTTGAATTAACGAGGCAGGGCAATTATATAACTTTTTACGTGAAGGATACTGATATCCGCAGGGAAGAGATATTCAGGGCTTGTAACTTATTCGAAAATACAGGGATCCAATTCAAAAGATCCGGCAATCCGATCTTTGTCATGGTAAAGATCGTATTTAAAAAGAAGAGATTTGATCTGATAATCTGCAGGGGTTTCTTGAAGTTTTTCTTCAGGTTTATGGGTTACAGGGTTAGCGACAGATTCGATCAGGAACTCGCCGCAAGTATAAAATCATGCGTACAATAAAAAAGATTGTAGCATTCCGCAATGACCGGTTCGGAGAATTCTTGTTGAATATCCCCGCATTCCGGGCGCTTAAAGAGAAATATACCGGGAGCAGCTTGAGCGTAGTAGTTTGCCCGGAAGTATTGGAATTAGCTAAGCATATCAATATCATCGACGAATTGATCCCTTGGGAGAGCCGTAAACATAGTTTGCCGGAGGTCCTTGAATTCAGCCGGAAGTTAAAATCGGGCGCTTTCGATGCTGCGGTAATGCTTAATCCGAAGAAAGAATTCAATCTCGCGGTATACCTTGCCGGAATTCCCGTTCGTGTCGGCTACAACCGCAAATGGGGATTTCTGCTAACGCATAAGATGAAAGATTTGAAATCGCAAGGCGCTAAACACGAGGTGGAATATAATCTGGAGTTAGTTAAGCTGATCGGCGCAGAGACTGCGGATAAGGGTGTTGCGTTAGACAATATCCCTGAAATTTTGGATTACCGTAATGCTATTGCCGTGCATCCTTACACCAGCGATCCGGTCAAACTTTGGCCTATAGAGCGTTTTAAAGAGTTGGTAAATAAAATAAGCCGCGAATTCAAGGAGAGAGTGATCATTATCGGTAAATCCGAGAGCAGGATAGATTGGGGAGATGGCGTATCGGATTTGACGAATAAGACATCTCTGGTGGAATTAGCCGGGATCTTAAAAAACTGCAGGTTGTTGATTTCAGGTGATAGCGGGCCGGCGCATCTTGCAGGGAGCGTCGACACCCCGGCAGTGGCGTTGTTCAGAAATGATCTGCAGGGAAAGAACCCCGAACGTTGGGGGCCGTGGAGTAAGGATAACGTAGTGATCGCTAAGAGTAGCCTCAAAGACATCAGCGTTGACGAAGTCTTGAAAGCATTGACCGGGAGTAAATTGTG
>JAPLLN010000076.1 GCA_026387475.1 Candidatus Omnitrophota bacterium | reverse complement strand
CTTGGGGACACTCTCCGCACGGTTTCCAAAACGGTACACGGTTGGGTTGCAAAACGGTACATGGTTAGATTAGCGGGCGAGCTGGAGCAGGCGCCCCCAGTACTCATGGTCCTCACCCGATAAGCAAGACCTTCCCAGTAGAAACGATCTAGCGTTTCGTGGGAATAATTTTCTGACAGTTGAGCGATAAGCGGGCTTATGTCGTCAAAGTCTTCGTAGCCCGGAATATCCCAGTCGGTGCGGCGGGACTTTGCATCAAACGGCACCCACTTGCCACCGAGTTTTGCTATAGGAAAAACATGGTACGTCATGCCAGTCATCTCTTCGCGAATATCTTCCGGATACCCATAAAACTTACCGATCTTTGTTCGTATTACGCGGAATTTCACATCTATGCCGGCTGAACGGGCCATCCGGGCAAATAGAAGCGACCAGTTAAAACATAACCCTCTGCGAAATGCCAAAGTCTCCTGGACTGATGCATCGTAGTATCCCCCCATACCTATGCTATAGCGTATGTTCTTCTCTATCCAATCCCAGATAGCGACGGCCTTCTCATAATCCGTGCTGCGGCCCGCAGCGATGCTTCTGGCACGCTCCGCTATGGCATGTTCGAATGCGCTATTATTCAAATCCACCATTTCTTTCCTGATGATGTTAAACATCAATAATGCGACAAATACCAGCTCTAAATGTTTAGGCAAAAAGACCAGCCCGAGTAAAAGCGCGATTACTGTCGACCCAAATATATACAAGGCATCCCAATCATGGATACTCAACTTGATAGAAGGCACAGGCAAAGCATGTACGGTGGCTTGATCAATTCTGCTACCCTGGTTCATCACCGGCGAGCTGGCGTCTTCATCCGGGGACACTTCCCGCACGGTCTCGGACACATCCCGATCTTCCTTAACTCGGCTGAATTTACTGGCGTAGCGAAAAGCGAGCGATATATACAATAACAATATAATAGTAAGAGGCTGCCAACCAATATCAGAAACGCGGAAAAATGGCGTAATCACTGCGCCTACGGCTATCAATAAAAAGCTTGTTGCCCATAAGGCGAACCGGCCGCCTTCAATATAAGAAAACCCGGTCGGTTTTCCCGATAACGAATCGAATATAATACTAAACCCTCCTATAATATAGCCGCGCATAGCAAGTGTACGTAAACCTAATACTTCTTTTACTTTATAGCCGAAGTAATTACTCTCGGCGGTTCCAGAAAAACAGCTAAGCACTACGACCGTAGCGTCAGGCGCAAGATACGGCCGCGCCTTAGCGAGCATGGATACATTATATTCACTTAAACCCGCGCACCAACGTACTCCTTCCGGCCGCTCAAAAGCCCGAAGGATAATTCCGCCTGCAGTCGTTCTGCCGATTGAGAAAGCTTGCGTTTCTGCATAAACGTTAATTCGCTACTATGAGTAATTACGGCAAGGGGCGAGGAACCATTATTATCGCTGATTATCTTTCTTAGTTGCTTCCGCGCGTAGTAAATCCCTGACTGGATCGTACCCAAAGGTAAACCCAGCTGCGCGCTGATTTTTCTGGAAGAAAGACCGTCAAAATGACATAAGGTAATTTCATCCCGGCGCACCGATGAAAGCTTCTCTAACGCCTCTCTGACTCTAACCTTGGTTAATTCTCTTTCCTCTGCGGCTACTAAAGCCTGATACGGATCGGACTCTCCCACTTGCAATTTTTGTATTTCAGCAAGTGCCGAATCGCCTTCCAGAGAAAATGGTACGCGGGAGCGCAGTTTACCCAACTGTTCTAATCTGTTAAACGATAGGTTCGTGGCGATCCTGTACAAAAAGGTATAGAAGGTAGCTTCTCTATGGAAATTTGCCAGGGCATCGAAAGCATGGATAAAAGTTTCCATAACTATCTCTTCGGTATCAGCCCTATTCCTCAATATGCCACGGACAGCAGAGTATATACGCTCCCGGTACCTCAACACAAGCAGCGCATAACTGCTTTGATCCCTGGCCAGCGCTTGATCGATCAATTTAAAATCATCTACGGCTTCTGTTTCGGTTGTGGGCGAGCTGGCGTAGAGCCTACTTGCCGCAGCCAACGAAGCAACGAATGCCTGCGCCGCGATTATCGGCGCTTGCTTATCGATTTCAATATGCGAGAATACCGGAAGGCCGCGGGTAGCTAGGTTACTTTCAGCGACTAAGGGTTCAACCTTAAACTGGATACACACCTTAAATAGGCTGCCTTCTGCCAAATGAGCGGCGACAATCCCTCCCAAGGCGTGTTTTCTTAAATGTTGGTCGATGACATTGCCGAAAAACTGCAGTGCGCCGCTTGCATCTATTATCGCGTTTACAAAAGCAAAACCGCCCTTGACGGTCTCGCTGCTCCAAGCTTTTGCGAAATACCTTGTGAGGTCTGCGCTTGGCACATTTTCATTTCTGGGCTTCTCTCGGTTCAACAACATTCTGACATCTGCAGCAACTATTTCCGGATCAGGTGTAGTTACTACCGCATCCTTAAAATCAAAAGAGCGCCTCGAGTCGCTTATTTCAGGAAGGTAATTTCCGTCATCCCGCCTTGCGATGTAAAAAACTTTCTCCGGCGTCACTCTCGTGATGATAATTGAGCGATCGCGATTCCTCAACCAAGCCCCTGATTCGTAAATTAGAGGCAAAGCGACACTAGGGGACACTTCTTGACCCAGGTCTGCAACATAAATATTATCTATATGGCCACCGGTTTCTATTGTATGCGATTTTTTAAAACCCATTGCCTGCCAAAAAGCGTTTGCGTTTTTATTAGAAACGCCGGTTTGCAATACAAGATACCTCTGCTTTCTTTCTTCACACAACTCGATCAACCCCTTCACCAGAGACATTCCTACCACATGCCTACTCTGTAGTGCTTCCATGACGCAGATTCTGCGAATAAAAATATGATTGTCATGAAAATCTAGATCTTCTGCCCTAGCTTGCGGATAAGCCAATAGAATTCCTATCAGTTCATTGTCTTCAGCAATAGCGGCGAAGTTATATCCGGAACAAATTTGCATACGCTCAATAAGCTGCTCTATCCTCCAGTTGCTCTGCGGCACTAAGTTCACTAATGCCAAAATTTGTTTCTGTTGTTTTTCAAAAAACTCTTGCTGCAGAGGAATCACCCGAAAAATTGGAAGCGGTTTAAGTGGCGAGGAGGCGCTACCTGAGGGTACACTCTGGTGCTCAACTTTCAAAACGCCGGTATTGTTTGAGGACCCGTACCACGCACCGAAAAGCGAGACGATGACCGCGATGACGACAGAGACCGGCGGCAAGGCCAGGCTGAACGCGCAGCTTAAAACGGCGGTTAAAGTCGCACGCAGCGAGCCGATGATCAGGTAATTCGAGAGGCGGTAATCCTTTTCGGGAGTAGATAACGCTTTCAGGTCTATCAGCCATATACTGATAAACAGCATTGCCGCTATGGCGGTACAAATTGCCATTATATAATCCGCGCACAAAACATTCCAAACTGATTGCATCAAGGATATTTGGGAAACAAGATCAAACCCTGCTACGCTTAGTACGGCGGGATTAATTAAACCGGAACCGAAAACCCAAAAAGTCAGCATAAAGGCGATAAAACCAAAAAGGTAATTGGATTGGATTATCCCCTCTTCGGAGAAAAATCTCGTGAATTCAGCCGGATGGGTTTTGGCCAGAGAATTAAAAAGCTTCTTCTTAAGAAACGGGAGTGTTCCCAAAAAGAGCATAGAGACTACGACCATAAAGAGCGGTAGGCCGGAACTTAATCCGGAACTGCCCGAAACCATGATCCAGAATACGCTCGCCAGAGTAATGCCGGCTCCTATTTTATTTTTCGGGCTCATCTTTCCGCCTAAAAACAGGACGTTAAGCAGATGGCTGAAGATATTGATGAGAATGAAAGCAAAGCCTAAGACTATTGCGCTTACGCTGTTAGCAAAAATTGCGTGATAAAAGAACAACGAGCCGATAATATTGCAGCCGATTATGGATAAGTAATACCCCTTCTGCCTGCCGGTAAGAAGACGGAAATAATGCGTAATACCCGGCTTGCCCGTTCTCACAAACAAGGAATACAGGATCATAAGAAGCAGGTTAAAACCAAAGACTATGGAACCGGCAATAGTCCCGCCGAGCGCGGGGAGCGCGATTTTAAGCAGTATTGCAGTCAGGGCGCCGTTTAATGCCATAACAAAAACAGCCCGGTTTAATCGCCGCTCGGAATAATTAGTCTTTTCGGCGACTGGCGAAGAGGAGCTGGCGGATGCACGGGTAAAGACTTTGGAGCTTGAGGCAGGTCCGGCGTAGTTATCTCTATAGTAAAAATAGTTCCACAAGGAGACAACAATAATAATAAGTCCTGCAGCCATGGCGACCCAGCCGCCAGCTTGACGGGAACAATTCCTGGCTCCGATTAATATCAGAATAACAGCGAAAAATACACTTATGAACGGGATTGCCGGGTTAGTAAATAATTCAGCGGCAGAAAGCGCTATTATGGCAGGAGAGCTGCTATACTTGCGCTGCGGAGGCCCCTGCGGAAATTCAGCAGTCAACATGCACAATAAATTTTGAATCCCCGCCCTCTCCGGAAAACCGTTATACTTCCGCCACGAAGCAGCGATAACTTTTACGGCCTTGTGCCCAAGTTCATCCACAGGAACACCCAAAACCAATGCGCCCATCTCTTTATAGATCTTGTCTATTATCGGAATCGAGCTGATCAGTGTTCCGTCAAGGTCAAAGACCATCGCCCCCACATTATGGACGATTACCGGGCAGTCATGAACATCATTAAAAGTAAGCGTAGCGCTTTTCGCATCCCACCTCATGTTCTTAAAATTCAATATATATTTATTCGCTTTCAATCCGTGGGCAGCGGCTATGTGGTCCACCCGCGCTACAGCCTTTGCTCCGGCTAATCTTGCTACTTCCATATCGTGGCGGGCATCCCCGAACATAATCACCCTTTTGCCATTTGCCGCCCTTACCGCGCGCCTGACCACATTAATTTTATGATACTTTGCGTCGTAAATTAGATTATCAAAAGAGGATAGTATGTCGTTGCGTCTTAATTCACACAAAATCCTGCTCAGCTGGTTACCACTAGCGAGGTATATCGGGATGCTGCCGGATATTTTCCAGATGAACCCAACTGCCCCGGGAACCGGCGCAGGCGGATGTTTCCGGTCATTGCACAATTCAGTAAAACGCTGGCCATAATATTCCACCAATTTATGCGCCGTCCAAGCCGGTGAAGAAACAAATTTATCGGCTTGCGTCAGGCTGCCTGCGGCCAGAGAGCCGAGGGGCGAGGAGGCGAAGTCACGGGGCAATTTAAAGGCAAAAGCGCGACGGGCTGCGCGTAAGCCGGAGAACTTATTAATAACCTTCCCGATATCTTTTTTCTGTTCAGGAGTAAGCTTGATGCGCTCTGCCAGCTCAAGGCGGCTAATAAATTCTTTCGCCTTAATGTTCAGGCGCCAAACCTGGACTCCGTTTCCTGACCAAGTCAAACGTTTTGCCAGTTTATTTGCATTGCGCTTAAGGAAATCCTCCACCTTGTCGGGTAAATCTGCGTCCTGCACTTCCCTGGGCCCGGCTGGACGGCTCGCTTGATACTCAACAACTTCATTCCCATCCGCAAAGAGCGGGGCGCGCAAAGAAGGAGGAGCCTTTTCCTGCTTAGGCGCAGCCGGTTGAACAGCCTCCGCCTTAACAGGTTCCCTGGCAAACGACCGGGCTACTCCCCTCTTTTTAAACGCCGTGCCTACCCATTTTTCAACCTTATCGCTTCCGCTTAAGAGAAAGGCTTTCTCTGATTCGGATATTTCATCAAGAGACTCTTTGGCTAATTTAGCAACCTCGCTTAAGCTATTAATTCTTAAAGTAGTATTTATGCTTTCAACCATAGCTATAACTGCGCTACCCTGCAACACCTCCATTGGATTATTTATAAAATCCATTTCTTGTGCTGCGCGCAGAAGGGCGGCTTTTGCGATTATTGCCAGCACATATACAGGGACATGGCTCTTCTGTTTTTTAAGCTCCTCTTCCGCGATTGCTTTTGCCTTCCAAGAAATGTTACGTAATAACTTGTCCATATTCTCTTCGATAATTTCCTGCGCCGCTTCTTCGTTAATAGTCCCGGCCCTAGCCCGCCCCCTTCTTTGTAAAACCTCCTCTTCAAGTTTACCTGCCTCGGCCATTTCCCTTTCGTCAGGCTCTGCCAGCCCATCTAGTGCCTCAAGCCGCTCTTTCGCCTTTTCTCTTGCATCTTCCGCTATTTCTTCTGCAACAGTCTTCTTTTTCTTCCCCACTTTCTCTTCAACTTCTAATAAACTTATCCCGATTACCGGCCTCTTCACTTTTACTCTTTCAATCGGCTTAAATTCGCCTTTATGAAAATCGTCTGAATTAAAATGCAGCATATTCTTGGCATCCGCAGGTAAGGCATTAATGCAGGCCTGGCGAGCATTGTTAGTAAGCATCTGCTCTGACTCTTTTGCAAAATCAGCGAGCATCCTGAAGGCTATGTCTGCCGGGGCATAACCCCAAAGGCTGTTACTTAACCTGTGTTTCTTACTCCAGTATCCACCGCGGGCCTCCTGAATTAAGCATTGCATAAATACCGAACCGGAGCGGAATTCCCTATCCGGGAGAAGACGCAGTAATTTCTGCGCCTCGGTAAAACAGCTTACCTTTACAAAATAACGCGCCATGTAATATACTGCCCGTATATTTCTGGGGTCTCTGGCTTTTCTGCGGCCCCTATTCAACAGGCCTTGCGGTCCAAGCAGGATATAATCTAATGGTAAGCCTAACTTCTTAATTTCTCCGCGGGGAATCCCGAAAATATGCAACGAACCATCTTGTTCTCCGCGGCCGGCATCCTCGTTATAATGCCACTCCCCTGTTTTCTTATTTTGCCTGCCAATGACTACCCATTTACGGTCCGTCACTAATGCTTTTAACAGCGCAGAATGTATCCTGCGTAATGTCTTCGGGTCAGGATTTTTTAAGAATTCCTTGGCCTTCCCCGCCTTCACCCCAAGTTCGGTAACGAATCCCGGGCAGCCATCCAGGAATATGTTCAGGCGGAATGAACGGGTACTTCTATCCACGCGGGGCTTGGGTTTTTCAGCAACTTCCGGCTCCTCGCGCTCTGCCATTTTTGCCGCGGCTTCTTTCAGGATTTTGTCTGAAGCTGCCTTTGTAAGCCCAAACTGAAGCAACCGGTCTCTCCTCTCCTTTTCAGACATTTTTTCCCGCTTGGGCACTACCCCATTAAAGTTCTTCGCTGCGGCTCTTAACACCTCCGCGCTCTCTTCTGCGGTAAGCGCAGGCGCAGGATCTGTTTTTAATACTAAATCGCGTTTTTCGATTACAAAGATATAAAAGTTTATATTTGCACTCCAGGCCTCGACATAAATCGTCACCTTATAAGGAGAAAGATTAGCTATATATGGAAACAAGGGATGCCTGACCATATTAGAATAATATTCACCGTTAAGAACAACTATCACCCTTTCTGCCGACGGATAACACTGCGCGAAGGTATTCACGAATACCCGGCCGCTAGTAAGAGCCCGGTCCTTATAAGATTTGAGAGAGACCAGCGAGCAGCCCGGGCTTACTACCCGGATGCCGGGGGTCATACCTTCATATATGACCGCCTCTTCAATCAACCGGTCATTCCACACAAAGCAGGCATTTCTGGCAAAGGGCAAGTTTAATCTTTTAAGCAACAGCAAAGGTAAGGGGAAACGCCAACCCCCCACCGCCGGTGAGCTGGCGCGGCCTTGCGACGGCGCGGCGGCGGGCGAGCTACCTACGAAGGGCGAGGAGGTACGAGGTTGCGACTGCGCGCCGGAAATTTTCCCCGTCCGCATCCCGGAAGCGAAGCTATTCTTTGGCTTCTGAAAAATAAAGATTGTTGATGCCGATTCCGGGCTAAGTTTTTTAAACCGCATTCCACGCAGAATTCGATTAGAAGTCCTGAATTCGGCATCATAACCAGCCGCCACAATTCCATCAGGTACGAGTACTCTCTCGGATTCGGATAAGAACTGGAACAGATTCGCAGAATCTTCTTCATACAGGTCCAAAACAGAGCTGAAAAGAACAATACTAACGCTTCGACTAGCCAATATCCTACGCAGGTCCCTGGCATCGGCTACATGAGTCTCGATCCGCGATCTCAATCCTTTCTTGGTGCTTTTGAGCCCCTTCTCCGCTTGCGCTACAGCATCCCCATCCCACTCTACTCCGACGATCTTCGCTTTAGGTAGACTTTCTGCAGCTAGCAACAGATGATCTACGCTGTAGCCAAAACCTATTATGAGAACTCTTCCCGCTAAATTTACCAAGTCCAAACCAGACCATTCCCCTACTTTTGAAATTAACACTTCTATGTTGTGTTTATCAAACGAATCTCGATTTCGATTTTTATATGCCACATCATTCAACCAACCAGGTTTTTTACTGCGCATCTTGGAGCGGGCAGAACCGAGTTGTTTTGGAGTGGCGGGCGAGCTGGCGCTGGAGGCGGGATGATACCTAAGGAATTGCATTAAATGCTCCCATCCGTAGGAGCCGAATGTTTCGCGCACATATTTAACCTGCCTATTCATTAACCTCTTTCTAAAATCCTCATCTGTAAGTGTAGTATGCAGGCGCAACGCAGCTGCGCGGTCGTCTTCAAGCTCGACCACTCCTTCCCAAACATCGAGAGCATCCGAAGGAACTTTATTGGAAATGATTACCGGCGCGAGGCCCGCGCTTTGCACTACCACCTGGCCAAACGGCTCCTCCCTGCTCGGCACGATTACACAATTGCTCACCGCTTCCCAGAAAGGCATCCTATCCGGAGCAACCGTCCCCAGCCTCAAACAAGCTACCCCTTCTCTATCGGTTAAACCTGAATCTTTTACAGGAAGCCCCGGTTCGGCCAAAATAAAGAGTATTCTTATATTTGGGTGTTCCCCTTCTAACATGCGTATCCAACGCATAGCCTGCCGGATATTCTTTTTCTCTTCTCTCTCCGGAGCTCCGGAGGCAAAGATAAGATGCGTGTACCCTTGCCCCAATAACAGCTCCCTTTTTTTATTCGCTTCCGCCCTCATTAAACCGTCCAGCATTTGAGGCAGGTGCATATGCATAACCGGATAAAGAGCGCGAGGATAAAGATTAGAGGTTATGCCGCACGCTTTAAGCCTTTCGCGGAAAGCCATGCTTACCGCAGCCACCGAATACATCCTGCTAAGATTTTCAAGCGACTGGGGAAATTGAGTCTGATTCACTCGCGCCCAGCCATAGGCCGGAATTCCCTGCTTTTCTCCAAAATCAAGCACAGCTTTACCGCTATCCCCGGTAAATGTATTCATAAGTATTATCGGACGCTGCCCACCATTCCATTTTTCCATACAATGCGGCAATAGCTCGGAGAGCGCATTAGCATCGGTAATCTGGCGCTTCGCGCCCGGGAGGGTAAAAGTAATGAGCCTGTTAGCCCCTTCTTCGCGCGTAAAAGGCCCGCCTGGCTCTGGCGCGCAATGGATATCAACTATGTTTAAATTATCGCTTCCTTTAAGCAGCGCTTCTTTTAAGAACCTATCCATAACAGTCTCGCCGGTCACCTCATTATCCGGATCAAGCGCCTGATAAAGGATAAAATGGGTATTATGCAACCCGCCCCGCGCCGGCGAGCTGCCCCTCATTACTTCCTTGCCGGTAGCGAGTCCCGAGCCAATGAGAGCTTGCTTTGTTCCGGTGAGGGGCGAAGAGATGCGCGCAGATATAGCATGCATCCCTGTTGCACACTCCCACCACCCATGATCTGTACCATAATCCCAGGGATCCTGATCATCTTCTAATTGTCCTACTTTTCCCGAAATCACATGCCGCTCGAATTTGAGGTCCGTTTCTTTTTGAAGGCCCATTTCTCCCAACCGGCGTTTCGCCTGCCTCAGGTCTTTCAAACTGACATCCGAGGCCCCGTAAGAAAGCTTGTACAGAACTTCATGGTAGCGGAGATAAGCGATAACCTGGGGATCATTGAAAACGGAAAAGCCGGCACGGCTCATCCGCGTGAGGATCTCGGTAGCGAACACATTAGGATAATTCGTCCGCATGAATTTCATCAACCGAACGTAATCCAGAAGTAGCCGAACGGGCTCATCGGAAAAGCGAAATTCGCCGCCCGCGGGATCAATGGCAGATCCGAACGCCTTCCGGTTCTTCTCCCCCATCGCGATTAGCCGATCCCGTTCCGCGGCAGAAAGCCCAGCCAACAGTTTCTCCGCTTGCGAACGGCTGGGGGACTTAGTAAACTCTTTTTGGCCACCGGACAATTCTTCCACGGTCTCCAAACGCAGCTCGGGAAAAAGAAACTTGCAGAAACCGAACATCAGGTCGAGAGAATACCGGCCTTGCAGATCTTTTCCCGAAATCTGAACGTTAAAATACGTGTCTTTGTCCTGTCCCACGGACTTCCAGAACAATTGACCGATGAATCCTTCGATGCCTGTTTGAGTAAGCAACGGGTCAAATTTATCAAAGGGCGCTGGATGAATTCGAATCCGGAGCTTGTGATTGAAAGAAATTTCACCCAGAAGCTCACCATAATACGTTGTCTCACGCCACAAACAGCAGAAAATATCAAAAGCCTTCTTGAAGGACGGCGTTGCCGCGGCCGCCCCGGCAGCCACTGCCGCGCCCTGCTGAACAGGTACAGGCAGTTTTATTCCTAAAGCCGCCGCCATCGTCACCATGAATTCCTTACGCGTCTGACCGTTCTGCGTTTTTCCGCTCGAAGGCCCGGCGGCGGGTTTACCCCGAGATGCATTTTTGAGGGGCGAGCTGACGCCGTCGCTCCGGTGTTTTTGATTTGCGACATTTATAATACGTTGCAAAATTTCAGGTCTAAGAACATCACACCCGTCATAAATAATTCCATTCTCTGCCTCATCAACTCTATTAAACAACATCAAGTTCATTAACCTTATCACAAATTCCGCGCCGGCCAAACCTCCATTTTGTCGCGCTAAGAAAACTGCCAAACGGAAAATCCGCAGATAATCTAAATCTTTCTTTGGCAAAAACACACCCAAAATTAGCTGTTGATGGGCTCTAGCGTTCAGATGACCTTCATAAATACGATACTTATTCCTTTGAACTTTGATCAGGCTTTCTTGATACCTTAGATGTCGACGATACTTTGTCAGCAAATTCTCTTTCCCCAATATAACAGCCATAGCCTGCGCACCATAATCAGCAAACAACTCAGTGACGGCGACCTCCTTGCACCATTTATCCAGATTATGTACCAACTCGTGTGCCAAAATTAAAATGGCCACAGGTGAAGTTAAATGTTTTTGAGAAAAAGAGAGGAACATATTCGTTGCCTTGTCATCAAGATCGCAAAATGCAACTATCGATACAACAAGCTGTTTATATTCTGTTTGATCTAACAATGCAAAATGTTTCTGATAAAGAATCAGGAGCGCTAATAGTGCTTTTATGATTTCGATAACCCTCCCCTTATCCGTCTGAGCTTCACGATAGCTTTGTGTAAAACTGTCGATAATCTTGTGCGCCCCTTCAGGGTATCGGGAACTAAATATACCTTCCACATCAATTAACCAAGGATACCGTAGGATGATTTTTTCCCTAAAATCATCTCCTCCCTTAAAATACCATACAATCCTAGGCGCAATTCCAGGCCAGAATGAATCATCTTGAAGACTATTTAAAATCCCGTCTTGAAGTCCTAATCTCGTAAATAATCTTAAACGTTGTTCGACATGCTCATTTAGTGGGGAAAATTCCGGAATAACCTTTGACCAATAATAGAAGTGTTTTGCGACCCTTGCTTTAAATAAACTCAACGAAAACCCAAAGATATTTGCTAATTTCGAGCAAGTCGTTTCAATAAGATCCATGGGCATTCCATAGAATTCACGGCAACAACTCACAAAACGACACTCATCCCGCCACAAAGCAACATAATCACTGGGAGTAAATAGTGCCTTAACTCCCAGGAGTAGTTTCTTAGTGCTTGTATCCCCAAATTGCCGCCGCATCCAAGACAATTCTATTATATTCTTAACAGCCGCCTCCATATCATCCTGGCTGAAACCAACAAATTCTCGTTGCTCTCTGGTCATTTTCTGCATTTTCGCCGCGGCGGCGGACGATCTGCCCGTTTCAACTGGTGACCTGATGACCTGGTTACCTGGTGACTTTGCGAGGGGCGAGCTGGCACCCTTTTGAGACTCCGCGGCGGTGGGCGATACAGGCATAATTCCTTTTTTCTTTCTCCAATTATTTAAAATTCCTGAATAATGCACCTTAAATCTACTAATCAAATCTTCTTGTCGCCCTGATCTTTCAGCATTCTTAATTCTATTCTCCATATCCACCTGCTGAAACTCCAAACAGCGATTGAATGATTCCTCGCTTATCTCACAAGCAAACCTTAATGTCTCATCTACAATCCGCAAATTAGCATGATGATGAGGAAGTTGAACAAATTCATCCAGAAGCCCCGCTTTCGCAAAAGCCCTTTCTAGCATTTCGTGATAAAAAATCACAGCATCAAATACCCAACCATATTCTTTTCTTAATCTATCTATCTGCGCCTGGCAATAATAGATGCCTGGACCATCTATATACGGGGAATGCTTCCAAGCTGTAGGGCCCCATAATTCTGGAGCCCAGCGACATTCTCTTTCTCTTGTTGTTTTAATACCCTCCCAGCCATCTTCGCTGACGAATACACACATATAGGTAGCAGGATTAAAATAAAGGCTTCTTGCCTCTTCGGTAGGAGTTATTTCTTTTATGCCTAATTTTCTAGCTACCTCTTCGAGCGGCTTGCGAAACAATTCTACCCCCCCTAATTTTTCTACCTCTCCTCTAACCCCTTCAATAACTTGAGCTTCTTCCGCCGCGGCGGGCGAAAAAAGAGCCGATGCACCGCCCCTCTTCTTTATCCAGTAATCTATTGCTGGCAATAGGCCATATTTTATTAGGATTTCCATATCCTCTAAAGCTTCTCTTAGTTTTTCATTTTTTGGGAAAGTAAAACTACTGAGAAGATTCAAAACCTCGCTAATCCAAGGTAAAAATGTATCTGCACAAATACTACGGGCGTATTCCAGTTTTTGGACACTCGACAAAGCGTATGGCGCGCGTAACATCTTTCCCTTTAGCAAATTTATTTTCGGCCTCAATACCCCACAAAAGGCAGCAGCTGATTTTTCCTTCTGCCAAAGACGCACGTTCATTTCTATCCAGCCTATGTACTTATTAAAATAATCAACGATATCTTCCTCTAATTCATGTATATCTCGGATACAATGCTCTCTAATTTCCTTTGGCGTTCTTCCATCGACTACTTTTCGTGTCTCATCTGTAATCGGCGAGCTGGCGGTGTTTTGCGACAGCGCGGCGGACTCATCAGGATAAACTTCTACCGCTGACCTCAATAGTCCTAATTTTCGCCCTAACTGAATGGTCTTGTCAGCCAAATCAAATTTCTCCGGAACAGCTATCTGGGTTTCGGCAGCGTCAATAGATGTCCAATCATATAATGCATCATAATGATTCATTCCCGCAAACCCCGCGCTGACATAAGGCCTGCCTAAATGATAGAGCATATGCGTCACGCCGCCCTCAACCGTTGCAACAATATCTGCATAGACCATAAAATATTTGTGCTCGGTGGAATTGCTGGTGAACTCAGGCGCCAACGCCATATGACAACGGTAATCGGCATAAAGTAGTTGCTCAATAACTACTTCCCCACTTTTATCTGCTAACAGGCTCCATAACTGCGTATTATTGGTCGGTTGGAGCAACACAAAATACCCTGCTTCAATGAGTATCTCAACCTGCTTAATGGCCAGGCCGATCTCATCGCGCATAAAACCCTTTCTCTCAATCTCCCCTCCGAATAAATTGACATAAGCCACCGGCCGCTTTTGCCGGTTACGCGCCACAACCTCCTTATCCCAGTAACGCTTCGCATCCAACTCTTCCCAGGCACGATCCTCGCCCGGAGTCACCATAAAACACCCTGCCTTAGGTTTATCAATACCCCTACGTAACGGCAGCCCCAGCGTCAACACTAAATCGCGCGTATATTCATACTGCCGCCTATCCCGAGTATCAACAAGACTAACGCTTCTGCCGCTAACCATTACCCTACTAAACCTCTTATCATCATAGCTCTGATCTGACTGGATGAAAATCTTCGGAGATATCCTCTGCAACCAATCTATTACCTCTTTATCGAATCCTCTAGAGCCTTGATCTTTTTGAATATTCTCGAGGCTCCGGTGATAAACAACCATCGCAACATTATCCTCAAAAACGCCACCCCCATAATCGAATGCAACAATTCGCTTATGCGCATACAAAAACCGCCTCTGCGTCATAATGTAAATCTTAAGCTCTGGGTTAAAATCCAATAGCGCCTGAATCAACGCACCGTCACGGATCAGTTCATCCCCGATACCTTCCTCAATATCGTGGATGATCATTACTTTCACTGGCCCCCGGCCCAGAATACGCCGGATCTCTCTATGAATATCCGGATTGACTTTCAAAGCCCGGTAGCTACTCTTTTCAGCAGTTGAGGCCTTACGCAACGCCTGCGTGACGATTTCAGCGGCGTCACCCGCCAGATGTTTCTTTAACTCCTGCATTATCGGCACCAACACCCACCAAAATAGGAAAAACGGGGAGCCTTGAAAGCGTGAGGCAAAATCCCGCAATCGCGGCCACTGAGACAGAAATTTACCTTTCAAAATTTCCTTGCTGTCGCGATAAATATGCTCAAATAGCCAGTTCACATGTTTATCTTCTTGGACACGCATGGCTAATGCCAATAGATGCGGAAATTCTTGCCTTAAGATCTTACCGCCAAATACCTTCTTTAATTCCTTAAAACCCGCGAACACGTATCCGACACAAGAGCCGCTACGCTTTCCCAGCCGCACCAAACCATCCCAAAACAACGGCAGATCTTTGCCGAAAACCTCTATCACCGCCGAAAGGCCCTCATCAGCCAAGCTATCTGCCCCACGCTGACCCCTATCGAAAGCCATGTATAACGCGTATAGATCCTCCAACACTTTACGCGCATCGCCCGCTTGTTTAACCAGATAGGGCTTCATTTTGGTGAAGCTAATCGCCGCATGCCTTGCAGCCCCTTCTCCTTTGTTAAACCGCTTTTTCTCAAAGTGGAAAGCCACGATCTCAGGCAAATACGCCCTTGCCTCATCAGGCGTGAAAACCCCCATGTCAAAACCTTGACCGTCATAAAAAAACACGCAGTCGTCAATTCCATACAAAATACGGTAGCCTAAAATGTCTATTATCAATTTTTGCTGCGCCGGTGAATATTCCGAATACCGGCGGTGCTGTTCCATTAATTGACGGGGATATTCTTCATTGACATTCTCTTCAGGATATTGAGTAAAGTAAGTTAAACTCGCAGCTGCCGTTACTTGATAATACCCCGGCTGATTATCGGCCTGCTTAATCCAGCCTTCTGTTAATGTTTTATCGAGCATACATTGGACTTGCCTATCGATAGCCATTGCCGTCTCAGAAGAACCGACAACCGTATCCGCATGCCTTGCCCTACGCGTATCCTGATAGACAGCGGTAAACTTATTCAAATCGAATGGTTTACGCTGACGCAAACTGGATTCGATCAAGACCTTTAATAATTCTTCCTCTTCCGCGCTGGTGAGCGAGCTGGCACGAGCGGGCGCCGCGGCGGCGGGCGAGATGGCGCCCGGAGGGGTACACCTTGTGCACGATTTTGAAAACGCCGGTGCTTTAACTTTCAAAACGCCGGTAGCTTTATTGAGGGGTGAGCTGGAGGAGCGCAGCAGAGGAAAAAGTGATGCTTCTAATTCCTCTTTCCTTAAACTCAAATCGCGCCGGTCAGGGGCATCGGCGCCGAATTTCGGGTCATTGGGTTCGCGCAGTTCGTTTAAGAGAAAAACCTTTTCCATCAATTCATGATGAGTCCTTTTCCGGATGATCCTAAGGCAAGCCTGGTTAGCTGCCAGCGCAAGGCCGGCTTCTTTGATCTGGCGCAAGTCAGCGTCAACATCCGTGCGCCGGAAACCGCGCACAATATCCTTTCCCACTATTTCGGTAAGCTCTGCCAAGGACGCATTAAGCGTCTCGGGCTTATGCGCAAAGCCTAACAACTTACCTACGCCGGCTGAACTAAACTTAATTCCCTTGAGCCTTTGGTCACGCGCAAAGGCCCGGCTTAACATCTCCCAGTAAAGCGAGCGGTTTACATCAGCCATACAGATAAAAAGAACGGAGAGCCTTTTGTTTTTCAGTCCATCCGCCAGGATCTTGCGGGCTTGCGTATTCCTCCGTAATTTTTCATTCTGCCTTGCCTGCCATTCGGTTATGGCGCGCTGCGCCGAGGCTTCATCTTCAAACAAATTACAGAGCCGGGCATCCGCCATCGGCTTATCTCTTCTGTCACAAACCGAGTATCCCAATCCCTGACGCAGTTTAAATATAGACAGGCCTCCAGCATCCTCAACCTTTCTCCCCAATTTATTTACGAGTTTTTCAGACGAGATAGAAACTACGTTAAACTGATCTTCCGGCTCATCGCAGTGAAAATCGATCCGGACTGATTCCGGAGTAATTAACCGCATGTTGAACGACTCTCTTAGAGAACGGCCGGAGGCGACTAAACAGGCCTCCCTGTCAGAATCCCCATCGTCCACTCCTGGCAGAGGCACCTGTATTCCTGCGCCGTCTAAAATAAAACCCGGGATGCGCGGATCATATCTGATAATTTCCCCCGCATCAAAATTAACGCGCCGTAACTCTTTCCCGCTGCTATCGTGAATAACCAGCTGCGCCATATCTCCCGTATCCGCAAGGAGCCTAAACGTGAAATACATTAAACCTAAATTAAGGGTCAGAGTGCCTCCGGGGCAACGAATAGTATTGTCGTCTTCCAAAACACGCAAGAGGCTGCACAGCTCCTGCAAATTATGGCGCAAAATCTTTCCTATTACCGGCGAAGAAGCAGCGGGCGCCAAAACCCGGCGAGCGGTATCAGCAACTTCTTTCAGGGGGGTTTCAGGGAGCAGCCCGAGCTTAACTGTGAATTCATGAGGAATATGGACCGGGATATTTTCTGCGGCAAACTCTCCAAAACCCAATACCGCGGACTGGTCGAATATTTCTTCAAAGACGAGCACGGTTTTAAGAAAATCCTCCAGCCCTCTCTGCGTTCTATAAGTATCGCAACAAACTATGCATATAAGGATCCCGGTTGGAACCTTGCTATCGGCTCCAAGGCTGATAACAATGTGAATCCGGGGTTGTTTAGGCTCAATCCCCATCTCTTCTCTAAGGCTTAGATAACAAGCCTCGTAAGGCCTACCACCGGACCTTGAAAGCATCAGCCGCGGGGATATCCTTATCCTATTTAAATAACCATTATCATCATAAGCCATGATTCCGATTAGATGCTCCTGGTCCACATCAGGAACCTTTCCCTTTGCATAATAGCTGCGCCAGATTTCTCTGTTTCTGATCTGCCTGGCCCTGCCTTCTTTTACTATCTGGGCAAGCTGGAACGCCTCTCCCGGCCAAAGCACTCGCAGAGAGTCTCTGGCTGGCGAAGAGGTGCTGTGCATAGCGTGCGTATGGTTTTTATCGTTAAATGATTTGCACAAAGCCTTATCCAGAGCAGTAACGGCTCTCTTACGCTCACGCACAGTCATCCTTCTTGCGCGAGCGCTTAAAACATATAGAGCCGGCTTTGATTTATAGAGCCTCCGTACGCGTTCAGCCTTACATAATACTTCCCCCCGCTTGCACATTATCTTGATCAACTCCGACGCCGTATTAGCCGAAATCTTAACCCGCAATACAATGTCATTTATGCTAAACACAGCGCCTTTAGTCTTCCAGATATAATTACATATCCTCAAGGCAGCTGATTCTTTTGGTTGCGAAGACATCATGCTTATATTTCCCTTGGGGTTAAAAAGCTTATTCAGCCTCTTTTCAATCAATTTTTCTAATCTGGGAAATTCTCCCAATAGCCGCTTTCCTAATATATTCGCATGCTCCGAGGTAGATCTATCCAGATTGGCTAAAACAGCTTTAGGGAGTTTACGGAAGAGCTGCGCGCAGGCTTCTATATCTTTACCGGAACATGATTTTAAGAACTTGCTTATTATACTGTAAGCAATATCGCCCTTGATATGCGGCTTATTTATGCTTGAAGCAGCTCTCTCTGAAGTATAACCGGAGAGATCGCAGAGCAGATCGCCTATTAAAGAAGAGAGTCTCTTCCTTGCTTGCGCCTGACGCCGGCCTTTCCGGAGTAAACTCAAAAGATAATTCGCACTCTCTATTTCCAGGCAAGAACGCAAGGCGATACAACTTTCCAGCAATAACTTTATGTTAGGGTCTTTGCTTCTTAAAAAGCCGATTTTTTCTTGCCCGGAGAGCCTACGAAAAGCATTTAGAAGTCCAATGTTCTCATCCTGGCACAGCCTGGCAATCGTTGTAATCGGCGTTCGCTCAAACTCCGCCTTAATTTGCATATCGTTGAATAAATTCGAAAACCATTGCTGTATTTGAATAGGGAGACAACCCAGGATAAGGCCAACCGGCGAGCTGGAAAATGAAGGAGGAGTTTCATAGAAAGTTATAAATTCAGCGCCCGGGGAAAACCGGTAAACTTTTAGTTTAAGGCCGGTATCAAAGTTCTCGCAGACAAAGACTAACTCCTGCCCGTCAAACTTGGGGCTATTCGAAAGCGCAATAATCGGCGTATACTCTACCTTGCCCCTGCCGATATGCGTCCATCCTGTGAATCCGCTCGGTTGAGAATTGGGGACCAATGCGCCATTTCCTTTTACTCCCCCTACCGCATATAGCACCACCGGAGATTCATCTATCATTTGATCAGTTTTAGTTAATATAATGAAAGCCCTTTCTTTTAAAATCAAAATAAGATTTTCCGGGAAAACATATTCTATTGGCGCGATATTCGCCTTGCGCAGTATTTCTCTCTTTTCGTTCAAGCTTTCCAGCACATTCCCAAACTCATTCCTGAAGTCAGTTGCCTGCGTGTTCTTTCCTGACTGGTCCCCGAAGAAAAACGAATAGGCAAAATCAAGAAAAGCGGTCTTTGCTGACAGGTATTGCGGCAGCATTTCTCCGGGGTTATTAAGAAAATTAGCTAAATTCTCCGGAGTAAGCATGGGCCCGAATTCTTGCTGGAGGTTATTGTCGCGTAGAAGCTCCGGTAATGCCGGCAGGCGCTGCCCTGTCGGCTTTCCATAAGTCCTTTCAAAGAGATAAAGTGCTGCCTGTTCTTCCGGCTTAAGAATACTCTTAGCTAACTCAAGCTTCCAATCCTGCACCGGTGAGCTGGAAGCCCCCTTAGGTAGATTTACTTTTCTAAGCTGCCGGCCATACTTATCCAGGTATCTCTCAATGCTATTGCACTGATTCCAAGTAAGCTTGCGATTAGTAAGCTGCCGCCTGCTTAACTTACAAAGTTGGCCTACCGTAGTAATCCCGCGCTCCCCAAGCCGGCGAATGATGTAGAGATTGCAACCAAGAACATCGCTAAGTAGATCCGTATCATCTAAAACTGTTTTTAAGTGCAGGCCTAAATCTTCAAGCTGCCAGACTAATAAGCACTTTACTGTATCCCTGTTGCTGAATCCCGGCCTCTCGCAAAGCGTTGCCCCCAAACCATCCGGAGTAAACCGGGTAAAATCACCCAATACTGCTATTCCAAGAGACTTCAGGGTATTAAACTGCTTTATGTTTTTTAAATTTAACACGAGAATAGTCCGCTCTAATAACGGAACATCTGATTGCGCTTCTCGAACTCTTGGCTGCATAGCAAAAGCCCTTGCTATCTCCTCTTCCGAAAACCGCCGGTCGTTGTTTACCTGGTTTGCCGCGGCAACTGTCTCCGGAGCAGGAAGCTTTCTGGATAATACGCCTAACTCATTATCAATCTTTTCCTGCGCACGCTTCTTGTGGTTATAAACAGTAGTTTTACTACGGCGGTAATCTGAGGCGATTTTAGCGGCAGACTTATCTTCTTTATAAAATAATGTATACGCCAACCATTGAGTACGCGTAAGGATACTGGTAAGCCACGACTCTGCCAGCGCATCCCGCCCCCATACTTCAGGCGCAACACCTTCCATAATTTCACGGCCAAGCGCCTCTAACGCCTCTGGCTCCATATAGTCAAGCTTGGCTCTAAGCGCTTTTACTACTGCCCTCTTCATAGCCCACCAGCAATGCTGATTGGCATAATTATCAAAAGACGCGCCCTTATCAGGATCAAAAGATTCGACAGCGTACCATAAACCTTCTCTATTCTTACCCGGCTTATTGCCAACGATAGCCGCTGCCACCAATTCATCTGCAGAAATATATTTTCTCGCTCCGGGATAAGCTTTCAATAATTTATCCGCCATAATTTCTAACTTGGGCCTGTATAGTGCATACAGATTATTCCAGTCGATGGGCGAGCTGGCGGTAGCGTTGCTTACCTTACAGGGAAGTTCATTTGGTAGAATAACTGTGGTCTTCAAGCCTGTTCCCGGCATATTTTCTACTTCCATTGTCCCGCCATGAAACTCAATCATGGCTTTTGACATAAATAAACCGAGGCCGCGGGCATGCGATGATTCATGGCGTGCGGTTGTGGTATACCCTATAAGAAAAAGTTTATTCTGATCACCAACCGGTATACCGCCTGCCTTATCGCTTACTTCCATAACAATCTTATTATTTCCGTCATGTAATAAAACGAAGATGTCTCTATTACCGAAACCAATGCCGCGTTGAGAATAAGCCCATTCCGAGTTTTTAAACAACTCTTCCAATACAAATAAAAGATGATCCCTGATACCAACGCATATATTGCTGCAGTTGCCTTGAATACTAAGGTTAAATTCTACGCGGCGGATGATCCCTTCGCTTATCCAATCTTCATGCTCTTCCGTAGTCAATAGGTTTTCCCTAGCTTCTTTTAATAACATTTGCAACGCAATATACTTATCCAGAAAATTTTCCTTATATCCCAACCGATAAGCCAAACACCTTATTAGATTATTAATCCTGATGCGCAGATTTATTATTTGCCGCAGTTCTTCTTGCTTTTCGGGGATGAATACATCGCTGCTTCGGGTAGCAGACAACATAATCCTGTCGAAGATAGATGCCGTGAGACTCTCAATCTTTTCAAGCATTTCTTTAACAAAAATTGGTTCTTCATTTCGGGTTTGTTCCGGGATTCTCGGCAATAATGATTGGATTACTTCGCGGTAAACAGATAGCTCGGACATTTCCTGCCCGGATACCAAAAGATTTAACCCTCCGATTGCCTCTGCTATTCCTACCAGGACATCATGGAGAATTATCCGACTATCCCTTTGCATCAGTAAAACAAAATCCGACAGCGACCATACTTGCGGCACGCTGGAGTCCTTGTTTGAGCTGGGCGAGCTGGCGCCCGGAGGGGTACACCCTACGCACGATTTTGAAAACGCCACTGCCTTGAGGGATGGACTGGCGTTGCGCGAAGGGCTCTTGTACCCCTTCCTTGCGATCTTATCCCCCCGGGTTTCATATTTAACCAGCCGGTCTTCCCCGCCGAAAACATCGTCATCGCTAGTAGGAGAAAAGTAATCCCTAAGGGTTTTCGATGCAAGGACTTGAAACTTCGAGGCCAGTGTGCTTAAATTAATGTAGTTAGTCTTGACGATTATCAGCCTGCCGTCAGGCCAGCAAAAGCCCTCAATCGTAAATTCATCAATTCCGACGCGGTGAATTTCTGTGATCTTTTCATCAGTTGCGACATTACGGATAATCACGCTGTCTCTTGCCCATTCATCCTGCCTCTGTATCGCGCCATCCCTGCGAACAATGCAAGCTTCATCGTGAGCGTGAAAAGTAATTCTCGTCGGGCCGAGGCTTGAGCCGAGCTGCCCGTTCCTAACTTGTTCATGCTGCTGCCTGGGAATTGACCCTTCAAATTTACGGAAAGCCGCAAGCTTCATCGGAAGAAGGCTGTTTGCGGTTTCAGAAGGCACTAATTCTTCGGAACTTTCAGTAAGCAGATAAATCCCGTCTTTTTTGCGCAAAAAGACGACAAAATTATCCGGCCGGCCAGCCTCTTCTAAACCGATGAAATCCGCATGCCGGACTGCATCGCGATGCGTTGCAACTATGCCCGGAGCCCTCTGGAAAAGCAGGGGGAGAAAGATAACGGATTTTCCCCAACCCAACTTGCGTTTTCTAAGCGCCTGCCGGATACCGCGATCCCGCAGCCCCTGCATAACCGCTTCATTTATCTTTTTGTCCGGATACTTCATCCAAAAGAGACGCATAAAGAACTCTTTCAGTATCGCTTCTTCTGAAAGGTCTTTGTATGTTCCGGCTAATGCAATATTGCATATTTGAGCTTGGCGGCCCCTTAATTCAGGAAGAGTAATGCTGATGTTTTCTTTATCCTGCGAGCTAAACAGCAGCCAATTTTCTTGCGCATTACAATCTGTAAGCCGGAGAGTATTTTCTAACTCCCTTCTCACCATGACGCGCCTGCTAAGAAGCGTTCCGAGCCTGATAATTTTCCCGACAAAATGAATCTGGCCGATACGGCCGGTGAATAACAATTCCCCGCGCTGGATCGGCGAGCTAGCGTTCCCTTCTTCTTTAGACGCTACGGAAAGCGCGGCGACGCCGTTGACCTCGTCAAAATTCCTTTTTCCTTTTAGAAGAAAACCCATGACTTCCAGTATGGCGTAGCCGTCAGTGCATTTTTCCGCATACCTGCCCCCGAGCTTTTCAAGGCGTTTAGATCTATATTTTATGGGGATAAGATTCAGAAGCGCGCATGCGGCATTATTTACAAAGATCAGGTAGGAGAAGTAACCAAACATCGAATCGCAGAATAAATAAACAAGAAGACAAACCGCAAGATTGGCAATAATACCGCCTGCGTTAAACAAAAGTATTTTAGCCAAATGGATTCTTCCGTTATTAAATTCTTCATTGAACCGCACTTCTAATGTAATAAGGCCGAATTTAAAATAAGTGGGGATTTTAAAAATACCCGCCATCGATTTGTGGCCCATTTCGTGCCACGCCACCGTCCCTAACATGACCAGAACGGATAACAATATCAGTGTTCCGTGCGTTAATAGCGGGCTTGAGCCGGCGGCGGATTTTTCTAAACCAAAGGCGGCGTAGAGATGGGCTATTTCTTCGGAAGTGGGCTTCTTTTCTCCTAGGCTTAAATCTTTTACTGCGGCAGCAAGCATATCGGATAAAAACTTAATTTTATTTTCAGCGGGAATCCCGCTTGCTGAACGAATTGGCGGCTTGTTTGTTAATAACGCGAGAAGGACAGCTTTGATATGTTTATATTTTTTCACTGCATTTAGGAGGTCGCCGAAATCGGCTACCTGAACACTTAATCGGATAATATCGCAGGCTTTAAAACAGGCGGAGCGCTCGGAGATGAATATGGTCTTATAAAGCAACGCTTTCAGGCAGAAATAAGCCGGGGTGCCCCGGATAAGATTACTCTTTTTGGCCCATTCCGTATAAAGAGAGTTGAATACTAATCTGTCGTTAACATCACCCCTTACCCTGTTCTTATGCGCCTGAAGGGATAACGCGCTATATTGATCCATAAAATGCGCGACATTCTTGGAATTGATTATAATAGTAAAGATCTTTGCGAATTTTTCCTGAAGCTCTTTTGCGGCGCGGTCTTCTTTCTTATTGGGTAATATCCCGGGCAGGCTAATCTGCCTGCTACGGGGTGCTTTCGGCTGCAATAAATTCTGGATAATTTTTTCTGCGCGAATAAGCTGGCTCCAAGTGCCGGTAAATTCCGGGTCCCCTAAATAAGGCAGGCGCTGTAAATCTCCTACTCTCTCTGCGGCAACGACAAAATCTTTTTTACCAGCGGCTTCAAAGGTGTATCTCACGAGCGCCTCTGTCTCTTGAAAACGCATCTTGCTTCTATATCTTAAATAATCGCGCGTCAAACCCAGATTAGTAATTTCGGAATCTATTGCCTGAACGCGCAACCTAAGGCATTCAAGCCCAGCGCCAAAATACCTTTCGGCATCGCGCATCTTGCCCGCTTCCATCGCCTTAAACGCTTCCTCGAATGCCCGGCGGCCGCCTTTGTTCACTACAGCCTTCACTCCCTTTAAATTGGCTAAGCACGCATAAATATCATTCTGCACCGGCCAAACTTGCTGTGCCGGAGATTCACGAGTCAACTTCTTTAATTGCCCGAATATCTCTTCTGTCGCGCCGGCAAATTTCTGCATCACGCGGTAATTATCAGCCAGCGAAATTATTATCGCGTCAAGAATACGAAACCACCTATAGAGCCGGTAAGTCTGCGGCTGCGGCTCCAAGACTGTAAAACCTTCTCTATTTTTTCTATACTTTGATAACACAATAGTAACTGTACCATTCTTATTTTCCATAGGTACCGGCGAGCTGGCGTGGCCCTCCTTTACGTCTTGCTTCAATAAAGGAAACAGATAGGCCTTTAACACGCTCTCCCAATGTTGCATGAATTCAGTGCCGTCAGGAGTATCTTGAGAATGCTTCGCGTCATCGACCGGAAGGAGCTGACTGAACAGAAAAACTTTATACCAGGCATCGGACCATTTATTCAATATAGCCTTGCGGCAGGCGATATTCGCGGCAAGAATAACG
>JAPLLN010000028.1 GCA_026387475.1 Candidatus Omnitrophota bacterium | reverse complement strand
GGAAGAATCCGTCGGTAAAATAATGTCCTATTCTTAGCAGGCGTATAACAAAAAATACAAAAATTGAATTATTAATAACCCACGAGACGCTTGAATAGCTGTTTTTTTTCTTTATAAAGAACTTTGTCAAAAAGAGAAAAAATAATCCGGTTCCTAAGATCCCGGTATCCGATAAAAGCCTAAGTAAAAGGCTTGCGGCATCTTGCACATTAACAAGACTTGACCCCTCTTTACGCCGGATTTCAGGCATAAACTTCTTGTAACTAAGCTCATGGGAGCCTAGTCCCGAGCCTATGATCGGGCTTAATTTAAGGCTGTCATAAGCGACTAAGGCATTGCTATATAAAGCATAGGTGCTAAGATTTACATTCTGCAGTGTTGATTTTGAACGTAAAATATTAAAAGAATCCACCATCCTACTTCTAAAATCATCGCTAAACCTAAAAGCTGAAATCAGAAATATTGCGCCAAAAGCTAAAATAACCACGGTATATCTGACCTTTTTATAACCCATCAGAATAATAAATAACGCTATAATCAAACCTAAATAACCGGTAGATGAAAATGAAAGGATGAAAGCAGTTATAATAATTACGCTTCTAAATATGCTTTGCATATTTAATTCTTTATCGATCAAGGAACATATAGAAACAAATAGCGAAGGTAACATAGAAACGCAAAATCCGGCAGGCTCGGTAATAATGGAGTTAACGCGTAGAAAATTCTGAGTTGGATAAAAGGTCCAAAAAGGCAAAAGAGCCGAATAGTCATACCCCGCACGGAATTGCAAGAGATAGCTGGCTTCCTGGATTAACCCTATTATAGCGACGACAAATGCAATATTGAGATAGATGCGGAATAATTTATTTATATTATAGTCGTTGATTTTTATAAGCATATAAAACCAGATAGCGTTAATAGAAATACCCAAAGCTTGCTTAGTCAGTAACTTGACGTTATCGAGCCCCATAAAAACATTGAATACCGAAAAAATAACTAAAAAGAAGAAAGGAATAAAAAATAGCTTATTAAAAACTATATCTTTCATAATCGGCAGCCAAAATAGAAGTATTAAACCCATTATCAGATAAGCCCCTCTTACCTCAAAAATAATATTTCTCGGATACACAAAGGCGCCGCTAAATACAATAAAAACGGCTAAATAATTTATCGCCTTTTTCAATAACGGCTCTCTCATAGCATTTTCCATGGTTAAGATTATTTAATAGTTGGTATGAATATCCGGCGCGGCAGATATAAAATCTTATGGATAGCACGGCTTTTGACGATTTTCCGTTTGATCGCTACCGCTAAATTGAGGATGTTCTTATGCCTGCTTAAGTAGTAGTATAGTTCGGCCATTTTCGGGCTATACCCGAATTTAACAAGCTTCTCTTTAAAGCTATCCCATGCCTTCGGATCTTCAATCGTAGACAAGACATGGACTATCGTATACCAGGGATGCTCCCGCCTCATAACCCTGTAAAAAGAACTTCTCAATTGCCTGTCATTGGGTAAGAATTTTCCGGCAAGCATAAAATATCCGTCAAGATCAAGCAGGTACCTCGCTTCCATTCCCCATGCGTCCTGAAAGCTTACGTTATCGTTACGCCAATACACCAGCTGATCCCGGATATACTTCAGCCTGCACCTGTGTTTTATAAACGAAAAAAGGGTGGCGGCAAGCGCATAAGCAGTTTTATCAAAATCATAATCATAGCCTATTTTTAGCCACTCATTGCGGTTCAGGACTATTGAACTCATATAGCTAAAAAGAGCTCCGATTGAGTTAGCCTTATCGCAGTAGGCAATAAGATCTTTGCACTCATGGAGATTAAAAACTCTATCTTTGGTAAATATAGACAGCCAAAACCGGTCCCTGATACGCCGCATTTGCAGATCGCAAGCCGTCACATTTGACAGATAAATCTCATATCCCGACTCGATTTCTTTAAGCATCCGGTTAATAGCGCCGGGCGTTAGCGCGTCATCATCGGAGAGCATCCAGCAGTATTCTCCGTTTGCAAGTTCTATGGTTTTGGCCATATCCCGGTTTACCCCGCCGTTAACCTTGGCACGGTAATAAACAAAATTCTTAAATTGCGTTTGATACCTATTTACAACCTCTTCGGTATTATCAGTAGAGGCGCCGTCAACAATTACTATTTCTACGCGGTCGTCCGCTTGTGATATGACGCTATCCAACGCCGTACCTATAAAGTCCGCGCGGTTACGCGTAGGAATACATATCGAAAGCTTTATTTTATTTTTCATTCTTCAGATCCGCTTCCACCATTAATTTTATTAACTGGTCGAATTTGACTTTAGGATTAAAACCAAACGCTTTCTTTGCTTTACTTATATCCCCGGTTAAAGTCGATGTTCTTCCCGGCCGCAAGAGCTTAGCATCAGTTACTAAGTAATCATCAGCCTTAAGATTGACTGTTGCAAAAGCCTTATTCAGCCACTCCATTACAGAATGCGCCTCTCCTGTTGCTATGACAAAATCATCGGGTTTTTCTAATTGCAATATTTGCCAAGCTGCCTCCATATACTCCTTGGCATAGCCCCAATCAATACAGGCACTTAGGTCGCCTAAGGCGATCTTATTTTCTTTGCCCCGGGAAATCCTGGCCGCAGACTGTGTGATCTTACGCGTGACATATTCAGGCACTCGCCGCGGTGATTCGTGGTTATAAAGTATTGCCGTTGAAGCAAATATTCCGTAAGCCTGGCGGTAAAAACGGGTCAAATAGAACGCCATGACCTTAGCGCACGCATAAGGGCTTTGAGGGTTAAACGGCGTTTCTTCGTTTTGTTTTTTTTCGGTAGTGACCCCGAACATGTTCGAAGTACAGGGCTGGAAATAGCGTATACCGGGGTTGACCTGCCTTATGATCTCAAGTATTCTTCCGACTGCGGCTCCGGTAATATCAGCGGAATAACCGACCATATCGTAACTCCAGCTTACATGGTCCTGGTCTGCTTCATTATAAATCTCGACTGGCTTGACCGCGCTGATGATCCTATAAAGCGAGGTTGCATCTGCCAGGTCTCCTCTATGAAGGAAAAACCTTACATTAAATATTTCAGGATCAGAAATAATATGGTCGATATTTCGCGTATTCCCTGTTGCTGATTTACGGATCAAACCATGCACTTCATAGCCCTTTTCCAGCAGAATATCCGCAAGATAGCTTCCATCCTGACCGGTCACCCCCAGAATCAAAGCCTTTTTCATCGCTAAACTCCTCTTTTAAATGATTTAATCCGGAAATCGCCGGGAAGTTTCTTAGAAAATTTATAATTACAGCTTTGTTTATCAAGAATAATACTACTTCCGTCTTCAATTGCGGAGCTAAAAACAACGCTGATCGTGTGGTTTTTATTCCGCGCCTGAAAAGGGCTGGTACCGCTTAATAACTCATAATATCCCACAGGCTTCATGTCTCTCAATTTCAAACCTGTTTCTTCTTTCATCTTTCTTCTCGCCGCCTCAACTAACGATTCCCCCTTATGCACGCGCCCACCCACTACCCACCACCTGTTAATCTTAGGTTGATTAACGCGCTTAATCAATAAATACTCTTTTCGCGCGTTTTGCGCTATTATATCAACGCAAAGGATCGGTAATAATCTCAACACATGTTTATACTGCTTCTTAGGGATAGCCCTCATCATACCACCCTGAATTCCGGCAGAGGGACTATGAACTTGCCTCCCCCTAAACGCCAGTTTTTTTCGCGCTCATAGAATTCGGCAAAGAATGCCCACGGTAAAACCAGAAAATAATCAGGATTTGCTTTACGCGCCTCATCCTCCGAGACGATCGGTATCCAGGAGCCGACAGTGTACCTTCCCCATTTTTCCGGGCTCCTTTCGGAAGCAGCTGTGATCAGCTTATTATCCAGGCCGTAATATTGTAGAATCGCATTCCCCTTGGTAGAAGCTCCGTAGACATAGACCTTCTTCCCCTTTTTAACTTCGCTCTTGATGAAATCAACGCAAAGCTTCCGGTTCAATTCCATCCTCTTAACAAAGTCCATAATATCGTTAAACGAGCATTTTTCCTCATACTGTATACCGGTCCCTTTGTAATGGCGCGCAAAGATCCTGTAGCTGCCTCCGTTGACATCGTTCTCTTCTATCTTAAACATTTCCAGGCCGTTCTTTTCAAATAAGTATTTTAGCGCGTCCAGCGAATAATACTCCAGGTGCTCATGACAAATATTCCCCATATCATTTTTCTTCAACATTGACGCAAGGCACATCAATTGCGCGATAAAAATACCGTCTTCGGCTAATGCCTTTTTTGCATCATTGATGAACTTATTAGGGTCCTCAAGGTCATAAAACATCCCTATGGCAGTTATTACCTTGGCCTTTGAGCACCCCCACTTATCGGACAATTCCTTATACCGGTCATAGTCCCAGAAATCATGCATTACGTATTCGGTTTCCTCTCTTAACAAGCCTACAAGATTATCCGCAGGCTCACACCCTACCCGTTTTAACCCGGGTATAGTATACGCGGCCAACAACGTCCCGTCATTTGCGCCTATATCTAATACCGTATCCTGCGGGTTCAGCTTTACCATAGATTCTGCCTGATCGACGATATCTTTTAAAGCCTTATGCATGGTATCCGTTACCCCTGACCTATACCAGTAGTGGCGCGAATACAATAATTCCTGCGGGGCAGTATGGCGAAGCTGTAAAAGCTGGCAATTTTGGCACATGACCAATTCTAACGGCGCCCTTAGCCCTTTTCCTACCATTTCTCTTGGCACAAAATCATTAATATACTGCTCACCGATATTAAGTACATCGCGTAAACTATTTGAACCGCATAAGCGGCAAGTTGTCCGGATAATGGTTTCCATCAATGTCCCCTTATGATCATTTTAATCGCGGATACTACTTTATCAATCTGTTTTTTGCTTAAAGCCAGCCCCGACGGTAAATATAAACCCTGCCTGCCTATACGCTCGGTTACCGGATAACGTTCTTTCCTGAACAGACCAAGCGAACGTAAAGCCGGCTGTAAATGCAATCCGAGGAAAAAAGGTCGCGTATCAATTCCGCGTTTTAGCAAAGCAGCCATCATTTGGCTAGCATTTAAGCCTAATTTTTTATCCAACTCAATACAATACATCCAATATACCGACTTTGCCCACGGTCTTTCAGTCTGGCATTTTATCCCCTTGATGTTACCCAGCTTTTCGCGGTAATATTCCCCTAACATACGTTTAATCCTGATCGATTCTTCAATGCGGCTTAATTGAGCAACTCCTATTGCCGCCTGCATATTGGTTATTCGGAAATTATAGCCTAGTTCTTTATGATAAAACCTTCTTCCCGGCAAAAAGCAAAGGTTACGGTAGGAAGCAGCGCGTCTCGCCATTTTGCGATTCGAAGTCAATACCATCCCGCCCTCTCCGGTAGTAATTATCTTATTGGCGTAAAAAGACCAGGCGCTAATATGGCCCAAAGATCCGCACTTTTTGCCCCTATACTCTGCCCCATGGGCCTCTGCGGCATCTTCGATGACTACCAGGCCGTGTTTTCTGGCAATAGACAATACCGGATCCATATCTACGGGATGCCCGTAAATATGCACCGGCATTATGGCTTTGGTTTTAGAAGTTACACGCCGTTCAATACAGCTCACATCCATATTCCAAGTATCCGGCTCGGCGTCAACTAAAACAGGCACTGCTCCCAGCCTAATCGCTGCCAGAGCACAAGAAATAATTGTAAAAGACGGCATTATGACTTCATCGCCTTTACCTACTCCGGCCGCGTAAAGAGCAGTTTCCAGCGCCGCGGTCCCGCTGGAGACGGCGATGCCGTATTTAGTGCCGATATACCCGGCAAACTTCTGTTCGAACTCATTAACGAACGGCCCGTCGGAAGATACCCATCCGGAATTGATGCATTCGGTCAATAAACGTTTTTCTTCTGCTCCGAGCAGGGGTTGGTTAACCGGGATCATCTTTTCCTTTTTCCGGGATAAATCTTGTTTTGTCGTTTTCTTCGCTATATGGGCCGTTCTTAACTTCGATTATAACCGCTTCCTCTAACACATCTATAGCATGGCCGCCTTCGGCAAACAACACCGCATCCCCGGCTGATAATTTGCGACTTTGGATAAATTTTCTTTTAGATGAATAAAAATCCACGCGGATTGTGCCTTTTCTTATAAATAAGACCTCTTGAGTCGCCGAGGTAGCGCGAGAAACCGGATTATGAAGATGGGGCGTAATTTTATAACCTTTTGGCCGCTTCATGCAACCCACCTGCAGAGGGAATTCCGGCGGAGAGAAATGCTTTATGCCGTCTTCTTCGTAATTGTTGTAAACAATTATCGCGATCGTCTTATTTTTGTCGGTAATATTCTCGATCATAGTTCGTTTTTTATAAAATCCCTTATTCCGGCAAAGGTACCCCGCAACACCGAAGCATAATGATAACGGTTGTCTTTTTGGATATATTTTCCCTTAAGCGTTGCTTTCTGCAATAACCTTATTGCCGATTTTACCGTTCTCTCTGCGACAATATAACAGTATACGGGGGAAGAAGCTTTATTGATAGTACAATTTTTTGTCAGCATCGAAGCAAGCGCATAGGCGTACTTATATACATAATCATCCGGAGTTTCCGGTATGGGGTGATAAAATTTTAGATTGGGCAAGTATAATACCTCCTCGCCAGCAGCCTTCAACCTGAAGAACATGTCGGTTTCTTCCGAACCGTAATATTTAGAACCTACCCCAAAGCGCTCATCGTAACAACCGATCTTCCTAAGGATTCCTCTGCTTAACACATGCGCGCTACCCATAAAATACTGATAATTGATCCGTTTCAGCCTTTTTACGTTTTTATTGTAAAAAAGCAGAGAAAAAGGTTCACCGTCAACAGGATTAATGAGGCTTCCGCAAAAAGCGTTTATTTTGGAATGGAAAGAGATCTCTTTTGATAAGACTTC
>JAPLLN010000092.1 GCA_026387475.1 Candidatus Omnitrophota bacterium | reverse complement strand
TAGTGCAGGCGTTGAGAGCATTGAATAGGGCTATAGGTGAATACAGGTCTACGCAGAATGAACAAGGTGAGTATCAAAGAGTAGTTAACCATGTTATAAAGAATAATTTAGATGCGGTTTGTTCACTGTTAGGACAATTAATCTCCGAAGTGCCGCAAGAAAGACTCGTTAGGGTGCGGGCTCTTCAAATGACAGAGCATATTCTATTCGAAGCAAAGGTAGCTTTATGGTATGCGGGCGAGAATGTCGAAATCTATGCAACTGATGTTACAGCTGATCATAGCGCAGACGCTGTTACCGCCTCCTCCTCGCCGGCAAAACTTTACCCTGCTCCTGACCTTGATTTAGTAGAAGCAGCTATACTTGATTTAACAAAGGGGTACGTAAGCAGCGATAATTTGGGGCCGCGAGCCGCTGAACATATTTGGAGGGTACTTAAAAAGACTCCACCTGCATTTATTGATACAGAAGCAATAATCGGTGTTTTATATAGAATTCTGCATTTACGTTTTAAGGGGACGACTACCTTAGTGCAAATAGATGAAGCAATTAATCGTCTCGCAGGGAAAGTAGGAGTAAATAGTGATGACTGGCGGTTAGTGAATTGGGGGATGTTAAGCGATCTTATAAGTAATGAGAGACCAGAAGGCCGGTCTTATAATTTTGGGATATACGACGGTAAGGAAATTAACCAGGAGGAGGCGGCGGCCTACGTACATATCCTTACTGCTATGGTTAGAAATCAGTTGGCCAAAAACGGCATCTCCTCCTCGCCGACGAAAACAAATCAGGAAACAATTAATGTGATGGCTGCTGCAATGCGGATAGAGCTGGATCAGCTTCATAAGGGATGGGTATTAGGCGATCAAAAGTTAAGAAGTATCGCGCGTAGCGTTAGCAACCTCCTTAAGAATAATGGAGAATGCACAGTTTTTGAGTTTCAGGCATTTTTCGGTAAGAAAGATGGGTCTATGTTTGATCCAAGCCAAATGAATATGCTGCTGGAAGCAGCCAAGAACGCGTATAAGAACTCCCGCACCGCCTCCTCGCCGGTGGAAGTGGAGGCAATAAAACGTAGTGATGACCCCGATGCTACTTTCTGGGCTTACCCTGCGGAGTTATCGGCTGCTTTTAAGTCGTCCCACAAATCATTGGCTGTATTTAAGGGTCAGATTGGCCCGTTTATAAATTCGATTTACCGCGTAGCATACGCCTATTATACTTTTAGTGCTATGGAACCAATTCCTATACGAACCGAGGCACAGCTGGTTGTTTCAAGCACACAGTTTAGAACACTGCTCTCTGTTGGTAAAAAGTTAAATTTAAGCAAGCATTTGTCGTTCTATTCCAATATTGTTTTCGTCAGGGGTTTAAGTAAGGTCTATGTCGGGTGCAACTTAACAGGAGATCCGAAGTCTTCAGATATTTTCTTGAGCGCGGATTATTTAGATAATGAAACAGGCTTGGAAGAAGCCTTGAGAACAGCGCTAAAACATATCGATGCCGCCGCCTCCTCGCCGACGAAAACGGCGCAAACTATTTATGATCTTGCTGATGGCAAGGAGCATAGTATTGATTTAACAGCAGCGCAGTTTGGAGAGGGTTTGGATAAGTTTGCTGGGCGATTAGCCGAGGCTCGGAGGGATGTTCAGTATAAATTAGTTATGAATTTTAAAAAGAGAACTTTTAATCTCACGCGGTTCCAGACACCGGTAGCGCACTTAATAACAACAACATTTATTGAAGACAGAGAGGGTATTCTTCAGCTGCTTGGTTATTATAGTGCAGGAGGGGCGCGTTTTCCAACAAAAGCAAGCAGTCCAACAGAAGATAAACAAGATATGGGCGGTATTGATTTCCGCTACATAAATATGGTCACGCAGGCGCAGATGATGAAGGCGCAGGCTAATTTCAGGATGCCGGATTTACAGGTTTTGAAGAACTTGAACCTGGTAAAGGAAGGAGTGGAGCTAAAGAAATTAATGGCTGCGGGAATCATGCCTTCGCAAGACAGAGTAATCCAATTTGTCTCGGCGAGCCGCTTAAGGAGCGGAGGGCAGGATGAGGCGCTGGTGTTTGTAGTGGATTACCTGAAGCTTCAAGAGGAAACAAATGTTGAGACAGATCCGGAGTTCAAAGTCTTCCTGACTGTCATTGATTCGGAAAAAGTCGCGGGATAATTTTCTTCGCAGAGTCTTGTAATTTGAGGACGGTGGTGTAAACCATCGCCCTCTTTATTTTAAGTGCGCGTCCTGCCTTGTCTGTCTTTTCGCGGGTACGTTCGTTTTGCCCCTGCGAGGCAAAACTTCGCTCCGGTCGGCTGCGTCGCTCTCCCGCATCCGGGCCGTGTATAAGTCCGTTTTCTATAATCAGGAGCCGGATGCGGGAACCGTGCCCGCTCCTTGCCGACAGGCCCCGCTAAAAGCCAGCCAAGTCAGTCCGCGCAATACTCCGATGGTTTGAATCACGCCTCGCCACCCGCGCAAACAAGATTTGTTTTAGTGGCTGACGGGGTTTAGTCTCGCAGCACCACTCATGACGATTTACTCGAATTGCGCCTCGTCTACCCACGAGTGATCCCTCGTCAGTAATAATATGATCAACAATGGCTCGGGATAAGTTCGGCCATACAACTTAGCTTCGCTTACAGCTCGCTAAGTTGTGGCCTCACTTAAAATAAGTATTGACAAAGAGGGGAGAATGGGGTAAAATTGAACATCCTTTCAGTTGTTACCCCGTAAAATGGAGAGATTTATCTTAACCTATTGCAATATAATAACTTACATTCTAATAATGAGGAGAGAAATATGGCGGAATGGATAGGTATAGGCAGGCGCGGCCGCAGGTGCTATGGTTTTGACGAAATCGCGCTGGTGCCGGGTGCGCAGACAGTAAATCCTAATGAAGTTGAGATAAGCTTTGAAATCGCGGGCAAAAAATTTAAAGTTCCCATACTTGCCGCGGCTATGGACGGTGTAGTTGATGTAAAGTTCGCGGTGGAGATGTCGAAATTAGGCGGTATCGCGGTATTAAACCTTGACGGCGTGCAGACCCGCTATGAAAATCCGGATTCTGTCTTAGAGCAGATCTCCAAATCCACACCTCAAAAAGCCACAGAATTGATCCAGTCGCTTTACACTAAACCCGTTAAAGAAAACCTGGTTACCAAAAGAGTAGCCGAGATAAAAAGAAAAAAAGGCACAGCCGTAGTCAGCTGTATCCCTGCGCACGCAGATAGATTCTCCAAATTAGCTATCGATGCC
>JAPLLN010000109.1 GCA_026387475.1 Candidatus Omnitrophota bacterium | reverse complement strand
CAAGAGGCTTCTTGCGTATCACAGCGTGGAAAATATCGGCATCATATTATTAGGAGTAGGCCTGGCGATGTTTTTCCTAAGCCTGGACCTGCCCTACCTGGCGGTATTTTCTCTTATCGCCGGATTATACCATTTAATAAACCATGCGATATTTAAGAGCCTGTTATTTTTATGCGCCGGGAGCGTTTATAAAGCTACCGGGACGCGCGATATCGAGAAATTAGGGGGGCTTATCAAGAAGATGCCGCAGACCGCGGCATATTTTTTATTGGGTGCGATGGCGATTTCGGCGCTGCCGCCGCTTAACGGTTTTGTCAGCGAGTGGCTGACCTTGCAGGCATTCTTTCTGGGCGCATTCAGTGTAATCGGAGGGAATAAACTTTTCTTAGGTGTTTGCGCGGCGATGCTCGCCCTGACCGGCGGCTTAGCCGCTGCCTGTTTTGTGAAAGCCTTCGGGATAACCTTTTTGGCCCAGCCAAGAAGCCAGGGCGCCCAAAACGCAAAAGAAGTCGCTCTATCCATGCGTGTAGGGATGTTTTTGCTGGCTGCACTCGTCGTAATCTTCGGTTTAGCCGCAGCGTTGATCATAAAACTGCTGGCAAAAGTCTCCGCAAGTGTTATGGGTATCGATATCGCAGGGATGAGTTTTACTTTGAACAACTTCACCCTTAGCCCGCAGCTAGGCAGAAGTATCTATCTTTCTACGCCTGCATTGGCGTTATGGCTGGCCCTTTTCGGAATCGCAGGTTTTGCCGCGTATAAGATATTCGGCAGGGGTAAAGCAGTGGCCTATAAAACCTGGGATTGCGGTTACTACAAACTGGATTCCCGCAATGAATATACCGCGACCGCTTTCTCAAAGCCTTTCCGCATCGCCTTTAGTTTCTTTCTCTTGCCTTACCGTAAGACCCAGAAGATCAGGGAATCATTTTACCACACCAAATCTTTTACCTATGAGACTCACACCACTAAAGTCTTTAAAAAATATATTTATGACCCGTTCCTGGCCCTGGTGTTTAAGGCTGCTAAGTCCATGCGCAAAATCCAGCCGGGGAGCATCCATCTGTATCTAGGCTATATTTTTATTACCGTTTTGTTACTGGTATTATTTATGCGCCAATTCTAATGATGATCATACTGCAAATAATCTTATTTATTGTTTTCGCTCCGCTCATAAGCGGGCTGATCGCTAAGATAAAGAATAATCTTAGGATGCGTCAAGGCCAGAGTATCTTTCAGCCCTATTATAACCTGGTCAAGTTGTTTTCTAAGGATGAAGTGATCCCGGAGACTGCCTCCTGGATATTCCGGGTTACCCCTTTTGTCGTCTTATCCTCGACTCTGGCCGCGGCAATTCTTATTCCGGTATTTATCTTTGCCAGCCCCGCGCGTCAAGTGGGAGATTTCCTCGCCCTTGTGTTTATTTTTGCCTTAGGCCGGTTTTTTTTAGCACTCGCAGCGTTAGACACAGGGAGTTCTTTCGGAGGGATGGGCTCATCAAGAGAGATGTTTATTTCAAGCCTCGTTGAGCCGGCTCTTTGCATGGTGATATTTGCCGTAGCTTTACAGTCTGGCTCAACGGATATTTCAGCCTTTAGCGGTATGCGCGCGGTCCCGGTTTCTTCCGTTGTCGCGGCACTCGCGCTATTCCTTGTGACCATCGCCGAGACCTCGCGCATTCCGGTTGATAATCAGGAGACGCACCTGGAGCTGACTATGGTGCACGAGGCGATGGTCCTGGAATATTCAGGCCGCTCGCTTGCGTTAATCGAAATGGCTTCTTACGTCAAACAAATGATCTTCTTTTTTCTGATCGCCCAGTTAATCTTTCCCATTGGCTTACCGGTTGCTGATTTTACGCAGATATTATTTTGGGTTTTATGGTATATGGCCCGGATAGGTATAATCGCCGTTATGGTCGCGTTAGTTGAGGTGTCGGTAGCCAAGATGCGGCTCTTCAGGGTGGCAGATTTTCTGGGTTTTGCTTTTGTATTGGGAATAATCGCTTCGGTATGCGCAATCTTAGGAGTTTAATATGCAGGGAATAATTTTATTTGCCCTTTTAGCCGCCACTTACCTTATGGTTATCGCCAAAAGAATGCCGGCTTTGATCCGTAGCTTCCGTTACCAGTCGTTGTGCCTCTTCGCTATAACTTTAGTTTTTGCTTTGATTAAGCGCGAGCCGGAACTGTATATCGTTTCCGGTTTACTCTTTGTTTTAAAAGTCTCGCTTATTCCTTATCTATTGTACAGGATGGTCAGGAAAATAAAGGTAAGCGAGGACCTGGGGTTGTTTATCAATCCCCAGCTATCCTTATTATGGGCCCTGGCGTTTACCTATTTATCCTGGATCTTCGCAACGTATCTGATCGGCGCGGACAACGCTATACTCACAGGCACGCTGGCGATCGCCTTTTTTGTAGTCTTAGCCGGGTTGTTCCTAATGATCTTCAGGATGACCGCGCTCTCCCAGATCATCGGCCTCTTAACCATGGAGAACGGCTTATTCCTGCTTGCTTCGACAGTCTCCGGAGGCATGCCTTTTTTTGTAGAGATCGCTATATTCTTTGATGTCTTTGTAAGCGTGCTGATCATGGGCTTCTTTGTTTACAGGATAAATAAACTATTTACGCATATCGACGTGAATAAACTCTCGCGTCTAAGAGGATAAACTACTTTGACTATATTTATTATTTTAGGAGTGCCGGTTTTACTCGCGCTAGGCGCGCTTTTTATCAAAAGGGAGCGGCTATACGGGATCATTAACTGCTTCGGGTATCTTGCGGCCTTGTGCGCGAGCGTGATTCTATTTAAGGAAATCGTCTCCGCAGGGCACATCCGGGCGTTATTTGATTTCATATATCTGGACCTCTTAAGCGCGGTTTTTATTTTTATTACCTCTGTTGTAACTTGTTCTGTTTTTCCATGTTTTGCGTCCCGGCGATGAATAACCTGGGCATGCTCTGGGTGGCGATCGAAATGACTACGCTCATCTCGGCTTTCCTGGTGGGGTTTTACAATTCTAAAGAGTCTGTCGAGGCAGCCTGGAAATATATCATTATCTGTTCGGTGGGGATAATCTTCGCGCTTCTGGGGACAATTTTGTTTTCTTACGCATTTTCAAATTCCGGTTTGAGCAAAAGTCTGAATTTCTCGGATATGGCGTCTGTGGCGCATATGCTGGATAAAAATATCCTGAAGATCGCTTTTATCTTTATTCTGGTCGGTTACGGGACTAAGGCGGGGCTTGCGCCCATGCACACCTGGTTACCCGATGCCCATAGCCAGGCAGTCGCTCCCATCAGCGCGCTCCTCTCCGGAGTCTTGTTAAAAACGGCGATTTACGCCATCCTAAGATTCGGGATGATCATCATCAAGAGCGGAGAGTTTGCCTATTTCGCGCACCTGATGATCTTATTTGGCGCAATTTCGCTGGTCATCTCCGCAGGCCTTATCCTGGTGCAGAAAGATTTGAAGCGGCTTCTTGCTTACAGCAGCATCGAGCACATCGGGATAATAACTATCGGTTTTGGCCTGGGTTCGCCTTTAGCCGTTGCCGGAGCGGTCTTGCATGTTTTTAACCACGCGGTGACCAAGTCGCTTATGTTTTTTGGGGCAGGCAATATTGTCAGCGCCTACAAAAAACATAATATGAACGCTATCAGGGGAGTGATCAAGGCGCTGCCTTTTACGGGCATCGCGGTTCTCCTGGGAGTCTTCGCGCTCGCCGGATTTCCTCCGTTCTCTGTATTTATCAGCGAGATCATGATCATCATCGCTGCTTTTACTAACGGCTCGTATCTCGTCGCGGGTTTATTGTTGGCAGCCCTTTCGGTTGTTTTCGGCTCGTTCATTTATCATTTCGGAAAGATCCTCTTCGGCAATCTTCCTAAAGGCATGGTTACGCAAAAGGAGCCGTTAAGCTCGAAACTCGCATTTTTATTTCTATTTACTTTGATCTGCGCGACTGGCATCGTATTGATATTCAAATATAAGGATTTATTATGGTTAGCCCAGAGATTACTACAAGGATAAAAACAGTTTTCCCGGGTTTTACGGCGCAATCTGTCCGCAAGCCCTATGCGGATGAGTTAAGCCTTAAAGTCGAGCCGCGCGATTTCAAGGAGACTTGTCTTGCCTTGCACAAAATACTTCCTTCGCCGGTGATGATGCTTTTTGCCTGCGACGAACGCAAATGGAAAGCAAGTTTTGCCGTCCATTGCGTATTCGCGGATTTTAAGAACAGCCAGTGGGTCATTGTCAGTATGGATATCGGGCAGGATAACCCTTCATTCGAGACCCTCGCTAAGAGTATGCATTCAGCCACCCTTTTTGAAAGGGAGATTTGGGAGATGTTCGGGATCGAGCCCAAAGGAAACCCGGATTTAAGGCGGCTAAGGCTGCATGATGAAGTCTGGCCAAAAGGAAATTATCCTCTGCGCAAGGATTTTAAAGTAGCGCAGGCCGGAGGTTTAAGCGATTATAAATTTTCCAGAGTCGAGGGCGAGGGGATATTTGAGGTGCCGGTCGGTCCCGTGCACGCGGGTATTATCGGGCCGGGACATTTTCGTTTTAGCGTTGCCGGTGAGCCGATCATCAACTTGGAGCTGCGGCTCGGATTTACTCATCGGGGGGTAGAAAAACTTTTTGAAGGTAAAACTTATACCGATGCGGTGAATTTATCCGAATGCGTATCCGGGGACGCGAGCTTCGTGCATAGCCTCGCCTATTGCCAGGCAGCGGAAAAAATATCCGGGGTGACCGTTCCTGTACGGGCAGGCATCTTAAGGGGGATATTTTTAGAGCTTGAGCGGATGTATAACCATGTTAATGATCTCGGCGGGATCGCTCTGGATGTGGGCTTTAGTTTTCCGCACGCTTATGCCTCGATCATTAAGGAAGCGATTTTGCAATTAAACGAAAAATTAACCGGGAATAGATATTTAAGAAAAGTAAATGTTGTCAGCGGGGTTGCGCAAGATATGAATGAGACTAAAAAGCAGCTCTTGATCGAATCTCTTAAAGGGATCAAATATGATTTTAATGAGTTGGTCAAAATATTGAACTCGAGCGTTTCCTTTATGGATAGGCTGGATTCCGCCGGGGTTTTGCGCAGGAAGACTGCCGAGGACCTGGGTGTAGCCGGACTGGTCGCGCGCGCTTCGGGTATCCCTACGGATTTAAGGAAATATTTTCCCGGGGTTTACAGAGAGGCAGATTTTAAAATGGCGACCCAGGAGTCAGGGGATGTTTTGGCAAGGTTACGCGTAAGGATATCGGAATTCGAAGAATCGATCCGCCTGATCGAAGTGTTCGCGGGCAAACTCACCAAAACAGGGGAGATAAGGGTAAGTCCGTCAATATCAGAAGGAATGGCCCTGGGTTATGCCGAAGGTTGGCGCGGCCCGGTTTTGTACCGGCTGGAGACTGACGCCGCGGGCTTGATCGTAAGGTGCAAAATAGTGGATGCGTCTTTTCTTAACTGGCAGGGGCTGTCTTTTGCGGTGCTCGGTAATATCATCCCGGATTTTCCTCTCTGCAATAAAAGTTTCGATCTGTCATATTCAGGAAACGACCTATGATACATATACTGAAAACCAGATTATTAAAAGGCGTTGTGACCAGGCGTATCGATCCAAAGTTGACGCGTCAGATAGAATCAAGCGGAAGCGAACTAAAGTCGCTGATCTTAAAGAAGTTCGGCAGGTCGCTGCATATCCGTGAGGTAGATACCGGTTCCTGCGCAGCCTGCGAATCCGAGATCATCTCGGCGAATAATCCCATTTATGACCTGCAGAGGTTTGGCATAAATTTTGTGGCTAGCCCCCGGCATGCTGACTGCCTGTTAGTCACCGGTCCGGTATCTAAGAACATGCTGGTTGCCCTAAAAAAGACTTACGAGACGATGCCCGGGCCTAAATTTGTGATCACCTGCGGTGATTGCGCCTTAAACGGAGGTTTATTTAAGGATTCGTATTACGTCGAAGGAGCGGTAAAAGATATCTTACCGGTAGCCCTGCATATCCCCGGTTGTCCCCCCAGCCCTACGGCCATAATAAGCTCACTTTTGGCTTTTCTAAGGAATATTAGCTAAAACGCGATGCCGGAGTAAGTTTATGTTGACTATTCCGGAAAATAAGGTATACTATATCAAGTGAGAAATACAGGAGATTAGAAAATCTTAAGCCGTAAAAGGGCATGACTACTAACCTTTACGGCTTTTTTTATTGGAAAATTCATACTATGAAAAAAGTCAGGACTTCCCTTAAAGGCAGGAAATGCAGATTTCCTCATTGCAAGCACATCCTTAGTATCTATAACCATGAGTCGTATTGCCATGTCCATCTCGGGCAGGTCACGCCGGAGGATAAAAAGAGGTTACACAGGGTATGATGAATAAATCAAACGAAAATAAAACCGGCACAAGCAGTTTCTACGGCTTAGGGATAGCGCCCAAGATCCTGGAGACCCTGGAGCGCATAAAATTTAAGTCGCCCACTCCGATACAGGAGAAAGCCATACCTATGGCTATCCAGGGGAAAGATATTATCGGTGTCGCGCAGACCGGTACCGGAAAGACGCATTCATTTGCCATACCTATGGTCCAGCTGCTCGCGCAGAAAAAAGGAATAGGTTTGATCCTCGCGCCTACCCGTGAACTGGCTATTCAGATCGATGAGGCTTTTCAAGACCTGGTATTGCCGTTCGGAATGAAGACAGCCTGTCTTATAGGCGGCGCGCCTATGCAGCCTCAGATCACGGCATTGCGGAGAAATCCGAGGATCGTTATCGCCACTCCCGGCAGGCTGATCGATCATATGGGGCAATGGAATTTTATGCCGGAACAGGTCGCGATGCTGGTGCTTGATGAAGCAGACCGCATGCTGGATATGGGTTTTGCCCCGCAGATCAATAAGATACTGAAATTCATCCCTAAAGAGAGACAGACCATGAAATATCGTGCGCGCGATCAGGGAGATGGGTTATAAGGCGACGGAGATGCATTCTAACCGCACTCTTAATCAGCGCAGAGAGGCCTTGGATGGTTTTAAGTCCGGCAGATATAAGGTGCTTGTGGCTACCGATATCGCCGCGAGAGGCATTGATGTGACCGGAATAGAGTTGGTTATAAATTATGACCTTCCGGAAGATGCGGAAAACTACGTGCACAGGATCGGCCGCACAGCCAGGGCCGGAAAACACGGGCATGCAATCTCATTTGCGACACCCGACCAGAGCCGCGACGTGCGCGATATTGAGAAAATTATCAGGTCAACGCTGCCTGTGTCAAAGCATCCCGAGATACCTCCGGAGGAGTTTATTGAATCCGGCAGGGGAGGGACAACGCAAGCTAGGCCTAGATGGCATAAAGCCAGCGGACACCAAGGTGGGCATCAGGGCGGAAGAAAGAATGATTTCAGGCATGAAAAAAGTAAAAACAAGAAATTCTACCGTTAATTTAATGAAGCAGACTATACAATCAGCGATTATTTGGTTTGTGAGTATCTCTCTGACAGTAGCGTTATTTATTGTCATGGCGTTCATTTCAGGAGTGCTCTTTCTTTTTGACAGAAAGCGTAAGATCGCTCACGCCCAATGTTACTGGTGGACTGACGCGATGACCGCTTTAAACCCCTATTGGGACGTCAAGGTCGAAGGCCTGGATAACATAGACCATAAGAAGACTTATGTCGCCATATCTAACCATCAGAGCCTGGCGGATATAGTGCTTATGTATAAGACGAAGATGCAATTCAAGTGGGTGGCTAAAGAGAGCCTTTTTAAGATCCCGGTATTAGGATGGAATATGCTGCTGGCTAAACATATACAGCTTAAGCGCGGGGATTATTCGAGTATAAAGAAGGTTTACAGAGAAGCTTCTCATTGGTTGCGCAACGGAATTTCCGTATTGTTTTTTCCGGAAGGCACAAGGACGGATAATCTGGATATGGGGGAGTTTCAGAACGGGGCGTTCAAATTAGCCATAAAAGAGAAGGTCCCGGTGTTGCCTATTCTTATAAAGGGGACGAGGGACGCTATCCCGAAAGGGAGCTGGCGGTTCTCGACTAAGGTCTCTTGTCTGATCAAAGTGCTTCCGCCTATAGATACTTCAGTGTATACGCCGGGGGATTATAACCAGCTGCGCGATCTGGCGCGCGAGCAGTTGTGCAGTAATTAAGGGAAAATATTCGCAGGAGTAAGTTGCGCGCTTATTTAAGCCGTGGTTATTTTAACCGCGGCTATTTTTTTAAAGATTTTGCTTGCAAATTTATAAAATGAATATATAATCATAAATATGAATATATATTCATTAAATCCGGAGATAACTGAAGAAGCCGTACCGGTCCAATTGGGGCGCAAGGAGCGCCACAGGCTATTACGCAAAGCTGATATTATCGCCGCTGCAGAGCACGTCTTCGCCTTAAAGGGGTATCATAAAGCCACCATCCAGGATATCGCCCGCCAGGCGCAATACGCCACAGGTACCGTCTACCTGTATTTCGAAGATAAAAATTCCCTTTATTTTTCCATAATCGAAGAAAAAATAAGAGAGCTTCTGCGTATTTTGATAGCAAAGATCGCGCAGGTAAAGGGCGCGCGCTTGAAGCTGGGGACCTTTATCTACGAATCGCTGCGGTTTTTTGAGATGAATAAAGATTTCTTCCGTATTTTTATCCAGGAAGAGAGCAGCCTTTCGATTAAAAGCAAACTCGCCAAGTCGCCCGTTGCATCTAAGCGCAGGGAGATGTTTAACGCGCTGATCAAAGAGGCGCAGTCTGAAGGCCTGGTCAGAAGAGATATTGAAACCACTCAGATAAAAGAACTGCTTGAGTCGATACTGGTTTCTTTTGCGTTTAACTGGTGGAAGGAGCCTTCCGGGCAGGAGAAAGATCTCAAGGGGATGACAGCGATCATTTTGGATTTATTTCTGAACGGAGCGAAGAAGCGGTAAATGAATAAAAAATTATTTTTCACCGGGATAATAATATTCTTATGCGTTGCATACCCGGACGCCAGAGTGCTTCTGGCCGATGTCCCTAAACCCGGCCAGGGAGAGAGGCGACTCATTACGATAGCGCAAGGTATCGATATGGTGCTTAAGAATAACCGCATGATCAAGTCAGCCCTGCCTGACAATGAAATATCTTTTCAGGATTCTCTTATCGCGCGCTCTTCGCTTCTTCCGCAGCTGAGCGGCTACATCAATAAAACATTTAATGAGCATCCGCCGGGAACGTTATTCGGTTCAACTGCCATTGAGACGGGGAATAAAGACCCCGCTACATTCGGGTTCGATGTTTATCAGACCATTTTTGATTTCGGGAAGAATCTGCATAATTTTAAGGCTTCAAGAGAAATATACAAGGCTACCCGGGCGCACACCGAGAGCGTTAAACGGCTTACCGTCTTAGAGTTCATCACGGCATATTTCAACGTGCTTGAAACAGAGAAGATGATCCTGGTTTTTGAGAAAGAAACCGAGAGCCTGGAGGCTTACCTTAATGACGTCAGACAGCTTTATGAGCATGGTTTAGCGGTGGAGAATGACCTTCTGCCGGCGAAGGTCAGGCTTGCCGATGCCAAGCAAAGATTGATCGCCGCGCGTAATACCAGGGAAATCGCTATTGCCAGGCTGAACAATATCCTCGCCTTGCCGCTTAGAGAAAGGACCCGGGTGCAGGATATCGCAATGGAGAATCCGGGGTTTCCCGATATGGATAATGCCTGGAACGCCGCCGTGACTTTACGTCCGGAGATCGCTTTCTATGCTGACCAGATAAAGGCGTCGGTATTGACTGAAAAGGCTAAAGCGGTGGCAAACCTGCCGGAGGTTTTTGCCGACCTGGGATATTCGTATCAGCAGAATAAATACGCCACCAATGACAAAAATACTTCTTTTGAATTAGGGGCGAAAGTCGATCTTTACGACGGCGGGGCTGCGCAGTCGCAGCTGTTTAAAGAGCGGGCCCGCCAGAGGCAGCTTAAAGAGCAAAAGGATAAGATCACCGAGGACATTAAATTTGAAGTCGAGGATAGTTATTACGGATTAAAAAACGCCTTTGAAAAGGTCCAGGTGGCTAAGGGGGCCTTGGAGCAGGCGGACGAGAACGTGCGCTTTTACCGCATCAAGTACAATGCCGGGGCAGCTACAAATACCGACGTTTTGGAGGCGATAAGCCTGCAGACCAAGGCCCAGGTCAATTATTGCGCCGATGATTACGAAATGAAACGGGGTTACGCGAAGCTAATGTATGCGATGGGGCTGGATCTGCCCCTGATCTATGAAAAAATGGAGAATAAAAGAAGATGAACATACAAGACCCTAAAAAGAAGAATGTGATAAAGATAATGGGGGGGTTAGTCCTGGTAGGTTTAGTGGCTGCGGGTTTTTATGTGGTGCATAATCTTAACCGCGTGACTACGGATGACGCTTATATCGAAGGCCGGATCCATAGTGTAGCCCCCAAAATCTCCGGCACTGTTTTAAAAGTCAATGTCGAAGATAATCAGGCGGTAAAAAGGGGAGACCTTCTGGTAGAGATAGACGCGGTGGATTATAGCTTAAAAGAAAATGAAGCTGCGGCAAACCTGGAGGTGCGCAAGGCTACTTTTGAACAGGCAGGCCGCGACCGGGATCGCGCCGAGTCTTTGTATAACGGGAAAGTTATACCTAAAGAAAGATATGAAGCGGCGGTTACCGCTTACAATCTGGCTAAAGGCCAGCTGGATGCCGCAGAGCAGCAGTTTAAGATCTCTCAACAGAACCTGCAATACACCAAGATTTATTCCCCGACCGACGGTTATGTTACTAAGAAATCAGTAGAGGCAGGTAATCAGATAGCCGCCGGACAGCCGCTGATGGCCGTTATTCCTCTTGATGATATCTGGATCATAGCTAATTATAAAGAGACCCAGCTTGAGAAAGTTAAGAAGGGCCAGCGCGTATTTATAAAGATCGATACTTACCCGGACAAAACATTCACCGGTAAGGTAGATAGCATTATGGCCGGGACCGGGGC
>JAPLLN010000090.1 GCA_026387475.1 Candidatus Omnitrophota bacterium | reverse complement strand
TTGTTTGCGGATAAGATAGAGCTTGCGCTCAAAAGCAAGCCGGTCTTTCATGGCACCTGCTTGCCCGATAAACACCTGCTCAATGACCGGTTCCGTAACCTTTGCGGTATTCCCGATATCGGAATTATCTACGGGCACACGACGCCAGCCCAGCAAAACAGCGCCTTCGGACTTGACGAACTTCTCGAAAGTATCCTTGCAAAACTTGCGCTCTGACTCATCCTGCGGCAAGTTTACCAAGCCGGTACCGTATTCACCCTGCGCCGGAAGTTTGATCCCCGCTTTTGCGCAGGCCTTAAGCAGAAATTCATGCGGCACCTGGATCAATATGCCGGCCCCGTCTCCGGTCTTAGGGTCAGCCCCGGTCGCTCCGCGGTGCGCCAGGCGCCTTAATACCTCAAGGCCCTGCCGGATGATCTCATGGGAAACATTGCCTTTGATACTGCAAACAAAACCCACGCCGCAGGCGTCGTGTTCAAACCTGGGATCGTATAAACCCTGATTTTCAGGTAAATGTTTAAACTTCATCAAATCACCTTCCACTTGTTTACATCGATACTTAACTTCTTAATCTTAGAACGCATAGTGTTGCGGTTGATCCCCAGAATTCTAGCTGCCTTAAGCTGATTCCCTTCGGTACGCTCCAGAATATGTTCGATGAGCGGCTTCTCAATAGCCTCCAAAATTGATTTATATAATACACCTTTTTTTTCGTTTAACAAGGAATCTTCCAGCTCGATGACCCGGTCTTTGATAAAAGCCAAGTCGCGGATGCAATCCTTCTTCACCAGCCGGATAGTATTCGCTCCGATCGAGTCTTCGGAGAAAGAATACCCCTGCTCTTTGAGCATCTTGCTCAAAGCCTCTTTGACTTTTAATTCATCGTCGGATATCAATAAAGTAATCACGAGTGCTCCCCATAAACCGCTTTGCACGAATCCCGAGCCTTAGCTTTGCACATATCGCAGGCGAGGGACGCCTAAAGTTTAATCATCCTTCCTTATAAAAAAAGCGTCCATTCGCAGGGCAGAACAAAACCCCTTGGAATGAACGCCCTCGTTCTTTCTTTTTAACAGGTACGACGGTGTACCTATAAAATGCTGCTAAGAATTCTATTTTACAAACAACATCTCACGGTACTTCGGCAGATCCCAGCTCTCGTCCGAAACCACGCACTCCAGGTCATCGACGTGCCTGCGGATGTGTTCCATCAAAGGCTTTAAATCTTGGTAGTAAACTTCTGCGCGTTTTTCATTGCTGAGTTTTTTAGCCTTATCCATAAGCCCGAGCATCACCTTGGTGTTACGACGCACGTAATAGATCTTGCTGGAAACGTCGGCAAGGTGCTCTTTCAGGTCATTGACAACCGCGGCATCGAGTTTGACCCCGGCGCCCTTCTTTAATTCGGTAAGCACGGAGAGATTGTCCGAAAGGAGTTTCTGGTATTTTAATCCCGCAGGGACAACGCTGGCATTGACCATCTCGTTCAAAGTATTAGCTTCGATCTCAAGGGTGAGATTATACAGGTGGATCCAGATGTGATAGCGGGCGACGATCTCTTCCTTAGAGAATATCTTATATTTTTCGAATAACGCAATATTGTCTTTCGTAATCAAGGCTTCCAGGGCTTCATATGTGGAAGCGACATTAGGTAGCCCCCTCTTCTTTGCTTCTTTTAACCATTCCTCGGCGTAATTATTCCCCTCGAAACGGATATCCTTGGTCTCCTTGGCCAACTTAGCCACGACTTTCATTACCGCCGAGCCAAAATCCTTAGTTGACCCCTGCTCTTTCTTGATCTGAGCCGCGACATAATCAAGGCTGTCCGCGATAATAGTGTTGATCATGGTGATAGCGGTCGAGATGTTCTGCGATGACCCGACTGCCCGGAACTCAAACTTATTGCCGGTAAAGGCAAAAGGCGAAGTGCGGTTCCTGTCCGTCATATCCTTGTTGAATTTAGGCAGATGGCCTATGCCTAAATCGATTATATCGTGTTTAGAGACCTTGTTCTTAGCTCCCTTTTCGATCATATCCAGTATCTTGGATAGCTGATCTCCTAAGAATACGCTGATGATCGCCGGAGGAGCTTCATTTGCGCCTAAGCGATGTTCGTTACCCGCCATAGCGACACTGGCGCGCAGTAAATCCGCGTGCAGATATACCGCCCTTAAAACCGCGGTAAGGACAGCTAAAAATTGCAGGTTGTCTTCCGGAGTCTCGCCCGGATTTAAAAGGTTATTCCCTTTATCATCGGATAGAGACCAGTTGAGATGTTTTCCGCTCCCGTTGATGCCGGCAAAAGGCTTTTCATGCAGAAGGCAGACCAAATTATGCCTTAAAGCCACCTTCTTCATCAATTCCATCAAAAGCTGGTTGTGGTCAGCGGCGATATTCGAACCCTCAAAAATTGGCGCGAACTCATACTGGTGCGGAGCGACTTCATTGTGCCGGGTCATTACCGGAATACCGAGCTTATAAGCTTCCTCCGCGACTTCGAACATGAAATTGACTACGCGTTCTTTAATCGTACCAAAATACTGGTCTTCCAGCTGCTGGCCCTTAGGCGAAGGGGCGCCCACTAAAGTGCGTCCGGATAAGAGTAGATCCTGGCGCAAATTGTAATAGTTTTTATCAATGAGAAAATATTCCTGCTCCGGGCCGCAGGTTGAGAATACCTTTTTAAGATCCTTATGGCCGAAGAGGCTTAAAAGATTCTTTGCCGATCTGCTTAATGCCTCGTCAGAACGTAAGAGCGGGAGTTTCTTATCCAGCGCCTCGCCGTGATAAGAAATAAAGATCGTAGGGATGCAAAGGGTCTTGCCTAACGTGCTTTCAATGATAAACGCCGGGCTTGAAGGGTCCCAGGCGGTATAGCCGCGGGCCTCGAAGGTAGCGCGTATGCCGCCGGAAGGAAAACTCGAAGCATCAGGTTCGCCCTGAATAAGTTTGTTGCCTGAAAATTTTTCAATGACTTTTCCCGGCCCGGTAATGGAAATAAAACTGTCGTGTTTCTCGGCAGTCAAGCCGGTCATAGGCTGGAACCAGTGCGTATAATAAGTAGCGCCCTTGGAATTTGCCCAGTCTTTCATAGCATTGGCTATTTCATTCGCCTGCTCCAGGGAAATAGTCTTACCGTCATTAAGCCAGTTTTTAAAAGCTTCAAATGTATCCTTAGAGATATGCTTCTTCAGAGTCTCCATGCTGAAAGTATTCTCCCCGAAATATGCGGAGACTTTCTTAGGTAATTC
>JAPLLN010000012.1 GCA_026387475.1 Candidatus Omnitrophota bacterium | reverse complement strand
AGGCTGCCAAAGAAGCGGGGAACATGGTCGACCTTGATTCCAACCCGACAAAACTTATCGAAATCGTTGAGATCGGTAAACAGCTTCTTATGACTCGCGGTTCTTTGACGACTTTCAGTATAGCCAATGATATATCCAAATATTTTGCTATTATTCCTGCAGCTTTCGTAGGTACTTATCCTGCGCTCAAGGCTCTTAATATTATGCATCTTGCTACACCGGAGAGCGCGGTGTTATCTGCGGTGATCTTTAATGCTCTTATTATTGTATTCCTCATTCCTTTGGCGTTGCGTGGCGTACCTTATAAACCAATGCCGGCAAGCCGGCTTTTAAGGGATAATCTTTGGGTTTACGGCGTCGGAGGGATTATTGCTCCGTTCATAGGCATTAAATTGATCGATATGATTCTGGTTGCGTTGCATTTAGTCAGATAGGATAGCTATGTTTAATAAACAGATCAAATCAGCAATATTAGCCTTGATAATTTTGACCCTAATAACAGGGGTGATCTATCCTCTTATTGTTACCGGTTTCGCGCAGCTATTTTTTAATAAACAAGCTAACGGGAGTTTAATTTATAGTAGCGGTAAGCCGTTAGGCTCCCGGTTTATCGGGCAAGCTTTCGATGATCCTAAACATCTTTGGGGGAGGGTTTCAGCTACTTCGCCTGTATGCAATGCTGCTTTTTCATCCGGCTCTAATCTGGGGCCAACTAACCCTGCGTTGCTTGATGAAGTGAATGCGCGGATAAAGGCATTGAAAGAAGCTGACCCGGAAAATATCGATCCGATCCCCGTAGACCTTGTTACTTCTTCTGCCAGCGGTTTGGACCCTCATATAAGCTTAGCGGCAGCTTATTATCAGGCTTCGCGTATTGCGCGAGTCCGCGGCATATCACAAGATGCAGTCAAAGACATAATCAAGCGGCATACTTCCGGACGGTTTATGGGCCTGTTAGGTGAACCGGTAGTAAATGTGCTGGAAGCAAATCTAGCTTTAGATGGATACAGAAATAGGTAGCGCGGATAATAAAAAGGATATAGTATATTACCTATGGAAAATCGACCCAATCCGGATGACCTTTTAGCCAGGGCTAAGGCTGAAGAAGCTAACCGGGGTAAACTTAAGATATTTTTTGGAGCAGTCGCGGGCGTCGGGAAGACTTATTCGATGCTTGAAGCAGCCCGTCTGCGCAAAAGAGAAGGCATAGATGTCGTAGTCGGATATGCAGAAACACATAAGCGCGCCGAAACCGAAGCGCTATTGGAAGGCCTCGAAATACTCCCGCCCAAAATCATCTCCTATAAAAATGTCCAGTTGCGCGAATTCGATATTGATGCCGCTTTAAAGAGAAGGCCCAGGATTATTTTAGTCGATGAGTTAGCGCATACTAATGCTCCCGGGTCACGTCATCCAAAGCGCTGGCAGGATATTCAGGAATTGCTCGAGCAGGGTATCGATGTGTATACCACTTTAAATGTCCAGCATTGCGAAAGCGCAAATGATATAGTCGCCCAGGTGACCGGGGTTGTAGTCCGCGAAACGGTATCCGATACATTCATTGAACAGGCAGATGAAATAGAGTTGGTAGATCTTCCTACGGAAGAGTTACTCAAGCGATTAAAAGAAGGAAAGGTTTATCTCGGCGAACAGGCCCAAGCGGCAACCGAGCATTTCTTCCAACCTGGAAATCTGATTGCTTTGCGACAGTTGGCTTTGCGCTACACAGAGCGTAACGTAGATTCTAAGTTGATGTCATATAAAAAGGAGCATGCTGTTTCAAAAGTTTGGAATGTCCGGGACAGATTCCTGGTTTGTATCAGTCCCAGCCCTTCTGCAATGGGCTTGATCAGGGCAGGGAAACGGATTTCTCTGGATTTGGGAGTCGAGTGGATTGTAGCATATGTCGAATCTTTCGCCGAGTTGCGGCCGGAAGATAGAAGCAGGGTATCTGAAATGCTTAATTTTGCGGAAAAACTGGGCGCTCAAATCGTAACTCTTACCGGACAGGATGTAGCGGATACACTGATTTCATATGCACGCTCAAAGAATGTTACAAAAATAATAATTGGAAAGCCCGGTAAGCAGAGATTACGGGGGTTGCTTTTTGGTTCATTATTTGATAAGTTGGCTCGTAAATGCCAGGAGATCGATCTGTATTTGTTAAGCGGTGACGTCCGGGAGCAGCCGGTTAAATTCAAACCGCCTGTTTTGCCTGCTTTCTCCTGGAAGAATCTCGGTTACACGATAGGCATCGTCATCCTCTGTACCTTGTTTAACCTGATGCTTTCTACGCGCCTCTCTCTGGTAAATCTAATAATGATATATCTTGTAGGGCTTACTTGGGTTGCCTTTCGTTATGGCCGGCGCCTATCTTTGGTAGCTTCATTTTTAAACGTCTTGTTTTTTGATTTCTTTTTTGTGCCGCCCCACCTTAGTTTTAAAGTGACAGATATAGAATATCTTTTTACATTTGCGGTCATGTTCGGCGTGGGTTTTATGATCGCGCATCTTACAGGAAAACTCAGGCTTCAGACTATTTCGCTAAGGGTGCGTGAATCCAAGACTAAAACGCTCTACGATCTAAGCCGCGAGCTTGCAAAAAGTTCTTATCCTGATGAATTGTTTAAAATCGCGCTCATCCATATCGAAGATTTCTTTAAGTGTGATGCTGTTATTTTTGTTCCCGATAAAAGTAAAAGGTTGGAAGTGCGGTTTGGAGAGGCAAATCAACTAACGCTTAATTCAAATGAGACCGCGGTCGCGCAGTGGGTTTTTGAACATAAGAAGCCTGCGGGGAAGGGTACTGAAACTCTGTCGGGGTCAAGCGGGATGTACTTGCCTTTTACGGGAGCGGAAAAAATCGTTGGGGTTTTAGGAGTCTTTTCTGCTGAAGATAAGCAATTCGTTGATCCTGAACAATTCCATATACTGGAGATGTTTGTTAATCAAACCGCTTTAGCGGTCGAAGGTGCCCAGCTTGCCGCAACAGCTCTTGATGCAGAGTCTAAGATCGAAAATGAGCGCCTAAGGAACTTGATCCTTACAACATTTTCTTCGGGGCTTGCTGAACCGCTTACCTCTATTTCTCATACTGCCTCTGAATTGCTGAATCCTGCAAATATTAAAGATGAAGCAAAGCGTGCTGCGCTGATAGGAAAAATGCGTAAAGAAGTAGAGCGTTTAAATACCCTTATAGCCGAATTGCCTCAAATCCTTGAGGCTAAAGAATAGGGCTTGACAAGCAGCGGGAGCGTGGTATACTTATTTTGTAGTTAGGGTAAGACAATGATGTCTTTCTGGCAATATCGCCGGAAAGGCATTTTTTTTAGCCCGCCGTAGGTGGGCATGGACTAAGGCGTCCAAAATCCAATTGCGGATTTCGGGCGCTTTTTTGTTTTTAAGGGGGAAAATATGGGCTTTGAAGAGTTGGTTAAGAAGATATCTCCCAAATTAAAAGGGATAATCTACCGCCTGGGAGGCCGTTTCAGCGGTTTCGGAGACGACGACCTGTACCAGGATGCGATGATCCATCTTTGGGAGGAGTTTAACCATGGAACGCTGCAGGATAAGACCGACAGCTATATTTTGCAGGGGTGTTATTTCCATCTAAAAAATCATATGCGTAAGTTCGCCCCGAAATTACACATATCTTCTCCTGAATATCTTGAGGATTGCGAGGATGATAATTTTCTGGACCCGATGCTCAATATAGCTTGCCCTGGATCGCTTCACGATACGGTCCATTGCGAAATGCTTATTGAACAGATCCGTAATAATGGCTTGACCAAGCAGGAGAAGAGGATCTTTAATTTTGCACTCGAGGGGCTGACGGTCAGGGAGATAGGAACGCGCATAGGGGTATCGCATGTGAGGGTAGTAAAGCTGCGTAAGTCTATAGCACTTAAATGCCTTAAACACATGGATGTGATTTAAGGTTACCAAGATGTGAGGTTTTTTACTTGTAGTAATGAAAGGGCGCAATGGATGCGCCAAAATTAACGAAGACGTTCTAGCGGTAGGCAGAACGTCTTTTTTGTTTCGTAGGCATCTTTAAGACGCTGGCGTCTTTAATCCGATCAAGAATGATTAAAGGCGCCTTGTTGTTTAAAAGAGGGAGGTAATTATGGAACATGGCGATTCGTCTTTAGTAAAGCCAAAGCTCGGCCTTATGGGAGCTGCAATGAATGCCATGGCTTTGATTGCGCCTGGGGCTTTCCTGTGGATTACCTTCCAGTTGCAGGCTGCTGCTACCGCCCCCAGCGGGGCATCAGTAGCAAGCGATCTTTGGCCGGGGATTGCACTTGCTTTAGGTATTTGTTTTTTGACAGCATTATCCTATTCCGAATTGGCAAGGATTTACCCTGAAGCAGGTTTTGCAAGCTGCGCCTATTTTGCGGAAAAGGCCTTTTTAGACGCGCGCAAAGAGAAAGTAAGCGGGCCGACATCGCTTGCCCGTATAGCCAAACTTATCACCGGATGGGCAGCGCATTTATT
>JAPLLN010000004.1 GCA_026387475.1 Candidatus Omnitrophota bacterium | reverse complement strand
CAGCCTCTCCGTTACGCATAACATCGACTAAGCAGTTGCGGTTAATCTTTCCTTTAGTCACGAAACAACCCGCGACCATCCCTGACCGGGTCAATTTGAATACCTTCCTTATTTCGACCCGGCCGAGAAACACCTTTTTAAGTTTCGGGGCAAGCATCCCTTCAACCGCGGCCTTGATATCGTTGGCTAACTCGTAAATAATATTGTAGGTTCGGAAGTCTATCCCTTCCTTATTGATTATTTCTTTGGCGCGGTCATCCGCATTGACGTTAAACCCGACGATCAAGGCGTTGGAGGCGACCGCAAGCACGGCGTCGGAGCTGTTTACCGTTCCGGTCCCGGTGTGGATAACCTCGACCTTTATTTCGGAGACATTTAATTTTTGCAAAGTATCCTTGATCGCCTCCAGCGAGCCCTGGACATCCGCCTTGATGATGATCTTCAATTCCTTGATCTTTCCTGCCAGTATTTGAGCATGCAGGTCTTCGAGGCTGATCTTTTTCACGGACTTTATCTGCTGCTGCCTTTCTTTTTCCAGGCGGGTGGCAGCTAATTCCTTGGCAGTCTTCTCATCGGCGATGACAAAGAACTGTTCTCCTGCCTCGGGAACACCGGAGATACCCAATACCTCCGTCGGCATAGCCGGGCCTACCGAAGTCACTGACTGGCCACGGTCATTAAACATTGCCCGGATCTTGCCGTAGAGATTGCCTACGATAATATTTTCATTAAGTTTGAGTGTGCCGTTCTGGATCAAGAGTGTCGCTACCGGGCCTCTCCCCTTAGACATCTTGGCCTCGACCACAACGCCCCTTGCCTCTCTATTTGGATTAGCTTTTAACTCCAGCATCTGCGCTTCCAGAATGATCATCTCCAGCAAATTATCTATACCGTCGCCGGTCTTGGCAGATACGGGGACAGTTACGGTTTTCCCGCCCCAGTCTTCGGGGACCAGGTCTAAACCTTGCAGCTGTTTTTTCACGCGGTCGATATTCGCTGTCGGCTTATCTGCTTTATTCAAGGCTACGATTATCGGGGCATTCGCGGCGCGGGCGTGGTCTATCGCTTCTTGAGTCTGGGGCATGACCCCGTCGTCGGCTGCGACGACCAGGACGACGATATCGGTGATGCGCGCTCCGCGCGAACGCATGGCAGTAAAGGCTTCGTGGCCCGGGGTATCCAAAAATGTGATGGCCCCATGAGTTAGATTTACGTGATAGGCGCCGATGTGCTGCGTTATACCGCCGTGTTCCGACTCTGCGACCTTGGTTTTTCTTATCGCATCCAACAACGAGGTCTTTCCGTGATCGACATGGCCCATGAATGTGACAATGGGGCCGCGCGGCAATAAGTTTTTCGCATCATCCTCTTCCAGATGCCCGCTAAGCAGCAGCTCTTCTTTCCCCGCCGCCTTCTTGACCCTGCATCCAAACTTCGCGCAGATCTTGGAAACGGTTTCTTCCTCAAGGGTTTGATTTATCCCGGCCATTATTTTTATATCCATAAGATATTTAATGATGACCGACGGTTTTTCCTGAAGTTTTATCGCCAGGTCTTTAAGGGTGATGGGAAGCTCGAGCTCTAATTCTTTTAAATTGAGCGCAGGTTCAACCTTTACTTCCGGCTTGGGCTCTACTTTAGGCTCTACCTTTGGCGCAGGCTTAGGCTCGACTTTCGGAGGAACGACTTTCGGCGCAATCTTAACTTCAGGCTTGATCTCAACTTTCGGTTTGATCTCAACCCTAGGCTCGATCTTGACCTCGACCTTAGGTTTAATTTCAACCTTAGGCTTAACCGGCTCTACTACCTTTACAGGAGGAGCTGACTTAATCTCCGCCTTAGGCTTAACCTTGGCCTCGACCTTTATCTTGGCCTTGGCCTCGACTTTAACCTTAGGCTTAACCTTGGCCTCGGCCTTAGCCTTTATCTTAGGCGCGGGCTTCTTTGTCTTCACCGCCGATTTTTTCACCGCAACTTTTTCTTTTTTTGCCTTAACCATTATTATTGCGCCTTTCTAAATTTTAAGCCTTGGCCTTTTTAGCCGCGGCAATGATCTTTTCGGCCTTTTTCTCGCCGATACCTTTGATCTGGGTCAGGTCCTCTATTTTGGCTTTCAGTATATCCTCAAGAGACTTGAATCCGCCATCTTTGAGGCTTTCGAGCGTTTTCTCGCCCACGCCTTCCAGCGCTTCGAGCCCGGCTTCTTCTTTTTTCTTTTTCTTCTTTTCTTTCTTTTCCGGCTTTCCGGCTGCTTCTTCCTTCGCGCCCTCTTTTACTTCTTCGGTTGACGGCGCAGCAGCTTTTTCGGACTTCAAAGCTTCTTCGGCTAACTGGGCTTTGGTGCGGATATCCAGTTCCCAGCCGATGAGCCTGGAAGCAAGGCGCACATTCTGCCCGTGCTTCCCGATAGCCAGCGAAAGCTGGTCGTCATCGACGACCACCATCGCCTTATTGTGTTCCTTATCCAGCTTTATCTCCGAGACCTTGGCCGGAGATAAGGCGGCCTTGATATATTCCCGGATATCTTCATTGTAGCGCACGATATCGATCTTTTCTCCCTGTAATTCGGTCACGATATTGCGCACGCGGTTGCCGCGCATACCGACGCAGGCGCCCACTGAATCCACTTTTTCGTTCTTGGAAGAGACCGAGATCTTGGTACGCTCTCCGGGCTGGCGGGATATAGCCTTTACCTCCACTATGCCTTCGTAGATCTCCGGGACTTCCAGCTCAAATAATTTTTTTACGAAATTAGGGTGCGCCCGCGACAACACGATCTGCGCGCCCTT
>JAPLLN010000061.1 GCA_026387475.1 Candidatus Omnitrophota bacterium | reverse complement strand
GCAAAGCTTCGCTCCGGTCGGCTGCGTCGCTCTCCCGCATCCGGGCCGTGTATAAGTCCGTTTTTATAATCAGGAGCCGGATGCGGGAACCGTGCCCGCTCCTTGCCGACAGGCCCCGCCAAAAGCCAGCCAAGTCAGTCCGCGCCTATACGAGGTTAAGGAGTTTTGTTTTGACCCCTTAAGTTTATCGTGTATAATATAAAGGTTAAAAGTCATGATAAGAGATAATATAGGTAAGATAAGGGAGCGGGTGAGGGCTGCCTGCGTCAAGGTTAACCGCGATTCCGCAGAGGTCACTATCGTCGCTATCAGCAAGGGCAGGACGGTAGAGCAGGTGAGAGAGGCAGTTGAGGCGGGAATTACGGATATCGGCGAAAACCGCGTCCAGGAAGCCTCGCTAAAACTGCGCGGGCTGACACCGCAAGTAAAGAAACATATGGTCGGCCATCTGCAGACCAATAAAGCCAAAGATGCAGTCGGCGTTTTCGATCTTATACAATCAGTGGATAGTGTGCGGCTAGCTGAAGAAATAGACAAACAGGCAGCTAAAATAGACAAGATCCAGGATATTTTGGTCGAGATAAAAGTTTCGCACGAAGAAACCAAGACCGGCCTGACTGTGCGCGCAGGGATAGATGCGATAATAGGGATGATCAAGCTTCCTAATATCCGCATCAAGGGTTTGATGACGATAGCGCCCTTGATGAGCAGCGCAGAAGAAGCGAAACCGTTCTTCAGGGAATTGATAAATTTCCGCAATAAGTTAAATGAGTTCGGGCTCACCCAGCCCGACGGTAAAAAGTTATCCGAAGACCTGAAAACAATTTCTATGGGAATGAGTGATGACTTTGAGGCGGCAATTGCAGAAGGCTCGACCATGATACGCATCGGCCGGGCAATATTCGAGGAATAACTGAATGCAGCATAAAATAGGCATAATAGGTTTTGGGAATATGGGGTCGGCGATCGCCGAGCAGCTAAAGAACAATTATAAGGTAATGGTCTTTGAAAAAGACTCTGCTAAGACCGCTAAGGCCTCGGGTATCCTTGTTGCCAAAGATTTAAGCGCCCTTATCAGGGATAGCGACACTTTAATCTTAGCGGTCAAGCCGCAGGATTTTCCGCAGGTATTCTTGGAGATCAAAGACTCCGGGCATGAATTGGATAAACTTGTCATAAGCATAGCTGCCGGTATACCCACAACCTATATCGAGGAGCATTTTGGCGTGGTGCGCGTTATCCGCGTTATGCCGAATATCCCAGCTAAAATCAATGCGGGTATGATTTGTTTGACTAAGGGCAAATTTGCTAGCGAAGAAGATCTAGATTTTGCCCAGGAATTATTTGATTATTTGGGTGAGACTTTAATTATAAAAGAGGAACTTATGGATGAGGTAACTGCGACTTCGGGAAGCGGTCCAGGGTTTATTTGTCGGATATTGCATTTGCAGCATATTGATCCAAACGACGAGGTAGCTATTTCTAATTTTGAGAAAGAGTTTATTCCGAGCTTCACAGCATCCGCTGAAGAAATAGGGATTCCAAAAGAAAAGGCTGAAATACTTGTTTCTGCTACCACTGCAGGAACTATTGCTTTATTACGTACATCTCATATGACTCCTGAGCAACTTGAAAAACAAGTTGTTTCAAAGAAAG
>JAPLLN010000050.1 GCA_026387475.1 Candidatus Omnitrophota bacterium | reverse complement strand
AAAATACAAGGGATCGGAGCGGGTTTTATCCCGGAAATCTTAAATCGTTCGATCATAGATGAGGTAATTACGGTAGAAGACAGGGATGCGTTCGCGTATGCCCGCCGTTTAGCAAAAGAAGAAGGGCTATTTGTGGGTATATCAAGCGGCGCGGCAGTCTGGGCGGCACTGAAGGTTGGACAAGGCCTGGGAAAAGGTAAAACCGTAGTCACAGTGCTTCCTGACACCGGAGAAAGATATTTCTCCGTTCAGCAGTATTTTGAGGCGTGATGAAAAGATATTATCCTGTTGCGTTGAATATCAGCGGCAGCAAAACACTTATTGTAGGTGGAGGATTAGTCGCGCAGCGTAAGGCATTAAGCCTGCTTCAAGCAGGTGGAGCGGTAAAAATTGTATCTCCCTCTCTCACGTCCAACTTAAAACGGTTAGCTAAGAGCAGGAAAATAAAATGGATATGCCGGAAAGTACGTAGATCGGATCTATCAGGGAGTGGCTTAGTGATCGCGGCTACGGATGACCTTATTGTGAATAGTAAAGTAAGTCAGTGGGCGAAGGCTAAGGGGATATTGGTGAACGTAGTGGATAAGCCAGCTTTGAGCACGTTTATTTCTCCGGCGGTGTTTAAGAGCGGGAAGGCCATTGTTGCTGTTTATACTGATGGACGCGATCCGGTATTGTCGCGGGATTTAAAAAATTATATTAAGGGGAATTGGAATGGGTTTTTATCTTGTCGGTTTAGACCATCAAAGGGCTGATATAGCTTTACGCGAAGAGTCTTATAAGAAGCGTAAGGATATATTTTTTTCTTTAGGCGTAATTTTCCGGGAAACAGCGTTACTTTCGACCTGCAACCGTATTGAGATTTACGGTGCAGGTAAAAAAGTTTCCGCATTCCCTAAAATACCGCAAGGCTGGCATTTTATTTCAGGTAATGCTGAAGTTTTCCGCCATGCCCTGCGTTTAGCATCCGGACTTGAATCTCAATTAAGGGGCGAAACCCAGATCCTAGGTCAGCTTAATGCATGGATTAGTAATTTGCCCGCAGGTTTATCAGCTATTTGGGAGAGGGCTTATTCGGAAGCCTTAAATATTCGTGAGCAGGCCGGATTGAACATGGATTTTAATAATGTAGCTAGCTTCTTGTATAAAGATATAGAAAAATACGTTCCTGAAAACGGCAATTTAAAAGCAATCGTTGTAGGTACGGGAAAGATCGCCGAACTTCTGGCAAAAGATAAACCGGGTAATATTGAGCTGTTCTTTGTCTCCCGTAAGAATAGGGGGCGCGCTTTAGAATTAGCGGCTTCCTCGCAAAGTAATACTATAAGTTTCGAGGATTTGACGCAGGGCTTAGACAGCGTCGATATTTTGATCAGCGCTACTGCCAGCCCGCACTATATTTTAAGAAAAGACCAGCTCAATCAGATCGTTCTAAAAAGAGAGAAGCCGCTCTATATCTATGATTTAGCCGTTCCCCGGGATATCGAGCCGCAGGCAAAAGATATAAACGGGATTATCTTAAAAAATCTTGACGATCTTACTGTGTATTTTGAAGCGCATAATAAATCAATGCAGGAAAAGCTTTGTTTGGCAGGATACCTTGTTGAGGAGAGGGTTAAGATATATGAAAAGAGTATTGAAACTGGGGAGCCGGCCGAGTCCGTTAGCCTTACGTCAGGCCGCTGAAATAAGCAGGTTGTTTCCTCATGCGGAATTTCAGGTTAAGACCTATCTTACGCTGGGGGATAAAGACCGCATTACTCCGCTATCCGATGTTGAGGGGTTGGATTTTTTTACCCGGGAATTAGACGAGGCGCTTTTAAGAGATGAGATAGACCTGGCGGTACATTCCAGCAAGGATCTGCCTGAAGTTACCCCTTGCGGATTGAACGTTGTTTTCCAGACGCCCTCTATTGCTCCCAATGATTGCTTTATTTCAAGAGTTAATCTACCGTTGTCCGGAATTAGTAAGAATAGCCGGATCGGCACCAGCAGCATAAGAAGGAAAGAGCAGTTACGCAAAATACGCCCGGATTTGTTGATCGTAGACGTAAGGGGCAATGTCCAGGAGCGCCTGGCCCTGATGGATGCCGGTAAGTTCGACGGCTTGATCGTTGCTCACGCTGCCTTGATCCGGCTGGGGCTGGAGCACAGAATAACCGAAGTCCTTAATTTAAATGATTTCCCGACCCATCCAAGGCAAGGGAGTTTATCGTTGGTAGCAAAAAGGGAGAGATGGCAAGAGGTAAAGTCTATATTATTGGAGCAGGGCCCGGGGACTGGGAATTAATCAGCGTCAAGGGCCTTAAAAAGATAAAAGAAGCAGACGTCATTCTTTACGACTTCCTGGCGTCGGCTGAATTTTTGCGTTTTGCCAAGAAAAAAGCGCAGCTCATCTGCTGCGGCAAGGCAGACGGCCTGCATTTATTGGAGCAGGCGCAGATAAATAAACTGCTTTCTAAATTTGCCAAGCAGGGCAAGATAGTAGCAAGATTAAAGGGGGGAGACCCTCTGGTTTTTAGCCGCGGTATCGAAGAAGTTTTATACTTAAAGAATAAAGGCATTGATTTTGAGATCATCCAGGGGATAACCTCTGCTTTTTCCGCTCCGGAAAGTTTTGGTATCCCATTGACCAGAAAAGGAAAGTATTCATCAATAGCGGTACTTACCGGAAGGAAAAGCAATGGGGATAAGCTCGACGCACCTGATTGCGACACGCTGGTCTATTTGATGGCAGTAGCTAATATAAGGAACGTAGTCGAGGCCATACTCGCTTCCGGGAAAAGCAAAAATACTCCCTGCGCATTCATTGAGCGCGGGACATCGCCGGAGGAGAGGATTATCCCGGGTACATTAAAAGATATCGTTGATAAAACAAAGCAATATAGAGTTAAGTCTCCGGCGGTTTTTATTGTAGGAGAAGTAGTCAATTACGGGAAGAAGATACGCGATGATAAGTTTAAATAAGCTCATATATCCCTATTTTGTAAAAAGCGGGAGAAATTTAAAGAAGGAAATTAATAATTTCCCCGGGGTTTTCGTATTTTCTCCTGATCGCCTGCTAAGCGATGTCAAAGAGGCGCGCGCATTAGGGATAAATAATTGAGGCATGCTGAAGCAGGGGTAGATTGGGTAGCGCCTTCGGCTATAGCCAAAGGCCAGGTTAAGGCAATAAGAAAGGCGTTGGATAAAAACGGGTTACCTAAGGTGAAGATATTAGGGTACTCCGCAAAGTTCGCTTCTAATTTTTACGGCCCCTTTCGTAATGCCGCAAATTCCGCTCCGGCATTCGGGGATAGATCGGCTTACCAGTTAGATTATTCTAAGGCCTCGCAGGCGCTTGATGAGATCGAGACGGATATCAAAGAGGGCGCGGATATGGTGATGGTCAAGCCTGCGCTTAGCTATCTGGATATAATCAAGGAGGCAAAAACCAAATTTGATTATCCGACAGCTGCATATAATGTAAGCGGTGAATACGCGTTCGTAAAATACGGAGCAAAACAGGGTTTGTGGAATGAGAGAGAAATGGTGAAGGAAATTATAACTTCAATAAAGCGCGCGGGAGCTGATTTTATTATCAGCTACCACGCTAAGGATATCGCAAAATGGCAAAAGTGAAAGATTTATTGCAAGTTGCCGATAAAAACCTGGTCGGCGGAGTAGATAGCCCGGTGCGCAGTTTTAATTATGTGGGCGGAGAGCCGATTTTGATCAAAAGCGGCCAAGGCGCGGGCCTCTATGGTCTCGACGGCCGAAAATACATCGATTATGTCCTTTCCTGGGGCTCGGCTATTCTTGGCCATGCTCATCCCCGGGTTGTCAAGGATATAAGAGCAAAAATAGGTGCGGGTTTAAGTTTTGGTTTGACCTGTGAGACAGAGATAGAATTATCCCAGGAGATAAAAAAGGCCGTAAAGTCTATTGATAAGATCCGATTTGTTAATTCCGGAACAGAAGCAGTGATGGGGGCGGTGCGCCTGGCCCGCGGCTACACCGGTAGGCTCAAGATCTTAAAGTTTGAACATTCTTATCACGGCTCCGCGGATTATCTTTTAGCCAAAAGCGGCTCGGGCTTAGCCACATTACAGATACCTGCGAGCTCCGGAGTGCCGAAAGATTTTATTAAGCATACTTTAGTTGCGCCTTTTGGAGATAGCAAATATTTAGAAAAGGTTTTTGCCAAATTCGGCTCTCAAATTGCCGCGGTAATAGTCGAACCGGTAGGAGGAAATTACGGAGTTATATCACCGGATATTAAATTCTTGAAAAGAATCCGGGCGATCACCAAAAAACACGGCGCGATATTGATCTTTGATGAAGTAATTACGGGTTTCAGGTTCCATTACGGGACTGCTGCCGGAAAATTTGGGATCACGCCTGATCTGATAACCTTTGGCAAGATCATCGGCGGAGGGTTGCCTGTCGGAGCTTTTGGAGGGAGAGCTAAAATTATGGATAATCTCGCCCCTTTGGGTAAGGTTTACCAGGCATCCACATTTTCCGGAAACCCTGTTGTTATGCAGTCAGGCTTAAGCACATTAAGAGCTTTGCGCAAACTTAAAAACAGTTATCCGCAGCTTAAGAAGCTTGTTGATCATCTGAAATCAAATCTGATCAGAGAGGCAGGTTTATCCGGCATAGATTTAAATGTGGCAAGCTATGAAAGTATGTTCAGCCTAAGATTCAAAAAGAAAGCAGATTTTGTTGCGTTCTACCGTTTGATGCTTGGGAAGGGGATATTTCTTGCTCCTTCCGAATTTGAGGCTAACTTCATTTCTTTTAGCCACAAAAAAAGCGATATTATCCGCACGATCGATGCTGCCAGGCTTGCGTTTAAACAGATGGCAAAAAAGGAGAAAGACTAATGATACCCGAAAATTTAGATTATGATGCTTTAAAGAAACGCGGGTTCCTGAAACAAAAACAAGAAGGGCTCTTTCTCTTGCGGGCCAGAATGCCCCATGGGAATTATGATAAAAAGGCGATGAATGAACTGGCCAAGATTTCCGAGGAGTTCGGTAATGGCTTTCTACACTTGACTGCGCGGCAGGGCGTGGAAATACCTTTTATTAAATTTGAGGATATTGAGAAAACCGAGGCACGGGTTAAGTCTGCCGGTATTGAGACCGGGACATCGGGCGCGCGCCTGCGTACTACTACTACTTGCCCGGGGAATAACTGGTGTAAATCCGGCCTAATAAATACCTTCGCGCTTTACGACCGTATAGAAAATGAGTTGCATATAAAATGCGCGATGGACTTGCCGCATAAATTTAAGATCGCTATTTCCGGATGCCCTAATTCTTGCACCCGCGCGCAGCAGTCTGAAATAGGGATACACGGGGCCGTGGATATTCAGGGAGGAGAAAAGCGGGTAGGTTATGCAGTATATCTGGGGGGGTGCGGCGGAAAGACCCCGTGCATAGGTTTTAAACTAAACCGGGTTTTCACTGAGGATGAAGTTTTAAAGATAATCGATGCAGTGGTTAAATTCTTTAAAAATAACGCTAAGCCCAAACAGCGGCTTGCCCTGTTGATCGAGCAGATATCCAGGGAGAATTTCCTAAAGGAGGTGGGTCTGAGTAAGATTTCTGTTGTGCAATAATTGAAACTGACGGATAATAATTAAATCAGTAAATACTTAAAAATCAGCAAAAAACGGAGGTTAATAATATGAGTAAGATTGACGCAAAACTTAAAACAGAAAGCATACTTTTACACGGCGGTCAGGAGGCGGATCCGACGACCGGATCGCGCGCAGTACCTATCTACCAGACCACATCGTATCAATTTAAGAGCACGGAGCATGCGGCGAATCTCTTCGGGTTGAAGGAATTCGGGAATATCTACACCCGTTTGATGAATCCGACTACCGATGTGTTCGAAAAACGCATGGCGCTATTGGACGGCGGCGTAGGCGCGCTGGCTGTAGCAAGCGGACAATCCGCAATTACTCTGTCTATCCTTAATATTGCGCAGGCAGGCGATGAGATAGTCTCTGCGGATAACCTTTACGGCGGGACCTATAATCTTTTCCACTATACTCTGCCCAAGCTTGGGTTAAAGGTGAAATTCGTCAAATCCAATGACCTGGCAGCGTTTGAGAAGGCGATCACCCCCAAGACCAAAGCTATTTATGCTGAGTCAATCGGCAATCCTAAACTGGATGTGGCTGACCTTGAAGGGATATCCAAGTTAGCGCATAAAAACGGGATACCTTTTATTCTGGATAATACCGTCTCTCCGTATCTGTTGAAGCCCATTGACTACGGCGTGGATATCGTAGTCTATTCGGCGACTAAGTTCATCGGCGGGCACGGGACTTCTTTAGGAGGAGTGATCGTTGATTCCGGAAAATTCGACTGGACCAACGGTAAGTTTCCTCTTATTGCCGAGCCTGACCCCAGTTACCACGGGATTAACTTTGTGGAAGCGCTCAAACCTTTAGGCAATATCGCCTATATCATCAAGGCGCGCGTGACATTGTTGCGCGACTTAGGCCCGGCGCTCTCGCCGTTTAACTCCTTTTTGTTCTTGCAGGGCTTAGAGACTCTGCACTTAAGGATAACGAAGCACTCCGAGAACGCCCTGGTTGTGGCGAAGTTCTTGGAAAAGCATCCTAAGGTCAGTTGGGTGAATTATCCGGGGTTGGATTCGAGTCCGGAAAAGGCAAGAGTCAAAAAATATTTGAGTAAAGGCGCAGGCGCTATAATAGGGTTCGGAATCAAGGGCGGCCTGGAGGCAGGAAAGAAGTTTATTAATTCGTTGGAGTTGGTTTCGCACCTGGCAAATATCGGAGACGCCAAGAGCCTGGCAATACATCCGGCTACGACTACGCATCAACAGTTATCGGCGGAAGAGCAGCTGGCCACCGGCGTGACTCCGGATTTTATTCGCTTATCAATCGGCATAGAGAATGTCGAGGATGTAATTGCGGATATTGAGCAGGCATTAGCTAAGAGTACAAAATAACGTTACACCCGGCGCTAATCGGAATTGCGCCGGTGTGCCCCTGTGGGCAAGGAGGATTAAATGTCTGGTATATACAGCGATATAACTAAAACCGTCGGCCATACGCCTCTGGTTAAAATAAACAAGCTGACCCAGGGTATGGGAGGAACGGTATTAGCAAAATTAGAGTTTTTTAACCCGCTCTCGAGCGTCAAGGACAGGATCGGCGTGGCTATGATCGAGGATGCCGAGAAAAAAGGGCTATTAAATAAGAATTCGGTGATCATTGAGCCGACCAGCGGTAACACCGGGATTGCCCTGGCATTTGTGGCTGCGGCAAAAGGTTATAAATTGATCCTGACCATGCCTGATACTATGAGTGTCGAGCGCAGACAGCTTTTGAAGATCTTCGGGGCAGAGCTTGTTTTGACCGAAGGCGCTAAAGGAATGAAGGGAGCAGTTGAAAAAGCCGAAGAGCTGGCTGAGAAAACCCCGAATAGTTTTGTCCCGCAGCAGTTTAATAACCCGGCTAATCCCGAGATACACCGTAAGACTACTGCCGAAGAGATTTGGAAAGATACGGGCGGCTTAGTCGATATTTTTATTGCCGGAATCGGGACGGGTGGTACAATAACCGGAGTAGGGGAAGCTATTAAGAAAAAAAATCCCGCTTTGAAAGTCATCGGCGTTGAACCGGCGGATTCACCGGTCTTGTCCGGAGGAAAACCCGGCCCGCATAAGATTCAAGGCATAGGCGCGGGTTTTGTGCCGCAGATATTAGATCTCAAGGTCATCGACGAGATCATCAAGGTCAGTAATGATGATGCCGGGGCAACAGCCCGGAAGTTAGCGCGTCAGGAAGGCATTTTTGTAGGGATTTCCAGCGGAGCAGCCATGTGGGCAGCCATGGAAGTTGCCAAAAGAGCAGAATCAAAAGGTAAAACCATAGTAGTAGTTCTCCCGGATACAGGCGAGAGATATCTTTCCACCTGGCTATTTCAGGAGTATTTAGCATGACTTTAAAAGCAGAGAATATAGGGCTGGTTAAACAGCAGTATTTTACATTCGGAGAGTCTCCCGATGAATTGAAACTTGATTCAGGGAAGGCCTTGGGCCCTATTACGCTCGCTTATGAGACTTACGGTGAACTAAATCCGGAGAAGACCAATGCCATTCTTGTGGTGCATGCTTTATCCGGAGATGCGCACGCTGCGGGTTTTCACGAAGGAGATAAAGACCCGGGGTGGTGGAACGATATGATCGGCCCGGACAAGGCGTTAGATACTGATAAATATTTTGTAATCTGTTCTAATTGCCTGGGAGGATGCCGCGGTTCGACCGGCCCGTCGTCGATAAATCCCCAGACCAATAAGCCCTACGGGTTAAGTTTTCCCGTAATTACTATAGCGGATATGGTCCGGGCGCAGAAACATTTGATCGATAACCTCGGTATAAAGAAATTACTTTGTGTCATCGGCGGATCAATGGGCGGAATGCAGGTTCTGCAGTGGGTGGCGAGTTTTCCTAAGAATATGCAAAGCGCAATACCCATAGCTTGCGCCTTGAAGCACTCCCCGCAACAGATCGCTTTTGATGAAGTCGGGAGGCAGGCGGTAATGGCTGACCCTGCCTGGAATGAAGGCAATTATTATGATTCCGATAAGCCCGAACGGGGCCTAGCTGTTGCGCGCATGATCGGGCATATCACTTATATGAGCGATAAGTCCATGGAGGAAAAATTCTCCCGCAAACTGAAAGATAAAGATTACAGCTTTAAGTTTACTACGGATTTTGAAGTCGAGGGCTATTTGCGTTACCGCGGAGATAATTTCGTGAAGCGCTTTGATGCCAACTCTTATCTGTATGTGACTAAGGCCATGGATTATTTCGATCTGTCGGGAGCTAAATTGATCCCCAAGGCTATTGATGTGCGTTTCCTGGTGATCTCTTTTAAGTCTGACTGGCTCTATCCGTCGTACCAGTCGCAGGATATCGTGCGCCAGTTAAAGATCCGCGGGGTGGATGCTACTTATTGCGAAATAAATTCCACTTACGGGCATGACGCATTTCTTCTAGAGGTCGAAGAAGAGACGCGCCTGATCAAGCATTTCCTGAAAAAGACTTTTCACGGGTACAATATAGCGAGGTAGCAAGTTGAGCGAAAATGTAAGCCTGGATTACAGGATTATTACCGATATCGTCGAGCAGGGATCCAGAGTTTTGGATTTAGGCTGCGGCAATGGAGATCTTTTGTACCTTTTGGCCAAAGAAAGAAGCGCCCTGGTTCAGGGTATTGAGATCAGCGAAGAGGCGGTGTATCAGTGTGTTGAGAAAGGCTTAAGCGTATTCCACAGCGATATCGATTCCGGGCTGACGGATTATCCGGATAAGTCTTTTGATTATGTGATACTCAATCAGAGCTTACAAGAGGTAAAGAAGATCGACCTGGTCATGGATGAAACATTGCGCGTAGGCAACAAAGCTATAATCGGGTTTTCCAATTTCGCCCACATAAGGGCGCGCCTCATGATGTTCTTCCGGGGGAAGGCGCCGATCACTAAATCGCTGCCTTATCACTGGTTTGATACGCCTAACGTGCGGTTCTTAAGTATCAGCGATTTCAAGTACTATTGCGCGGTCAAGGGTTTTAAGATCTTGCATGTGCGTTATTTAGGTAAGAAGAGAGAGGTCGGTTTCTGGCCGAACCTTTTTGCCTTGAACGCGATTTTTGTTATTCAAAAATAATTCCTTCCGGAAGCCACCTTCCATTATTATGAAGATTAAAATTAACGGAAAAAGCGAGGATATCGAAAAGAAATTGAATCTTGCCCAGCTTATTTCAGAGATTGGGCTCTGCGCGCAACATATCGTGGTCGAGCATAACTTGCGCATTATCCCTAAGGAAGAGTGGGGAGGGGTTGATTTGCGCGAACTTGATAGTATAGAAATAGTCAGTTTCGTCGGAGGGGGATAATTATGGAAGATTCGCTTAAAATAGCGGGGAAGTCCATTGCCAACAGGTTTTTTATAGGTACTGGAAAATTTTCCAGCTATGAGGTAATGAAAAAGGCCCTGGCGGCATCCAAGGTCGATGTAGCAACAGTCGCCTTGCGTAGGGTCGATACCCGCTCTAAAGAGGAAAACATCCTGGATTATATTCCTAAAGGCTGCAATGTGATGATCAATACGTCGGGAGCGCGCAATGCCGATGAGGCAGTGCGTATTGCCCGCCTAGCAAAAGCAGCAGGGAGCGGAAACTGGATTAAAATAGAAGTAGTCAAAGATAATAAATATTTGCTTCCGGATAATATCGAAACTCTTAAGGCTACGGAGATTCTAGCTAAAGAGGGTTTTGTGGTTTTTCCTTACATGAACCCGGACCTATCAATTGCCCGCAGGATGTTGGAAGCGGGCGCTGCTGCGGTAATGCCTTTAGGCTCACCAATAGGCACTAACCGCGGTTTAAGGACTAAGGAACTTGTCGAGATCTTGGTTAAAGAACTTAGCATCCCGGTTATTGTTGATGCCGGGCTTGGCCGGCCATCGGATGCCTGCACATGCATGGAATTAGGGTGCGCTGCGGTTCTGGTGAATACTGCTATTGCCGTCAGCCGTGACCCCGTCGGATATGCGGTTGCTTTCAGCAAAGCGGTTGAAGCAGGGCGGTTGGCCTATGTTACGGGGATACCCTCAAGCCGCGATAATCCTGAGCCTTCCTCTCCGCTTACCGGATTCTTAAGAGAAGAAAGTTAAGAGATGGGTTTTTATCAGGTCTATTCCCAAAATAAAGGTAAGAGGCTTGAGCCTGACGATGAAAATGGCCTTGAAACAAAAGCGGTTCTGGCCAGAGACCTGACCTTGAGATTTTTCGGCCGCGCCATCCAGCTTTATACTCCGATGTATCTGGCTAATTATTGCGATAACTCCTGTGTTTACTGCGGATTTAATATAAAGAATAATATCGAAAGAAGGAAATTATCTCTTGATGAGGTTGCAGCGGAAGCGCGCTTTATAAGTTCCACCGGATTAAAGCATATACTTATTTTAACCGGAGAAGATAGGTCAGAGAGCCCCCTTGAATATATCAAGGATTGCATCAAGGTTCTCAAGGGTTACTTTTCTTCTATTTCCGTTGAGATCTATCCTCTAAGCGAACCTGAATATGCCTCGCTTGTAGCTGCCGGAGTAGACGGCCTGACTATTTATCAGGAAGTTTATGATGAAGAGATCTATTCCAAAGTGCATCCCGCGGGGCCGAAAAAGGATTACCTTTTCCGGTTAGATGCTCCGGAGCGGGGGGCTCGGGCAGGGATGAGGTCAGTTAATATCGGCGCGCTTCTGGGGCTGAATGACTGGAAAACCGAGGCTTTCATGCTCGGCCTGCATGCGCAATATTTACAGGATAAATTCCCCGATGTTGAGATCGGAGTTTCCCTCCCGCGCATCCGGCCGCAGGTATCCGGATTTAAACCGGCTTACGCGGTAAACGACAGGGACTTGGCCCAGATCATTATATATCTGCGCCTGAAGTTGCCGCGCTTAAGTATAAGCCTATCGACGAGAGAGAGCGCCAGTCTGCGCGAGAATCTTATTCCTTTGGGGATAACGCGCATTTCAGCAGGTTCAAGCACTCTGGTGGGAGGGCATACCCTGGAAGGAGCGCCGGAGTCGGCGCAATTCAAGATCCAGGACCAAAGGTCAATCGAAGAAATAAAGACCATGCTTTATAAATTAGGCTATCAGCCGGTTTTAAAGGATTGGATGCCGATTTAAAATGGAAACATTGATCGAGAACTTAATCAAGAAATTCGGAGAAGATAATTTCAGGCGCCTCCAGAATACGCGCGTCGGTATTGCCGGGGCAGGCGGCCTGGGTTCAAACTGCGCGCTAACTCTGGTAAGGGTGGGTTTTAAGCGCCTGACCATAATTGATTTTGATGTGGTTTCTCCGGCTAATCTGGATAGACAGTTTTACTTCGCTAATCAGGTAGGGATGGCTAAGGTCCTGGCGCTTAGGGATAATCTATGCAGAATTAATTCGGGCTTAGAGATCGATGCTAGGCAGGAGCGTATTGAAGATGCCAATATCAGGGATTTATTTAAAGATTGCGGTATCATCGCCGAGTGTTTTGATAAGGCGGAGTACAAGAGTATGCTGGTGCAGGAGCTCCTGGGTACGGGTAAATTTATCGTCGGGGTCTCGGGTTTAGGCGGAGTCGGCTCAAGCGACGAGATCATGGTGCACAGGCTTAAGAAAAACCTGGTTTTGATCGGCGACCTTAAATCGGATGTTGCCAAGAATCCTCCGCTGGCGCCGCGCGTAAGCATTGCCGCGGCCAAGCAGGCGGATGTAATACTGGAATATGTGCTTAATAATGGTATAATCAAATAAAGGAGACCAACATGAAAGACAAAGTCGAGAAGGCATTAGATAAGATACGCCCCATGCTTATGGCTGACGGAGGCAATGTGGAATTAGTCGATGTAAGCAAAGACGGGGTAGTAAAATTAAGGCTTACCGGCACCTGCGGTTGTTGTCCCATGTCCCAGATGACTTTAAAGAACGGCGTTGAAAAGATCTTAAAACAGGAAGTCCCCGAGGTTAAAGAGGTTGTCGCTTTATAGTAAGCAGGATAAGCTTAAAAAACTTATCTTAAAATATAGATCTTGCCTTATCGCTTTCTCCGGAGGAGTTGACAGCGCGTTCCTGCTTAAAGTAGCTGCCACACTTTTACCCAAAGAAAGCCTGCTCGCCGTCACTGCGACCTCCCCGACTTACCCGAAAGAAGAGTTACTCTACGCTAAAAAGATCGCCAAGCTTGTAGGCGCGCGCCATAAAATAATCCGCACCGATGAAGTAAAAGACAAAAAATTCATATCCAATCCTACTCAACGCTGCTACTACTGCAAAAAAGAGCTTTTCAGCAAACTTAAGGCGATTGCTCACCGCAATAAATTAAAATATGTATTAGATGCCAGCAATTGCAGCGATAAAGCGGACTTCCGTCCCGGGAACCGGGCAAAGAAAGAGATGGGGGTGCGCTCTCCGTTAGTGGAAGCGGGATTTACCAAGGATGATATCCGCAAAATGAGCAAGCGTTTATGGCTTCCTACGGCGGATAAGCCCAGCCTTGCCTGCCTTGCCTCGCGCATCCCTTACGGGACAGCGATCTCCAGCCGGATACTGGAGCGCATTAATAAGGGCGAAGTATTCTTAAGAAAACTCGGGTTTAGCCAGGTGCGTTTACGCCATTACAACGGATTATGCCGCATCGAAGTCGATAAAAACGACGTCCCGCTTTTGATCGCCAAACGCAAAGCCCTAGTCGACAAATTAAAAAAATTGGGTTATAATTATATAACCGTGGATCTGGAAGGTTACCGCACGGGGAGCTTGAACGAGGTAATATGATGAAAAAAGTATATTTAGATTACGCCGCTACTACGCCTTGCGACCCCGAGGTGCTTAAGGCAATGGAGCCGTATTTTTTTGAGTTGTCCGGAAATGCCTCTAGCCTGCATTCGTTCGGTCAAGATGCCAAAAAGGGTATAGAGGATGCGCGCGAAAGCCTCGCCTCATTTTTAGGGGCTAAACCGGAAGAGATCGTTTTTACTTCCGGCGGCACAGAGTCGGATAACACTGCTGTCGAAGGTGTGGCCAGGGCAATGGAAAAGAAAGGCAATCATATTATTACAACCGCTATCGAACATCACGCGGTGAGCGAGCCCTGCAAATTTTTAGAAAAAAGAGGTTTTAAGGTCACCTTTATCGGAGTAGATAAATTCGGATTAGTCGATCCGGGTGATATCAAGAAGGCTATTACCGATAAGACAATTCTTATATCGGTAATGCACGCTAATAATGAGATCGGCACTATTCAACCCGTCGCCGAGATAGGATCGATCGCTCACGAAAAGGGCGTATATTTTCATACCGACGCGGTGCAGACCGTAGGCCACATTCCCGTGAATGTGGACGACTTGAATGTCGATCTTTTATCGCTTTCGGTGCATAAATTTTACGGGCCTAAAGGCGTAGGCGCTCTGTATATCAGAAAAGGCACGCGCGTGGAAAGATTTCTGCACGGCGGGGATCAGGAAAAAGGCAGGCGCGCATCTACTTATAATACCACGGGTATAGTCGGCTTGGGTAAGGCCGTGGAATTATGCCGCCAGAACCTGGAAAAAGAAGCGAAATTCCAGAGCGCCTTGCGCGACAGGATGATCAAAGAGATACCCGAGAAGATCCCGGATGTGATCCTTAACGGGCATCCTATTAAGAGGCTCCCTAATAACGTTAATTTCTCCATAAAATATATCGAAGGGGAATCAATACTATTGAATCTGGATATGTTGGGTATCGCTTGTTCCACCGGTTCAGCCTGTACCTCGTCGTCTCTTGAGCCGTCGCATGTACTCTTGGCTATCGGCCTTACTCATGAAGTCGCCCACGGATCGTTAAGGATAAGTATGGGCCGCTGGACGACAGAGGACGATATAAATTATTTTATGGATAACCTGCCTAAGATCGTAAGCAAATTACGCGCCATGTCTCCGCTCTACCCCGTAAATAAACCCGGTAAATAAGCCTTCTTCACGGGGCAGGCGATAAAAAATAATCATGCAAGAAAAAATCTTAGAAGCCCTTAGAAAGAAACAGGATTATGTTTCCGGCGACCAGATAAGCTCACGGTTAGGTGTAAGCCGTCAGGCGCTCTGGAAACATATCCAGGAATTACGCGATAACGGCTACGATATCGTGGCTGTCCCGCATTTAGGCTACCGCCTGGAGTCAGCCCCGGACAGATTATTTGAATTTGAAGTCCTGCGCGGCCTGAATACCCAGATACTGGGGAAGAAGATAATATATTTTGACAGCGTCTCTTCGACTATGGATGCCGCGGGGCAACTCGGCTTGAAGGGCGCTGTTGACGGGACGCTGGTTTTGACGGAATCGCAGACCAAGGGCAGGGGAAGGATGGGGCGAAACTGGTTTTCTCCTAAATATAAAGGATTATATTTCTCTTTGATCTTAAGGCCCAAGGTCCTGCCTAACTCGGCCTCGATACTTACCATTCTTGCGGGGGTGAGTATTGTCGAGGCGATTAAGGAATTCACGGGCATCTCCTGTGAGATCAAATGGCCAAATGATATATTCATTCACCATAAAAAGATCGGCGGGATACTTACGGAGCTTAACGCCGAGATGGATAAGGTAAATTTTGTGGTCATCGGTATCGGATTGAACGTCAATAACGGTAAATTGGCATTGATCAGCGGCGCTACTTCATTAAAAGAGCAGAAAAAAGAGGAGTTAAACCGCGTGGGGCTTTTGCAAGAAATCTTGCGCCGCATGGAGTATAACTATCTGGCCTGGCAGCAAAAAGGAGTCAAGGGTGTTCTGGAAAAATGGCGCGAATACAGCCTGACTTTGGGCAAAAGGGTCAAGGTCTATTGCCAGAGGGAGCATATTGAGGGGGAGGCGGTAAATATCGATATTGACGGCGGGCTCCTCATCCGCAAAGACTCGGGGGTCATCAAGAAGGTGATGGCCGGGGACGTGGTGCATGCGAGGTAATGTCAACCAGTAATAAATAATTGGTTGACAATTAGCTCTAAACTTTTATAATAACCGTATGCTGAAAAACAGGGTATACGGTTTATTTTTTATTTTGATCTTCCTTGTCTGCGGCCCGGTCGCGGCTGAAGATAATTCCGGATTTAAGCTCGAACCCATTGTCGTAAGCAAGGCCAAGGTGCATTTAAGCAGCGCCTATAGCGTAAGATACGATACTGCCGGGGACCTCCCCGCGGATTCGCCTGTCGAGACCCTGGGCATTACTCCGGTTGACCTGCAGAGCCGTTCGTTAAAGGAAGGTATCCAGACGGATTTCTCTCTGCGAGGCTCGACCTTTCAGGGCGTGCTTATGCTTTTGTCGGGCCAGCGCATCAATGACCCGCAGACCGCGCATCACAATTCCGACCTGCCGTTTACCAGCCAGGATCTAGAGCGTATTGAAGTGATCCCCGGAGCCGGGTCATCGGTCTTCGGCCCGGATGCTATGGGGGGCGCTATAAACTTTCAGGTCAAGAAGCCGCAGGAGAGAAAACTCTTCCTTGAGCTTAAAGGAGGAGAGTATCGCACCGGATCGGTCCTGTTTAGCGCCAGCGATAAGATAAATAATATCGGCGCGCGTATTTCGGTTGAAAACGCCCAGTCCGGAGGTTTTAAGCCGGATACGGATTTCAGGAAGTTTACTTCTAATTTAACTTCGAGCGTCGATCTTCCCAACGGCGCATTTAATCTGAATTTCGGTTACCAGGAGAAAGAATTCGGCGCGTTTGATTTTTACACTCCCGGCAGTAAATACGAATCAAAAGAGTGGACTAAGACCTTCTTGTTAAATACCGGTTTGGTCCTGGAAAAAGAAGGCCTTACTATTAAGCCTAATTTTCTCTGGCGCAGGCACTTTGATAAATTCCTTTTGGATAAGACCCTGCAGCGCTCAACCTACCGCAATGACCACCGCACGGATATGTTCACCCCGAATATTTATTTTCAGAAGGACGCCGGTATTATAGGTAAGGCGGGGCTGGGGCTTGAATACGGGCAGGAACTAATACGCTCTTCCAACCTGGGGAAACATATTCGCGAGCACCAGAGCATATTTCTGGATGATTCCAAGGACCTGCCGGGTAATCTTTCTTTGGGCGCATCGTTCAGGTTTGACGATTTTTCCACATTCGACGGTGTTAATACCGGATCGCTCGCGTTAAAATATTCCTTGAATGATTTTAATTCTTTTAATCTAGGGGTTTCCCGCAGTATGCGCATACCGTCGTTTACCGAACTTTATTACAGCGATCCGACTACCCTGGGTGATGCGAATTTGAGCGCGGAGAGCGCCTTAAATTATCAGGCCGGATATGATTTTAAGTCTTCCCGTGTCGCTTATAACGGGACATTCTTCTTCAGACAAGAGAAAGATGTGATCGACTGGGTAAAACATTCTCCGTCCCAGGCCAAATGGCAGGTGGAGAATATCACCAGCGATAAGGTGCTCGGGTTTGAAAACAACATAAAGCTAAAATTGAATAAGATCGCTGATCTTAACGCCGGGTATACTTACGTTAATAAGAATATCAACGAGTCGGGGCTTATCTATAAATACGGCCCGAACTACACTAAGCATCTGTTTAACAGCGCGCTGATCTTCCATCTTCCTTTCGGGGCGCAGGAGCTGGGTTTTGTTTATAAGAAAAAACCCGGCAGAGGAGGATGGTTTCTGCTTAGCATGCGCCTAAGCTATGACATTAACAGGAATTCGCAGGTGTTTTTTGAAGGGACTAATTTAGGCAACGTTGATTACGAAGAGATCGAGGGTATACCCCAGCCCGGCAGGTGGCTTGAAGGCGGAGTAAGGCTGCAGTGGTAAATTTGTCTTGGAAATACGGTTTTCGCGTATATAATAATTATCCTACGGGAGGATAAATGTTCATTCATTCAGTATTATTCGAGATCAAGCCTAAAGAAGTAGCTCAATACCGCAAAGACTCCAGGATGTGGGCAGCTTATGCCAAAAAGGCTAAGGGTTTTATCGCCTACTACACGATGAAGCGCCATGGTTTTAAGGATCAATACGCTTCGGTTTACGAATGGAAGGCGAAGGCCCGGCATGACCGTTTTATGGGCAAATACCATGATTGGCTGGTGGGTAAATCCAAGGCGCGGGTCAAGGTGTTAGGGTACTTTAACCTTAGCAAAGTCGACCAGGTCAGGGCTTAAAAGTCAAATAATCGCTTGACTAATATAATAATTGTTGTATACTTTTTCAGAAGTAGTAAATAAGGAGTGGAAGGGCTTTAGCCGTAAGGTAATAAGTTGTCCGCCTTGCGGTTTTTTTTCGCCGTTATTTACTATTGCAAATATAGTAGGAAAGGAGGTAGTAAGTAATGGCAAAAGGTAAAGTAAAGTGGTTCTCAAACCAGAAGGGTTATGGGTTTATTACTCCTGAATCGGGTGCTGATGTATTTGTGCATCACACAGCGATCACGGGTGATGGCTATAAGACCTTAGAGGAAGGCCAGGAAGTCGAGTTCGAGATCGAAAAAGGCCCCAAAGGTGAGCAAGCTAAGAACGTAGTGAAGCTATAAGACCTGGTAGTTGAGACAAACATTAGAGGCTCGGGAAGGAATTTCCGGGCCTCTTTGTTTTGTGGGAGTTTTACGGGTCCTGCCGCCGGTTTGCCTCTCGTCGCTATATGCTCCTCGAGGCTTCACCGGCGTCTCCCGTAAAACTAAGCATCTATTCGCTCGAAATCGCGCCGCGTCAGTCCGCTAATACAGTTTTTCTGCGTTAGATTTTGCCATCCTCTTCGTCTATTGATGTAGAAAGGAGAGGGGAATATGGCTAACGGTATTTTGGTGGATATAGTCGCAGCAAAGATTCTATTAATCAGAGGTAAAAGGGTTATGTTAGATCGGGACCTATCGAAACTGTATGAGGTAGATACGGGCCAATTGACTCGTCAGGTTAGGCGCAATATTGACAGGTTTCCCGAAGACTTTATGTTTCAATTAACCAGGGAGGAATTCGAGAACTTGATGTGCCAAAATGGCATATCAAGCTGGGGCGGTACGCGTAAGTTGCCGTACGTTTTCACCGAACAAGGTGTTGCTATGCTTTCCAGCGTATTGCGCAGCAAGAGGGCAATACGCGTGAACATCCAGATTATGCGGGCGTTTATTCAGCTGCGCAGGGTGCTTTTGACCAGCGTAAACCTGAAGCGCAAGATTGAAGAGCTGGAGAAGAAATACGATAAACAATTCCTTATAGTCTTCAAGGCGCTCAAGGAACTAATAGAGCCGCCGCCGATTAAAAAGAAAGGGCCGTTGGGCTTCTATATAGAGAAACCTTCATAATCAAGCCATTAATTTACCTTGTCCGTTAATTAATTTTTGATATAATAGATTAACATTTGGGAGGGCGATGAGGTTCGCCTAAGGGAACCGCCGTAAAAATTCCGGCTGATGACCTCTACTTATAAAAGTAGGGGTTTTTTATTTTTAAGGAGGGAAGATCTTATGATAAAGTTTATTAATCTGGTTATCGGTGGTACAATAGGTACATTAGCCCGTTATTTATTGTCCGGGTTTATCTACAGGGTCTTCGGAACAAGTTTCCCATACGGGACTCTGGCGGTTAATCTGTCCGGTTGTTTTATAATCGGTTTCTTAGTGTCGGTCTCTGAAAACAAGTTCTTGCTTGATTCTAACGCAAAGCTTCTGTTGATGATCGGGTTTTGCGGGGCCTTCACCACGTTCTCGACCATTATCCTGGAGACTAATAACCTAATAAAAGACGGAGAATCCATTAGGGCATTCGCGAATATATTAAGTAGCGTGGTAGTAGGTTTTTTAGTTTTTAGGATCGGCGTAATATTGGGCGAAGTAATATAATATTAAAGGAGGCAATATGAAGATTCCGGCAGACGGGAAATTGTTGAGGATTTTTATCGGAGAAGCCGATAAATGGAATGGGAAGCCGCTTTATGAAGAAATTGTCCTGCTCGCTAAAAAGCGGGGGATGGCGGGAGCAACCGTGATTAAAGGATTTATGGGTTTTGGCTGCAAGAGCCATATGCATACGGCTAAATTATTGCGCCTCTCGGAGGATCTGCCCATAGTCATAGAGATAGTCGATAGCGAAGAAAAGATCAATCAAATCCTCCCCGAGTTTGACAAGATGGTAAAAGAAGGCTTAATTACGTTGGAGAAAGCTAACGTAATTATGTACCGAGCTTAAATTATATGAAAAAGATTCGTGTAGTTGTGGCGATGAGCGGGGGGGTGGATTCCTCGGTGGCGGCAGCTCTCTTAAAGGAGCAGGGCTATGAGGTTATCGGTATTACTATGTGTTTTAACCTGAAAGACGCCGATAGAAAAAAGCCTGCCTGTTGCGGCATTCAGGGAATTGAGGATGCCCGGCGTGTCTGTCATAAATTAGGGATCAAGCATTATGTGCTGAATATGCAGAAGGCCCTTAATGAGTATGTGATCAAGGATTTTCTGGCGGAATACGCCAGCGGCCGCACGCCTAACCCTTGCGTGCGCTGCAATCAATATCTGAAATTCGACCATTTGCTTAAAAAAGCGCTCTCTCTGGATGCTAAATATCTGGCTACCGGCCACTATGTAAGGATCGCTAAAATCAAAGACGGCCTCCAACTCAAGAAAGCCAAAGATTTACATAAAGACCAATCGTATTTCCTTTATCGCCTAAGCCAAAATCAGCTTAAACATTTGATCTTTCCTCTCGGCGGATACACTAAGACACAAGTCAGGGAATTAGCCAGGAAATTCGGCCTGGCAGTGGCGGATAAGGTAGGAAGCCAGGAGATATGCTTCTTGCCCGAAGTAGATTACCGTCCGTTTATCAAAAGCTATCTGAAGGATAAAATCAGGCCCGGGGAGATTGTGGATAAAAAAGGGAATGTGCTCGGTTCGCATAAAGGTGTCGCATTTTATACCATCGGTCAGCGCGAAGGCCTGGGGGTTGCTTTGGGTTATCCGGTTTATATAACCAAGATAGATCCTAAGACTGATGAATTGACCCTGGGCGCCAAAGAAGATGTTCTAAAGAAACAACTCCTGGTCAAAGACGCGCATTTTATTGCAAAACCTATAAAAAAGAAAGTTGTTTTAAAGGTGCGCATAAGGTATAATCACAAAGAAGCAGCCGCAGAGGTTGTTGCTTTTAAAAATAAACTAAAAATAACCTTTAAGCATCCGCAGTTTGCTATTACCCCGGGCCAGTCCGCAGTATTCTACTCCAGGGATAAGGTATTAGGCGGAGGAATAATAGAAAGGGCGTTAGATTAAGATGTTGAAAAAGATATTCCGCGATGATTTAGAGAAGAAGATCAAAGAGCTTAAGAAGAAGCGCAATGCCGTTATTCTGGCGCACAATTACCAGCTCCCCGAGGTCCAGGATGTGGCGGATTTCCGCGGCGATTCTTTGGAGTTAAGCCGCATTGCCTCCAAGACCGACGCTAAGGTCATAGTCTTTTGCGGGGTGCATTTTATGGCTGAAACAGCCTCTATACTCTCGCCGGATAAAAAGGTGATCGTCCCCGATGTCCACGCCGGATGCCCCATGGCGAATATGATCACCGCTGCCGACGTGAGAAAGCTGAAAAAAGAGCACCCCGAGGCGGTAGTCGTCGGTTATGTGAATACATCTGCTGATGTAAAAGCGGAACTGGATTACTGCTGCACTTCTACCAATGCCGTAGCCGTGGTCAACGCCTTAAAAGATAAAAAAGAGATTATTTTTATACCGGATAAATATCTGGCTGACTATACATCGAAACAAACCGGCAGAAAACTCATCAGCTGGAACGGATATTGCCCTACGCACGTCAAGATCCTCCCCGAGGATATCAACCGCGAGAGAAAGTTCCATCCCTTTGCCAAGGTAATGGTGCATCCTGAATGTTTGTCTGCGGTAGTGGCTTTAGCTGATGTAGTCTTATCGACGAGCCTGATGGGTAAATTCGCCAAAGAATCGGAAGCCAAAGAATTTATTGTCGGCACCGAGGTCGGCCTTATCTACCGGCTCAAAAAGGATAATCCGACTAAAGAATTTTACGCGGCAAGCGAGCGGGCGATATGCCCGAATATGAAACGCACCACCCAGGAGAAGATCCTCTGGGCCCTGGAGGAGATGAAGGAAGAGGTAAGGGTCTCCGATGAAATCCGCCAGCGCGCAAGACACGCGCTTGACCGGATGCTTGAAATAATATAGTGAATAACCCCATTGTTTACGAGGACGATTATCTGGTCGTAGTGGATAAGCCGGCGGGATTATTAAGCGTGCCCACGCCTAAAAACGAATCGCGCACTTTGACAAGCATCCTGAATGATGATTTAAAGGAGAGGGGCTTGGCATACCGTCTCCATCCCTGCCACCGGCTGGATAGAGAGACCTCCGGCCTGATGATCTACGCCAAGGGTAAGGCTATTGAAGAGAAAATGATGGAGGAGTTTAAGCAGAGAAGGGTAAAGAAATCATACATAGCCTTTACACAAGGGCAGGTTTCTGCTGATTCCGGGGAAATAAAGGCGCCTATTGAAGGTAAGAACGCCCTTACGGGTTATAAAGTAATAGAGAGAAAAAAAGATTTTACGGTTATCAAGGCAGAGCCGAAGACCGGACGGACTAATCAGATCAGGATACACTTTAAACATCTCGGGCATCCTATTGTCGGGGATGACCGTTTTGCTTTTCGCAGGGATTTTAAATTAAGGGCCAAGAGGTTATGTCTGCATGCCGAGGGCCTTGAATTTTTGCATCCGCAAACCGGAAAGAACGTAAAATTACGCGCGCCTCTGCCGGAATTTATGGAAGGATTCTTAAAAAACCATGCTTAAATTAATTATTCTAGGAATTGTCCAGGGGTTGACCGAGTTCTTGCCGGTAAGCAGCTCCGGGCATCTGGTAGTCTTGGAAAGACTATTCGGTTTATCGCAAGAAGCCATTGCCATAACCGTGATACTGCACCTGGGCACATGTTTATCTCTCCTGGTTTTCTTTTTCAAGGATATCCTGAAATTATTACGCAGCCTGAAATTGATTACCCTGGTGATCATTGTAACGGCCATCACCGGCGTCATAGGTTTATCGGGGAAAGATTTCTTTGAAGCGCTATTTTCTTCTCCGCGGGCAGTAGCCTTTGGCTGGTTGATCACCGCCGCAATTCTTTTTGCCGCCCAAAGATTTATGGACGCAAAAAGAGAGGACCTGAATTTTAAGGATGCTTCGTTCCTGGGCCTGGCTCAAGGGCTTGCTATTATTCCGGGAGTATCCCGTTCCGGTATGACGGTATCCAGCCTGTTATTCAGGAAGATCGACAGGAATATCGCTTTCCGCTTTTCATTTCTGGCAAGCATCCCGGCGATATTCGCAGCCGCCATTCTGGAGGCAAGGAAAATCGATTTTTCTCTTAAATTAAATCCTCTTGAACTAGCTTTGGGTGCCGTGGTAAGCTTTTTAGTCGGATTGCTCGCGCTCCGGCTCCTGCAGCAGGTGTTAAAGAAAGCTAAGTTGTATTATTTCGGGTATTATTGCGCGATAATAGCGGTATTAACCTTGATATTCATAAAATGAGCCTAATCGTCCTGGGAACGGTAGCAACCGATACGGTAAAGACGCCTTTTGGCCTGCGTAAGAATATCTTGGGCGGGTCAGCAGCGCATTTCTCGATGTCTGCCCGGCTTTTTACTCCGGTCAATATTGTGGCAGCGGTGGGAGAAGATTTTCCTGCCAAGTATATAAATCTTCTCAAACAGAGAGGGGTGATCTTAGACGCGCTCACCCGCGAGAAAGGAAAATCTTTCAGCTGGACAGGAGAATACGAGGGAGATCTAAACACGGCGATCACCCGGAAGACTGAATTAGGGGTCTTGCTTACCTTTGATCCTAAGATCACCGCGCAACAGAAGAATATCAAATACGTTTTTCTGGCGAATATCGACCCGCATATTCAAAGGAAATTGCTCGATCAGATTCGCGCGCCGCGGTTAGTGGCAATGGATACGATGAACTTCTGGATAGATACCCAGCGCCGGGCCTTATTGAAAATGCTTAAAAGGGTGGATATTTTTGTGGCTAATGACCAGGAGGCGCGCAGCCTTTCAGGCGAGAATAATCTGCTCAAGGCGGCTAAGCGTCTGCGCGCCCTGGGCCCGGAGATGATCCTGATAAAAAAAGGCGAGCACGGGGTTTTGTTTTATAGCCGTAAATTTATTTTTGCGCTCCCGGCTTACCCTTGCGAAAAAGTCATCGACCCTACCGGAGCAGGGGACACCTTTGCCGGAGGATTTATGGGTTACCTCGCCAGAACGGGTAAAGTTGATGCTGCAAGCATCAAAAACGCCCTGGCATACGGAACGATCGCCGCGTCTTTTAATATCGAAGATTTCGGGCTGGATAGGACCGCCGGATTAAGTCTTGGGGATCTGACGGCCAGGCTTAAACAATTTAAAAAGATAGTCCTATAGAACAAGGGGGGCTTATGCTGGAAGAAAAGATCATGAATGATTATAAGGATGCGATGAAGGCGCGCGACACCTTAAAAAGCTCTGTTTTGAGCTTTTTACGCGCTGACATGATAAATGCCGCGACTAATAAAAAGAAGGCAAAACTTGACGACAGCGAAGTAGTAGTGGTCATCAAAAAGCAGATCAAGCAGCGTCAGGACTCCATTGAGCAGTTTACCAAGGGCAACCGCCTCGAAATGGCGGATAAAGAGAAAAAAGAAGCCGAAATACTAAAGACGTACCTGCCTCCTGAACTTTCCGAAGAGCAGATCAAGAAAGTAATAGAGGAAGCCGTAGCCGCAACCGGAGCCCAGGGTATCAAAGACATGGGCAAGGTGATGAAGGAAGTAAACTCTAAGATCGCCGGCCAGGCAGGCGGTAAGTTAGTCAGCGATTTAGTCAGGGCCAAGCTGGGGGCTTAAATAATCCTTGACTTCTGTATGCCTTAAGCATATAATTGTATCCGTAAAACATACGATTGTATGCTTAAAACATACAGAGGGATATGCTGCAGCTGACTAAAAACAAGACCCGCCTTTTAAAGCTCTTCTTTACTCAAAGCGAGCGCGCTTTTTATATGCAGGAGCTCGGCCGCCTCTTAAGAAAAAAACCCGGAGTATTCCAAAAGACCCTGAACAACCTTGAAAAGGAAGGGGTCTTGACTAGCGAGTACCGGGCCAACGCCAGATTTTTCAAAGTCAACAAATCCTATCCCATTTACAACGAATTAAAAAGCATCATCTCAAAACAATCCGCTTTAATCTTATTCCTTATCTGTTTCTTTGCGCAAATCGCTTTCTGCGCCGAGAATGCTTCCGAGTCTTTAGTCTTTACTTCCCTTACCGATGCCGTGCGCGTCGCCTACAAAAATAATAAAGATATCCAGATCCAGGAGAAAGAAGTGGAGGCAGCCCGGGCTGACATAATAGGCGCGCGCAGCGCCTTCCTGCCGGATGTAAATGCCCAGGCAAGCTATACCCGCCGGGCCGCTGTACCTACTGCCACTTCAGCGTTAAGTTCGAGTAAAGATTACGGAGTCTTCGCCGGGTACAAGAACGATAACCAGGTCGGTGTAAACGCAACGCAAACGATTTACAGCGGCGGGGCAAATATCTCTAGCCTTAGGCAGAAACAACTTACCTTTAAGAGCCAGGAAGAAGGCCTGCGCGCCAAAAAGCTGGATGTGGAATTCGAGACCAAGAGGCTTTATTACGGCCTCCTATTTGCGTATGAGAATCAACGCATTGCCCAACAACTTTTAGGCCAGGCTAAGGCCCATTTCCTGGAAGTAAAGAACAGGTACGAACGCGGCACATCTTCAAGGTTCGACCTTTTACAGTCCAAGGTGCAGGTATCATTATTAATGCCGCAATTGATCCAGGCGGATAACGCGGTTGATCTGATCAAAGCCGAATTAAAGAAACTACTTGCCTTTAAACAGAGCGCGGATTTAAGGATAGAAGACCGGTTGCGCCATATTCCGATAGAAATAAAAGAAAGCGAATTCCTGAAAGTAGCCTACCTTAACAAGCCGGAAATGATAGTTAAGTCTTTGGGCATAGACATCAGCAAATGGGGGATCAAGTACGCGCGCTCGGGATGGCTCCCTCAAGTTGAGGGTAGCGCGGATTTTTCTTACAGATCGGGCAATCTGGCAAATATATTTAATAACCGGCACAATAATTGGGATGTCGGGGTAGCGGTGACAGTGCCTATATTCGACGGATTCTTGACCAAATCCAGGGTAGACGCGGCCAAGGCCAGGTATTCCCAGGCGCTCATCAGCAAAGACAATGTTTCCGACCAGGTCGCCGTAGACGTAAAACAGGCAGTGCTTAATATGAAAGAAGCGCAGACGGTGATCGATTCCCAGAAAGATAATATCGCGGAGGCAAAAGAGGCGTTAAAGATCTCCGAGGTCAGGTATATCAGCGGGGTAGGAATAAATCTTGATGTCTTGGATTCGGAGGTAGCCTTGGCGCAGGTAGAGCAGAATCTGGCGTCGGGGACTTACGATTATATCATGGCTAGAGCCAGTCTTGAACGGAGCATGGGCACGCAAGTCTTAAAGGAGAATAAAAATGAAAATAAAGCTAAAAATTAAACCCGTATTTCTAATCGTGATCGCAGCCCTGATCGCCGCGGGTGTTTCCGCGTATATCATCCTGAAGGAGAGGCGTAACGTAAAGGTGATCAAGGTCTCCGGCAATATGGAGGGGGATGACGTGCGCCTTTCTTTCCGGGTCAACGGCCAGATAACCGAGCTTCTTACCGATGAAGGAAAGGTGATCAAGGTCGGGGATGTGGTGGCAAGGCTTAATACCGACGAGCTCTCTAAGGTCGTGGCCGAAGACGAGGCTGCGTTAAGGGCGGATGAATACCAGTACGCGCTGGATAAGGTCGATTATGAGCGCGCCGAGAATCTTTATAAAGCAGGCGCTATATCCGCCCAGCAGCGCGATACCGCCAAGACTAAAGCTGATTCCAGCCGCGCGAATATGGAGCAGGCCAGGGCTTCTCTTGATCTGGCCAGGACCCGTTTAGGCTTTACGGATTTAACTTCTCAACTGAATGGTTTTGTTCTGGTAAAGAGTGCCCTCGCCGGAGAAGTGGTGCAGCCGGGCGCTCCGGTATTTACCGCGGTGGATTTGAATAATATCTGGGTCACCGCGTATATCAACGAAAAGGACCTCGGCCGGGTAAAACTTAACCAACCGGCGTACATCATGACCGATACCTACCCGCACAAAAAATACAAAGGCCGGGTCTCATTCATATCCAGTGAAACCGAATTCACGCCCAAATACATCCAGACTACCGAAGAGAGGGTGAAGTACGTCTACAGAATAAAAGTCAGGGCTGATAATTCCAGTCTGGACTTAAAGCCCGGGATGCCCGCTGACGCTTACATAGAAATTGAATAACTAATTTCCATGGTTACCATAAAGACCGAGAACCTTACCCGTAAATTCGGGGAATTGACTGCCCTCGACCAACTTAACCTTGAGGTTCAGGAGGGGGAGATCTTCGGGTTAGTCGGGCCGGACGGCGCGGGAAAGACTACCACTATGCGCCTCTTGACCGGAATAATGAATCCTACCGCAGGCCAGGCCTGGGTCTACAATAAACACACCGTAAAAGAGTCCGAACCCCTGAAAGAACATATTGCCTATATGTCCCAGCGCTTCGGGCTCTATGAAGAATTAAGCGTTTTAGAGAATATCAATTTCTACGCCGATGTTTACGGTGTGGCAAAAGATAAGCGCCCCGAGGCTATCGAACGGCTGCTGGGTTTCTCCGGGCTTCTGCCGTTTAAAGAGCGTTTTGCGGGCAAACTCTCCGGCGGGATGAAACAGAAATTAGGCCTTGCCTGCGCGTTGATACATACCCCCAAAGTTTTATTTTTAGATGAGCCGACTAACGGCGTTGACCCGGTCTCGCGCCGGGATTTCTGGGGAATACTCTACGAATTACTTAAAGAAAAGGTCACTATTTTCTGTTCCACATGTTATCTCGATGAGGCGGAGCGCTGCGGCAGGGTGGGGCTTATTCATAAAGGGAAACTCCTGCGTTGCGCCACTCCTGGTGAAATCAAGAAAGAATTCAACGCTAAAACTTTAGAAGAGGCATTTGTTACCATAATAAAAGAATATGACAGTAGAGACGGTCAATAATATAGCGGTAAGCGTTCAGGGCCTGGAAAAGAAATTCGGGAATTTCACCGCGGTGAATAAAATAAATTTCCAGGTGGCCCAAGGCGAGATCTTCGGTTTCTTAGGGCCGAACGGCGCGGGAAAATCCACTACTATCAGGATGCTTTGCGGTATAATCCCGCCGACTTCAGGGGAAGGTAAAGTCGGAGGTTTTGATATTATCAAAGAGCAGCATAAGATAAAAGAGCATATCGGATATATGTCGCAAAAGTTTTCTCTCTATAACGACCTTACGGTCGGGGAGAATATTGATTTCTACAGCGGGATATACAAGATACCGCGTCAGGAGAGAAAAGAGCGCTTTGAAGCTACTTTAACGATCGCGGGTTTAGAGGGGATGGGGGATAAGGTTACCGCCACTCTGGCCGGAGGCTGGAAACAGCGATTGGCTTTAGGTTGCGCGCTCTTACATAAACCAAAGATAATCTTTCTTGATGAGCCTACGTCGGGCGTAGACCCGATCACGCGGCAAAACTTTTGGAGTATCATCAAAGGCCTTGCGGCTCAAGGCGTGACGGTATTTGTGACCACGCATTATATGGATGAGGCGGAGAACTGCAACCGCATGGTGCTGATCTATCACGGCACCATAATCGCCCAGGGTACGCCCCAGGAGATGAAGACAACGGGGATGAAGAACCAGGTGTTGGAGATCCAACTCGCCGAGGCCCAAAGCTGGTTGGATAGGATAAGAAAGATCGACGGCGTAAAGGAAGCGGCGTTATTCGGGGCGAATATCCACGCCGTAGTTTATGACAGCGTAAAAGCAGTCCCACTTATAAGCGATTTTTTAAATAAAGAAGGGGCAAAGGATTTCAGCGTAAATAAAATACTTCCTTCACTGGAAGACGTATTTGTCTCTTCGATAGAAGAATATGACCGCGCAGAGCTTAAAAAGAATTAAGGCAATAGCCTTAAAAGAATTCATCCAGATCAAGCGCGACCCCCGGTCGCTGGCGCTGGCTTTGGGTATTCCCATATTTCTGCTCCTTATTTTCGGTTACGGGCTCTCGCTGGATATCGACCATGTGCGCACCGTAGTTTGGAATCAGGACGCTTCATCAAAGATCAGCCGCGATTTTATGCGCAATTTCGAGAACTCCAAATATTTCAATATCGTTTCATACACGGATAATTACCGGGATATAGAAAGAAAGATCAATAAGGGAGATGTCTTGATGGCCATGATTATACCTAAAGACTTCTCGCATTATATCGAAAGCGGAAAGGCCGCGCCTCTGCAACTGATCGTAGACGGAAGCGATGCCAACACCGCTACTATCGCTATGGGTTATGTCAGGTCGGTAGTCGCAAAGTACAATATTGACCTGATAAACAATGATTTCGCCGGTCACGGACTTAATCCGCCGCCTACAATCGATGCGCGCTCCAGGATCTGGTATAACATGGGCCTGGTGAGCACCTGGTTTATCATCCCCGGGGTCATCGCCATGATCATTATGATCATCGTAGCCCTTCTTTCTTCGATATGCATTGCCAGGGAGTGGGAGAGGGGGACGATGGAGCAACTCATCTCCACCCCGGTAAAAGGCCCGGAGTTGATAATCGGTAAATTCCTTCCTTATTTTGCCATCGGATTTTTTGATCTCATCGTCGGTTTGATAATGGCCAGATTTCTTTTTGGAGTGCCTTTCAGGGGCAGCTATCTGATGCTTTTATTTTTAAGCGCGCTTTTCTTAACCGGCGCATTGAGCCAGGGCATATATATCTCCGTAGTAGCCCGCTCCCAATTGATGGCAAGCCAGCTGGCAAGCCTGACTACGATGATACCGACCATTCTTCTCTCCGGGTTTATTTATCCGATATTTAATATGCCTAAATTCGTCCAGGCCGTTACTTATTTTATCCCGGCGCGCTATTATATCGTGATCTTGCGGAATTGTTTCTTAAAGGGCGCGGGGATGAGCGCTATGTGGGATGAGACGCTTTTTCTCTTCCTTTTCGCATTTCTTATGCTGGGCCTGGCGATAAAAAGATTCAAAAAGAGGGTGGCTTAAGATGTTTGAAAGGATCAGGGCGATTCTGATAAAGGAATTTAAGCAGATCTTCCGCGACCCGAGGATGAAGACGGTCATCTTTATAACACCCCTGCTTCAGATAATCCTCTTTGGGTATGCTGCGAATAAAGATATTAATTATGTGCCGACCGCGGTCTTTGACCGGGATAATACCTCGGAGAGCAGGGAACTCTTGCGCAGGTTTACCTATTCTAAGTATTTTGTCCCCGAGCATTTCATCAGCAGCGAGAGAGAGCAGACCAAGCTTCTTGATAGGGGTGTCACCAGCGTTGTAATACACATCGACCGCGGTTTCGGCCGCAACCTCGAGGCAGGCAAAGACGCCGCGGTTCAGCTTACCTTTGACGGCACAGACTCCAACACCGCGATGATCGTCATGGGTTACGCCGGCACAATTATAGAAAATTACCAGCAGGAGCTTAGTAAGAATGAAGCGCTGGCAACCGGCAAGATCAGCAACGTGCCCAGCGTTGATCTGCGGGATCGCGCCTGGTTTAACGGAAACCTTATTTCGCGAAATTATTATCTACCCGGGGTCATCGCGACCATCGTGACTATGATGTCTTTATTGCTTTCGGCTATGGCTATAGTAAAAGAGAAAGAGATCGGGACAATGGAGCAGTTGACTGTAAGCCCCATTAAACCGATAGAACTTATCATAGGAAAACTTATGCCTTTCGGAGTCATAGCCCTTATACAGATAACCCTGATCACCATTCTGGGCGTTCTTTGGTTCCATCTTCCCTTGAGAGGCAACCTGTTTCTTTTGCTTTTTTCGACTTGCATTTATTTGTTCACTACTTTAGGCATAGGGTTGTTTATCTCTACGGTATCATCGACCCAGCAGGAAGCAATGATGTCGGTATTCCTTTTTTACATGCCGACCGTGCTTTTATCGGGGTTTGCCTACCCTATCGCGAATATGCCGCAGGTCATCCAGTGGTTTACGTTCATTAATCCTCTGCGTTATTTTATGGTGGTCATCCGCAGTATATTCTTGAAGGGGTCAGGCATCGATATCCTCTGGATCCAGCTGGTCCCGTTGTTCTTTATGGGGTTGATGGTCATAGGTTTCAGCACTTTAAGGTTCCGCAAGTCGATGAGTTAAGGTGGCGTTAAATACTTATAGACAGGCGAAATTAATTATGATAATATTCTATCCCTCGCCCATATTTTTAACCTTTAAGCCGAGTTTTTATTAATGGATACACTCTTCCTTAAGAACGAGGATATTTTTAAGTTTTACGACCGCATAGCTTCGGATTACGAGCTTTATCTGCCTGTAAAAGCCGCGACACCGTTTAAGATCAAGTGCGAGCATAATTTTAACCTCCCTTCCGAAGATTATACCCTGAAAAAATACTCCGAAATCAAGATTGAAGACGCAGTCTTCAGCGAGTACCGCGCGATTGAGCCGGCACGCACGTTTTTCGTCCATTTTAAAGAAGACCTTTGCGGATATTTCCCGGAGACTCCGAAAGGCGTGAAAGGAAAGCCTGCGGCTATCTGCGGGATAAAAAATTGCGATATCTTTGCTTTAAAGGTGATGGATTACGTATTTCTGCAGGGTGTTGACGCCGACCCTCTTTATAAAGAGAGAAGGGAAGAAACGCTTATTATCGCCGGAGACTGTCCGTCTTTTAAAGAGTCTTGTTTTTGCCGCGCCTTTGATATAAATCCGCACGCAACAGCAGGGTTTGACCTTAATCTCTCTCCGACGGGTAATGGCTTCCTGGTAGATATAGCTACTTCCAAGGGGAGCAAGGCTATAGACGGCATTAGGAAATTATTTACACCCGCCACCTTTGGCCAGATCTCCGGCCGTTCCGCTAAAAGAGAGACCGTGATCAAGCGTATGGAAGAGCATTTAGCCCCGCATAAGATACCCAAGAAAGAGACGCTTAAAGATATAGTGACATCCGGATTTAATTCCGGCGTCTGGCAGGAGCAGATGAAGACCTGTGTAGAGTGCGGAGGTTGCATTTTTATCTGCGATACGTGCCATTGTTTTCTGCTCTCCGATGAACCGGCTGAGGGAGGAGCAAAGAAGGCGCGCAGCTGGGACGGCTGCCTTCTTAAAAATTTCAGCCGTGTTGCCGGAGGGGCTAATCCTCTGCGCATGCGCTATATGCGGTTGAGGAACCGTTATATGAAAAAATTCGATTTCTTTATCGATAATCTGGGATTTCAGGCGTGCTGCGGATGCGGCCGCTGCATCGACGTCTGCCCGGGTAAGATCGACATCCGCCATATTTTAAGAAGGCTATATGAAGAAAAATATATACCAGCCGCTTGAGGCCCAGGTAGAGGAGATAATTCAGGAGACCGCCAATATCAAGACTTTTGTCTTGCGGCCGAAGGCTGCGTTTTCTTTTGCTACCGGCCAATTTGTCGAACTTACTCTCCCGGGAGTCGGCGAAGCGCCTTTCACTCCTTCTTCTGACCCGCAGGTAAAAGATAAGATCGATTTCACCATCATGAAGGCCGGAACGATCACCGGAAAACTTAATAGTATTGGGAAGGGCGCGACAGTTGGTATCCGCGGCCCTTACGGCAAAGGCTATCCTTTAGAAAAGTTTAAGGGCAAGGATATCCTCATCATCGGCGGCGGGGTGGGGTTGGCGCCTTTGCGCTCGCTCCTCTTTAGTTTATTCGCCAAAATAGAGGATTATAATAAGGTGCTCTTGCGCTACGGCGCGCGCACCTCGCAGGATATAATCTATAAAGACGCGCTCCCCCAATGGGCGCAAAAAGAGAAAGTGGATATCGTAACCAGCGTTGACGTAGGCGACGAGGCGTGGCAGGGGAACGTCGGCCTGGTCACTACTATATTAAAAGACCTGCCTTTGGATATGAATAAGGCCGTAGCAATTGTCTGCGGCCCGCCGGTAATGATGAAATTTGTGACCCTCAAGCTTCTGGATCTGGGATTCAAGCCGCCGGATATTTATTTATCCATGGAGAATAATATGTCCTGCGGCCTGGGTAAATGCGGGCACTGCCGCGTCGGTAAATATTACGCCTGCAAAGATGGTCCGGTATTTACTTATGAAGAATTGAAAGACATACGCGATATTTGGGATTGATCTATGAAGAGATTATTTATCGATTTAGACGTTTGCAACAAATGCAAGGAGTGCAGGGCCGCCTGCGATTATTTTTACCACCCGCAGAATAACGGGTTAAGTTCGCTGCGCGAATACGCGACCTTCGCCACTATCTGCAGGCACTGCGAAGAAGCGCCTTGCGTGAATTCATGCTATCACAACGCGCTGGAGCGAGCAGCCGACGGGCACATCAAGCGCTATAAGATGCGCTGCACGAGCTGTAAGACCTGTTCCATAGCTTGCCCCTTTGGGATAATCTTCCAGGATTTTATCCCGTATCTTGATTCAAGATGCGATTTTTGCTTGGGGTTGAATACGGTCTTACCCAAGTGCGCAGGGAGTTGTCCGGAACATGCCGTAGAAGTGCGGGAAGTCGAAGAGGATGCGGAAAAGAATATTTATTTTGTCGGAGAGCATTTAGCGGTACATACGCTGAAGTGGTCGAGAGATGATATTCAGCCTAAAAAGAAATGACGCTATTATTTAATTATTTGATCTTTCCGGGTTTATTGTTTAGCGCCGTAATCGGCCTGCTTGCAGGTTGGTTTGACCGGAAGCTTTCTGCCCGCGTTCAATTCCGCGTCGGCCCCCCCTGGCACCAGAATTTTACCGATATAATAAAACTTCTGGGTAAAGAGACGATCTATCCGGCTCAATCCAAATTTACTTTTCTTTTTTCTCCTTATCTGGGGTTCTTAAGCGCCGGGTTGGTGGCTACGATATTGGGGATGAATTTAAGATCCAGCGCCTCGGGATTTAACGGAGACTTGATCGTGGTGATTTATTTGATGCTGATTCCGGCTATTGCCATGATCCTGGGCGCCTCTGCTTCGCGCAATCCTCTGGCCTCGGTAGGCGCGTCGCGGGAATTAAAACTTATTTTAGCTTACGAACTCCCGTTCGTACTCTCCATTGTGGCCTTGATCATCAAATGCGGGGGCTCTATTCAGCTGGGAAAGATATTAGAGCTGCAGGCGCTCGGCGCCTCTAACATAGCCTCCTGGTCCGGGGCCCTGGCTTTCATAGTCTGTTTTTTCTGTATGCAGGCAAAATTAGGTTATCCGCCTTTTGATATCGCGGAAGCAGACCAGGAATTGATGTGCGGAACGCTGATAGAATATTCTGGCCTGCCTCTGGCTGTTTTTAAGCTTACCAAGGCGGTTATGCTTTATATCTTGCCGGTATTTTTGATCATCCTGTTTATGGGCAAGGACACGAGTTTGCTTTTTATGGTCTTAAAATATATCGGATTACTGTTTTTTATCGTTTTAGTAAAAAATACCAACCCGCGGGTGAGAATAGACCAGGCACTGGGATTTTTCTGGAAGGTCCCGACCTTTATGGCGGTTGCTTCCGTGATTTTAGCGCTGGTGGGGCAATAATGAGTTTAAAAATAAAAGCACTGACTAAATCGATCTGGGTCTTTCACGTAAGCGCGGGTTCCTGCAATAACTGCGATATCGAGATACTCGATCTATTTACTCCCCGCTTTGATGTAGAGAGATTCGGGATCCAATTGATAGGTTCCGTGCGCCACGCCGACGCCATTTTGATCACCGGGGCGATGAATAGAAAGAGCGTGCCGCGTATGAAAAAAATATACGAACAGGCGCCTAAACCCTGCGTGGTAGTAGCGGTGGGCCAGTGCGCGTTATCCCGCCACATGTTCAGGGATAGTTACAATGTATGCGAACCGTTAGATAAAATTTTACCGGTCGATCTCTATATCCCGGGTTGTCCACCCCGTCCGGAGGCGATGATAGACGGTATTGTGAAGCTGGTAACCAAGATAAGAAAAGGTAAATAATCATGAATATGCGTGACAAGATAAAAGACGGTTTAGGTAATAAGATCAAGGTCTGGGATGAGCGCTCGGCGCGCAGGATTTATTTTACGGTCGAGCCCAATGATGTGTATAAATCGGTAGAGTTTATCTTTAAGGGTTTGGGGTTGCGGTTCTCGACCGCATCCGGCATTGACCTGCCTGAAGGTTTTGAAATGCTCTATCATTTCAGTTTTGACAAAGCGGGTGAGGTCTATTCTTTACGCGCTCTGATCAAAGACAAAAAACGGCCCGAGATCGATTCCATAGCGCCGATATTCAGGGGCGCGGAGTGGGTAGAGAGGGAGATCTGGGAGATGCTCGGGATAAATTTTAAGGGGCATCCGAATTTAAAACGCCTCCTCTTGGCTGAAGATTGGCCGGAGGGAGAATTTCCTTTAAGGAGAAAAAATGAGTCATAAGGTAATCGTTCCTATCGGGCCGTATCACCCTATGCAGGAAGAGCCGGAATTTTTCCAGCTATATGTGGAAGGAGAGAAGGTCGTCGATATAGATATTATAATCGGTTATAATCACAGGGGTATTGAAAAGCTCGCGGAATCAAAACACTATGACCAGATCGCTTTTCTGGTGGAGCGCATTTGCGGGATATGTTCTTCAAGCCACCCCTACGCTTATGTGCTGGCAGTCGAAGATTTATTCGGAGGCGAAGCGAACATCGTCCCCGAGCGCGCTTTATATATCCGCACCATTATCGACGAGCTGCAGAGGATACATTCTCATCTGCTCTGGCTGGGGCTCGCCGGGCATTTTATAGGCTACAACACGGTCTGGATGTGGGCCTGGAAATACCGCGAGCCGGTTTTGGATATGTTTGAAATGGTCACCGGTAACCGGAATAATTACGCCATGTTTAAAATCGGTGGGGTCCGCCGCGACATCAAAGACGAAGATATCCCGGAGCTGAAGAAAATGCTGGATAACCTTGCGCCGTCTATAAAAATGTTTTACGGCGCTATTAACGATGACCCGGTGATCAAAGCGCGGCTTAAAATTGCCGGGACACTCACCAAAGAGCAGGCCATTGACTGGTGCGTGGTCGGCCCCACTGCCCGGGCATCGGGGGTAAATATTGACATAAGAAGGGATGAGCCGTATGGCGCATTCTTGATGAACACCATCGATTGGAATGTGGTCCTGGAGAAAGACGGAGATATCTTTGCTAAGACTATGGTCAGGATTTTGGAGATGGAGGATTCCATCAATATTATCAATCAGGCCTTGAATAAGATGCCAAAAGGCGAGATCGACGCTAACGTCAAAGATGTTCCTCCCGGCGAAGGTATTGGCAGGGTGGAGGCGCCGCGCGGAGAATGCATCCATTATATTAAAAGCGACGGGACGAACCGTCCGGTAAGGCATAAGATACGCGCGCCCAGCTTTATGAACGTTGCTTCCGATAAAGTCGCTGCCGTTGGCGGGACTATTTCAGACGCCACGCTTACCCTGGCAGCGGTCGACCCCTGTTATTGCTGCACGGAGAGGGTAGCTGTTATCAACAAGGCGGATAATAAAAAGATTATGAACGGTTGGGATCTGGTCAGGTTATCTCAAGAGAAAACGAATAAGATAAAGGAGGGATGGCCGAATGGACGACCTGAATAGTATCAAGAATAAATTAAAGGATATGTCCAAGCTGGCCTTGAAGATGTGGCAGATGACCCATCGCACCTTTATGGAGCACAATGCCGACCTTATCCCGGGGATCCTCGAGGATGAAAACAATCTTAACAATATGGAGAAGGACATCGCCGCAGACCTGGTTAAATTGGGAAAAGGTAATCAGGATGCGCATATGCGCGAAGTAGCCGTATTATTCGCCGAAGTGGTCGAGGACTTTGAACTTATCGGCGATTACTGCAAAGATATCCTGGAGAGGGTGCAGATCAAAATAGAAGAGAGGCTGCTTTTCACGGAAGACGCGGTTAAGGAATACGAGGCCCTTTATAATAAGACGCTGGAAGCGCTTGATGAGATCGCTTTTGCTTTCGAAAGAGGGGATTTGAGTCTAGTCAAAATAGTATTAAGGAAAGAAGAGCATATAGATAATATGGTCGATGAGTACCGCAAAAAACACAACGAGAGGATGATCCAGGGCGTCTGCACGCCTATGGCCTGCAATATGTTTTTAAATATGCTGGATTTTACCGCTGCGGTCTATTACCACGCCAAGAAGATCGCGCGTAACTTGCTTAAGATAAAATGAGCCTGCACTATCCTTATTTTAAGATTGATGCCTTAAACGGATTTTTGGTCCCGGCCATAGGGTTATTTTTTATCCTGACTTTTATATATTCATTGAAGTTCATGCGAGGGAAGAAACGCCTTTTGCAATATTATGCCTATATTATATTGACTGCCGCCTCGGCAGTAGGGGTAGTGCTTACTAACAATCTTGCCATTCTGCTTATTTTCTGGGGTTTCTTAGGATTCCTTTTGTATCTTTTGATAAACTTCGGGGCCGACAATACCGGCGAGGTGGCTAAGAAAACGCTGATTATCGTCGGCGGGACAGACGCCCTGATGATCCTGGGAGTGGGCATACTTTTTTATCTTACCGGGACGTTTCAGATGGATAGCATCCGCCTGCGTTTATCCAGCAGTTATTATTTGCCTGCGTTAGCTTATGTCTGTATTGCCTTAGCGTGTTTTGCCAAGGCCGGAGCAATGCCGCTTCATTCCTGGATCCCTCCTTGCGCAAAAGACGCGCCAGTCCCGGTGGTAGCGTATCTTCCGGCGTCGTTGGACAAATTATTAGGGGTTTATCTGTTGGCCAGGATCTCGCTTAATATTTTTGAGATGAACACGGCTATGAGTATTTTCTTGATGCTCATCGGCGCCTTTACGGTGCTGGCGGCGGTAATGATGGCTTTAGTGCAGCATAACATGAAAAAGCTCTTGGGTTATCATGCGGTTTCGCAGGTAGGTTACATGGTCCTGGGAATTGCTACAGGAAATCCCATCGGAATAGCCGGGGGAATTTTCCATATGTTAAACCACGCGGTGTATAAATCATGTTTATTCTTAACCGCGGGAAACGTGGAATACCGCGCTAAGACTACGGAATTGGATGAACTAGGCGGCTTGGGCCGGTTAATGCCTATTACCTATATATCATGCCTTATCGCCAGCCTCTCTATTTCCGGCGTTCCTCCGTTTAACGGTTTTGTCTCTAAATGGATGATCTATCAGGGGTTGATCCAGAAATTAGGCGCATCAGGCCCGGAACGTTTCTTAGTCGCTTTATGCCTTGTGGTGGCGCTCTTCGGCTCGGGGTTGACCCTGGCTTCATTTATGAAACTGATCCATTCCGTATTCTTAGGCCAGCGCAATAATCAGGAAGTAAAATCAAAAAGCGAAGAAGTCCCTTTTGCGATGTGGCTCCCGTGCCTTATCTTAGCCGGTATCTGCGTCGTTTTCGGCGTGTTCGCTTTTCAACTCCCGCTTAAATATTTTATCCTTCCGGCAGTCCCCGGGGTAGAATTTACGGGTATCTGGTATGCGGGGGCATCCACCGCGTTGATAATTCTTGCTTTGATCATAGGTTTCTTTATATTCCATTTTAATTTCTTCCGGCCGCGCTACCGTCAGGATAAAGTCTTCGTGGGCGGAGAGCCGATAGATTTTACCCCTAACGCGGTAAGCGGGGGGGAATTTTACAATACGATTAGCGAGTACGGATTGTTAAAAGGCATTTATAAGTCGGCGGAGAAAGGTGTTTTTGATATATATGAGCAGGGGAAGAAATTAGCCGTTATTTCCAAGCCGCTAAGCTTTTTGCATAACGGCGTACTACCGACTTATTTTGTCTGGATACTTCTGGGAATGTTGGGGTTATTGATATGGAACTTC
>JAPLLN010000042.1 GCA_026387475.1 Candidatus Omnitrophota bacterium | reverse complement strand
CCTACCTGAAAATAATTAGTTAGATTTAGCCTGTCCCTTCGTCTATTGTAGCAGGAGGTAGGTATGATCAGCCCTATAACTTGGTTTTGGAACTGGCGGCATAGGAAACTTATTGCAACCGTGAAGAGGATGATAAGTTTTAGCTTGCAGAGCTCCCTAGAAAGTGATAGTATAGCTTTCCGCGGAGATCGTGGCACCACGGTCAAGAAAAGTGGCAAAAACGGGGGTCTTTCAGGGGTACTTCGGGATTATGAATAAATTATGAATACAGTACCTCATTCGATAGCATTAAATAGCATTAAAGTAAAGCAAATAACAAGAGTATAAAACAGCATTTTTCCGACGATAAACACTATAACTCCTCGACTTTGCGCCCATGGCTCAACTGGATAGAGCACTAGCCTACGGAGCTGGTTGTTGGTGGTTCGAATCCACCTGGGCGCATTAATTTTTTCATGAAAAAACATATTCTGTATATGCAGGAGGCCCTGAAAGAAGCGCAGAGGGCCTTTGAGGAAGACGAAGTCCCCGTAGGCGCGGTGATAGTCCATGAGGGTAAGATCATCGCCCGCGGCCATAATCAGATCGAGCGGCTGAAAGACCCCACGGCGCACGCGGAGATGCTAGCACTCACCTCGGCGGCTAATTATCTGGGGCAGAAGTGGTTGAACGGCGTTTCCGTTTATGTTACAATTGAGCCGTGCAGCATGTGCGCCGGTGCTTTAGTCCTATCAAGGGTTAAAGACCTGTATTTCGGAGCGTCAGACCCCAAGACCGGAGCCTGCGGATCGGTCGTCAACATCGCAGCTCACAAGAAATTAAACCACCGCATTAAAATCGAAAAAGGAATACTGGAAAAAGAGTGCGGGTCTTTATTGAGCCAATTTTTTAAGAAGAAGAGAAGGAAATAGCTTTGGAGAGGTGGCTGAGTGGTCGAAAGCAACTCACTGCTAATGAGTTGACCCGGGAAACTGGGTCCCTGGGTTCAAATCCCAGCCTCTCCGTTTAAATCATTATGTCCTACACAGTATTTGCCTTAAAGTGGCGGCCGAAAAGCTTTGACGAAATCATCGGCCAGAACCACGTCACTACCACCCTTAAAAGCGCGATCCAGAAGAACCGCCTCGCCCACGCATATTTATTTGCCGGGCCGCGCGGAGTAGGGAAGACTTCCACCGCAAGAATTTTAGCCAAGGCCCTGAATTGCAAGGAAGGCCCTACGGCTAACCCTTGCGGAAAATGCCCGTCTTGTCTTGAAATCGCCAAAGGCACATCGCTTGATGTTATCGAGATCGACGGCGCTTCTAACCGCGGCATCGAGGAGATAAGGACTTTACGCGAAAACGTAAAGTTCGCGCCTGTTGCCGGGAAATTCAAAGTCTACATAATCGACGAAGTCCATCAGATCACCCCCGACGGTTTTAATGCCCTCTTGAAAACCTTAGAAGAGCCGCCTCCGTACGTTAAATTTATTTTCGCGACCACTCATCCTAATAAGATCATGCCGACTATCCTTTCGCGCTGCCACCGTTTGGATTTTAGAAGGATCACGGTGATAGAGATGATCTCGCAATTGGAGAAAATAGCAGCCGCGGAAAAGCTTAGCGTGGATAAAGATGTTTTATCCGCTATCGCCAAATCCAGCGACGGTGCTTTAAGGGACGCGGAATCTATTTTAGACCAGCTGGTTTCATTCTCTAAGGATAAGATTTCGCTAAAAGACGTAGTTTCGATCCTGGGGCTGGTGGAGCAGGATGCGCTTTTTGAAATAACCGATACCATTATACGCAAAGACCCGCTGGGCGCTCTAAACGTACTCAACCGCCTGATCGACGACGGAAAAGATATCAGCGTATTCTTATCCAGCCTTATCGAGCATTTCCGCAATTTGATGATCGCGCGGGTGACTAAAGGTGATTCCAAATTAATTGACCTGCCGCAGGAGGCCTGCGATAAACTTCTCAAGCAGGGCAACGCCTTAACTCTTGAAGAGATCTTCACTGCTTTTAATATAATGGTCGCGACCCAAGAGATGTCTAAGCGGCTTGATTCCTTGCGCATACCGTTAGAAATAAGCCTGGTCAGGCTGGCGTATGATAAAAAGAACCAGTCGCCGGTGGTGAGCCTGCCGGCAAAAGAAGCACCGGTAAAAGAGCATAAGACAGCCAATTTCATCAGGAAGGAAGAGCCTAAGCCTGAGCCTCCGCCGACGGTATTATCCATAACCCTGGATAATGTAAAGGAAGGGTGGAATAATATCATTGAAAACTTAAGCCGGATCAAAATGTCGGTTGCCACATATATGAACGAGGGCCAGCCGCTGAAACTGCAGGGGAATATCCTTACTATTGCGTTCCCGAAGAATTATTCTCTGCATAAAGAATCACTTGAGATGAAAGAAAATAAGGAGATCGTCGAGAAGAATATCTCGCAGTTATTTAACGAAAATTTAAGGGTTAGTTTTATCCTTTCCGCGGAAGCCAAGGAGAGGGAAGATAACGGGAACAGCCCTTTTATCAAATCCGCGCTGGATATGTTTAACGGAAGGGTGATCAAGGAAGATTAATGAGCAATTATACTGAATCTATAGAAAAACTTATCGAGGCTCTTAATAAATTGCCCGGCATCGGAAGGCGCAGTGCCGAGCGCGTGGTCAATTATATACTCGGGGCCTCAAAGGATGAGATAAAAAACCTAGCAGAGACGATAATCAAGGTAAAAGAGAGCGTGCGTTTCTGCCGCATCTGCAATAATTTGAGCGAGCAGGATATCTGCCGGGTTTGTCAGGATATGCGCCGGAACAAAGAAGTGATTTGCATCGTGGAAAAACCGACTGATGTCACCGCCATAGAAAGATCCGGGACCTTTCACGGCGTTTACCATGTCCTGCTCGGTTCTATTTCTCCCCTTGAAGGGAGGGGCCCGAGTGATTTAAAGATAGAGGGCCTGATAAAGCGGATCAAGGAAGACAATATCAAGGAAGTTATCATCGCAACCGACGCCGATACCGAAGGTGAGACTACGTCTATGTATCTGACTAAACTCATCAAGCCATTGGGCGTGAATTTAACCCGCATCGGACTGGGTTTACCCGTCGGCTCAAACCTCGAATACGCAGATTCCACCACTCTTTCAAAAGCCTTAGAATCCCGCCGCACAATTTAAGCCATGATCACCATTAACGGACTCTCCAAAAACTACGGAAGCAAAATCCTTTTTCAGGATATCAGCCTGAATATCAATGAGGGCGAGAAGATCGGCCTGATCGGCCCCAACGGCGCGGGCAAATCCACGTTATTCGGGCTTATCCTTAATGAAGTCGAACCTTCCTCCGGAGAGATCAAAGTAAATAAAAATACGCTCATCGGTTATCTTGCTCAGGAGTCGAAATTTAATTCCGAACGCACGGTTTTAGCGGAATTGACCGAGGGCGATGACAGGATTTTGGGGCTTAAAAAAGAAAAAGAAGAGCTGGAAGAAAAAAACCAAGCCGGCTCGCGGCGCTACGGTGAAGTTTTGCACGATCTGGAATCTCTGGGTTATTTTGAATTAGAGCATAAGGCCAAAAAAATATTAATGGGCCTGGGTTTTAAAGAAAAAGATTTTTCGCGTCCGATCCGGGAGATGAGCGGCGGCTGGCAGATGCGCACGCTTTTAGCTAAGCTCCTGAACTATCATTATGACCTGCTACTGTTGGATGAGCCTACGAACTACCTGGATTTAAACGCCGCGATCTGGCTTAAGGATTATTTGGCAGGTTTCCGGGGAACGTTTATCATGATCTCACACGACAAGGCATTCTTGACCGATGTCACTAATTATACCCTGATTTTGGAGAACGGTTCGATCTTTAAGGTCAAAGGAAATTACGAGCATTTTGAGCAGATAAAAAAAGAGAGGCGGGTACATTTAGAAAAACAGTTCAAGGAGCAGGAGAAGAAGCGGGAGCAGTTGGAGACCTTTGTCGCGCGTTTTCACGCCCAGCCGAATAAGGCCGCGGCAGTGCGTTCCAAACGCACGGCTCTGGAGCGCCTGGAAAAAGAAGCGGTGGTCCTTCCGCAGGACCCGTCCGAGAGTATCGGTAATTTCCGTTTTCCCCGGACCAGCCGCAGCGGCCACAAAGTGATCAGCCTTGAAGGGATATCTAAATCTTACGGCGATATCCAGGTTTATCAGGATCTGGATTTTGAAATCACCCAGGGCGAAAAAGCGGTATTGGCCGGAGAGAACGGTGCAGGAAAATCAACTCTCTTAAAAATACTGGCAGGGGTCGTGGATATAAACTCTGGTCTCCGTACCGTGGGGCATAATGTAGATACCGGATATTTCTCTCAGACCCGCACTGATGTTCTAAATCTGGAGAATACGGTCTTGCGCGAGGCCTATTCTGCCGCGCCAGGATTTATGTCGGAGGAAGCGATCCGCACCATTTTAGGGGCTTTTCTTTTTACCGGAGACGACGCCGAGAAGAAGGTTAAGGTATTATCCGGCGGGGAGAAGAGCAGGCTGATACTGGCTAAGCTTTTGATCAATCCTCCGAACTTCTTATTGTTGGATGAACCGACCACGCACCTGGATGTGGACGCGGTGGATGCCTTGGTGCGGGCTTTAAACGAATATGAAGGGACGATAGTTTTTATCAGCCATGATATTTATTTTGTGCGCTCCGTGGCCAACACGGTCTATGAAGTCAAGGCCGGCAGAATACGCAAGTTCCCGGGAGAATTTGATTATTATCTGGATAAAAAAGATACCGAAGAAGTCATCATCGATAAGAAGTCCAAGCCTCTCCATAAACCCAAAGTAGATGAAGCCAAGGAAAAGGCGAAGCAGGAAGAAAAACTGCGCAAAGAAGAAGAGAAAAAGCGCAAGGCGCATAATGCGTCGATCCGCGAGGAGATAAAAAAGCTGGAGAATAAAAAAGAGAAATTAGACTTAGAAAGTTACGCTAAGTCCCGCGCGCTCTCAAACCCCAAGATCTTCCGCGATGAGGATACGGCCAGGGATTACGGCCGCAGGTTGAAAGAGATAGAAAAGCTGAATACCGATATTGACGCAGAGATAAAAGCGCTTGAAAGCAAGATTATTTAGTGTAAAATACCATCATTCCCCCTTAGCTCAGTCGGTAGAGCGAGTGGCTGTAAGGTATTGCAGCTTCTGCGGGAAACCGCAGTTGAAACTGCAGGAGAATTGCTGGAAGCCCTAACGTAGAGACGAGGGTAATCAGCAGCCGAGCCCCGCCGAAAGGCAGGGAAGGTTCAGAGACTATGCACCTGCTGCCGTAACGTCAAGCCGACGGCAAAGATATAGTCCGCGTCCGAAAGTAATTTCGGGTCACGTGTAACCACCAGGTCCGAGGTTCGAGTCCTCGAGGGGGAGCCAAATAAATCTCTCAAAATCCATAATGAGAGATAAGAGTAGCCCTAAATGTTTACTACATTTAGGGCTATTTTTATGTCCCAATGTGTCAAAGGGTTAGGGCGTTATTTTGAATTGTGTATCGTCGATCTCGCCTTGGAAATTTCATGAACTCGGTAACCTGCCAAAAGTAGCCAGGAAACTCTCCATAAAGTATCTCATTATCCCCGAATCGCCTCGTAGTTAATGCTTCCTAGTCAATGGCTTTATCGAAGGTATCTGGCGTTATTTGAGTGAGATTCTGGGCATTAACTAGGAATTTCTGTTGTGTAAAAGAGAGATAAACCCGGAGTTTTACAATAGAATAAATCATATAACTGCATGCAGAGAGTTTTTCTGTTGCGCCATATTTCTGGGCGTCCTTATGAGGTCCACTTCTTAAATTTGCTAATTTATGTATTATTGGTTTCCAAAATTCTATGATATACTTATCGCAATGGCCGTAATACGTAAGTTAGTTATTCTAACTTTCATCGTTGTCCTGTATTGCTGTTCTTTACTGTGCGGCCGCGCCTATGCCACAACTCCTTGGTCGTTTGCTGTGATCGGGGATACTAGGGGCGCTGATACAACTACGACTACAGGCGTAAGCGAATATCTACCCGCAATAGCTTCTGTAATTACTAATCCTTCCAGTGTTCAAACCGGTGCGATCACGCCGTCCGCAGTGTTCGTGAGCGGCGACCTCATAAACGGTAATGATTTGTTGAACTCGAGTGGAGTTCCCGATTACAGGATCCAGTACGATACTCAATTCGCGAATTGGAAATCCACTGCGTATGGTATGGGCTCGGTTTATGCTGCCGGTATACCCGTATACACGGTACGAGGTAATCATGAAAATAATGCGGATGATGGCTTGCCTCCGGATTCCTCCTTGCACCCTACCACCTTAACAACCGCCTACTATAATGCACTTGGGTCAAGTATGCCCACGGATGGCCCGGCTGGACAGGTAGGATATACTTGGACCAAGGTGGTAGGCAATGTCCGCATAATTGCGGTGGACCAATACTTTTATTATAATGCAACAAAACAAGGCACGAGTAACTATTATCAGATAGATCAGGATTGGTTGAATACACAACTGGCGGCACCGACCACTGCGAAGTATACTTTAGTTATGGCTCATGAGCCGGTATTCTATTTGGATAATGCCCTAGGTGATTTTTATGGTAGTATAAATTCAAATGGTAGTGCAAATGCAGCGGGGGTAGCTGCTCGACAGACATTTTGGAATTCTCTCGGCTCTAATGGCGTAAAGATGTACCTGTGTTCTCATGTGCACAATGTGGAGGTCGGGACATCTCAGGATTCCAGCGGAAATACTATTTACCAGAATGAGTCAGGTAATGGCGGCGCGCCGTTTGAGGCGCAGGGGACGACGGATTCAAACTTAAACGTTCTCCATCAAGATTTTACAAATTTCGGGTTTGAACTCTTTACAGTCAGCGATAACGGCATCATTATCGATTATTACGTTGCCGCTCCCGTCACTTCCACTACTTTAGGGCCGTGGAGCGTTGGTTATGGTATTTCCGTAGGCAGTGATTTTCAAAGCAAAGCTACCAATTCTAATGCCGCTAGCGTCGGAGCCGCATTGGATAATGGCGGTCTTATTACGCCGGATATGTCCAATGTGCTTAAAACGCTTGAGGCTGCATCAGATAGCCAGATCGCCTCTTCCTTAAATACGATGTATCCTATTGTTGACAGAGGGGTAATCGAGACTACAAATGGATCGCTGGACAAATTTGTTGAGGCAACAGTGCTGCGGCTTCAGGATTCAAAAGCAGAAGAAGGTAAGGACAAAAGTAAATCTTCGGATAATACTTCTCTTGAGAACTCTATCTGGGCACAAACCTATGGAGATTATGCCAATCAGGATGCACGCGGTTCAAGCAATGGTTACCTGGCAAGGTTATGGGGTACTGCTATCGGCTTTGACCGTAGCTTTCTAGGTGGCAGATTGCGCTTAGGGTTTGCGCAGGGTTTTGCCGGCAGCCAAATCCTTTCAGGGGACAGCTCCGGACGCACAGGCATCACCAGCTTTCAATCATGCCTCTACGGAGAATATGAAGGAAGAAAACATCCCTATGTTTTGGATACAGTGTTGAGCTACGGCCATAATGATTTTGATAGCTCAAGAAGCGTGACTGCTCCCGGCATAAACAGGATAGCCAGCTCAGATTACCACGGCGATCAATTCTCGAGTTATTTGGAGGGTGGGTATAAGTTTAAGAAGAAGAATTTTGATATCACTCCGCTTTTAGCGATTGGTTATACCCACTTGCATATTTCCGGATATACGGAATCAGGCGCAGATTCGTTTGGCTTAAACGTTGATGCGCAGAATTACGATACCTTACAGGTGGGCACAGGTTGCAGGATTAGCCGCGCCTATGAAACCAAGAATATGTTAATTACTCCGGAATTACACTTCCGTTATTTTTATGCTGTTATAAATGACAAGCAACAGACATTGGCAAGCTTTGTTGGGGGAAGCACATCTTTTCAGACTAACGGTTATCGGCCCGCACCCTCAAGTTTTAACCTCGGCGCGCGGTTTGAATTTTTCGATAAAAAGAATATAACCATGCTTGCCGATTGCGATACGTCATTTAAAGATAGTTATTACGAAGCCGGCGGGTCACTAACCGTAAAATATAGTTTTTAATATTTTTCCTACTTATGCTTAAGACAAAAAATCGCCTAATTTTATCTCTATATCTCGGTATTTCCTTGTAATCTGCCAAAATCATACCTATAATAGGATCTGTAATTATAGAGATACAGTTATTAGTAACACCCATGCGGGGAGCCAAATTCGCACACCTTGTCCGCCGTAGCCCATGAAGAAATTATATTCCTTAAGGTCTGTTTTAATCATCTTCACCGTTGTCCTTTTAGTCGTTTCTTTTAAGGCTATTTGCGATGACGACGCAAACTCTGACATACTCTGCGACAACAGCGTTTTTTCTTCGTACGCATCCCCCGTATTAAATCCTGTCTGCCATAATGGCGTATTTTACGCTAAGAATAACGGCCCCGCATACCCGGAGCCGCTCATTTCTTATCTGGCAAGCAAAGAAAAATCTCCTCCCCCGGCAATCCTGAAGACAGTTTCTTAATCAGCGTAATCTTTAACTAAATCAATTATTTCAGGAGAAAAAATGAAAAGAATAAGATTAAGCTTAATCGGGTTGATTATTATTTTGTCCGGTTTATCGGTTGCGTTGGCCCAGACAGCGGCATTAGCGCAACAGGGCGCATCAAATGAAACAGCCACCGTGCATCATAAACATAAGCATAAAAATAAGGTAAATAAGCAAGCAGCAAAGGACACCAAAAAAGAAAAAGAAGAGGCCGGAGAGAAGGTAGAACCCAAGCACGATAAATAAGCAGAAATACGCTCCCCGCATTCCGAACTAGGCGTGCGGGGAGCTTGTTTTATTAGCCCTCTGTGGTAGAATATGATTCAGGCGATAGTACTTGCATAAAAAGGAGGGAGATTTGAAGAAAATAATTCTTTGTTGTGTGTTTTCGCTGGTTTTAAGCTCTGCTGCTTATTGCGGGCAGTCAAGCCGGATAGAACTTACCGACGGCAGTGTGATCAACGGCGAGATTGTGTCGCTTTCAAACGGAACCTATACCGTGAACACCGGTACTTTAGGGGAAGTAAAGCTAGAGGCATCCAAGATCTCCCAGATCAAAACCGCAAATTCACCCGCATTCAATATCCCTTCCGGTATTCCCGGCCAGGCGCAAACTTTTACCGCTCCTAACATCGAAAGCTACAAACAGAAATTGATGAGCGACCCCGGTAATGCGGCTGTCGTCAAAGGGCTTGTCGCAAATCCGCGCATTCAGGAGATAGCTAAAGATCCGCAAATAGAACAAGCCGTGAAAGCCGGAGATATGCAGGCGCTGATGAATAACCCGAAATTCATGGAGATGGTCAACAGCCCCGAGATGCAGGAGGGGATCAAAAAACTGAAGAAGTAATGCTTGCGCGGGGAGTTTTCCCGCAGTAAAATTATAAAAAAGGAGGCGTCTATGGGTAACAGATCAGGAGCAACGTATTGGGCATACCAAGTTCTGCATGTGGGGTTTGTGGTAGCGCCGGTCCTGGCAGGGTTGGATAAGTTCACGAATATTCTGACCAGCTGGAGCATGTATCTTGCTCCCGCGGTTGCGAGTAACCTTCCTGTTTCGGCCAATGTTTTCATGAGGGCTGTAGGCGTAATAGAGATCGCGGCCGGCGTTATTGTCGCGGTCAGGCCTAAAATAGGCGGCCTGATAGTCTCTGCCTGGTTAGTCGCCATCATCATCAACCTGTTTCTCGCCCGCGGATTTTATGATATTGCCTTGCGCGATTTAGGGCTGGCTTTAGGAGCACTCTCGCTTTCGTTGCTAAGCAGGGATTGCGGCTGTAAGGCGCAGGCTTAAATTACATACCGCTATAAAAAATGAAAAAGGCGCAAGCATTATTGCTTACGATGGTGTTGTGTTTTTCTGTCTTCGCTTTCGCCGAAACGGATAAAGAGAAAGCAGCCGCCGAATTTAAAGCCTTAAACGAGGACTTCAAAGAAGAGACCTCCCTCCCGCCTTATTCGGATTACGTCTATAAAAACAAATACTGGATGTCGGATAGCGGCCGGGCGATCATAGCCATGGGGAAGAGGGCTCTGCCTTTTCTTATGGATGAATTGCAAAACGGTAATTATTGGTACGCAACCGCCGTAGATTATATAACCGGGATACGTATGGCAGGGACGACCGGAGACGATCTGGCCGGTAGGTGGCTTGCGTGGTGGGAAGAAAACAAAGATAACCCGGAATGGAATTTATTTATTGAGGGAAAGCCGCAAAGCCAGGAGGGCCCTGCGGTTGGACTCAACGAAGATAATAATTACTAACGCCAGCATCGCCAGCGAAAGAGAAGAATTAAGATAGCCTTGCAGGTCATGTTTAGGCAGGTAGTTGTTCAAGATATTATCCACCCCCGCCACAAACGTAGTGAGAAACATAAACACCGAGGGCAGGAAGGTGATCAGCGCGTACTGCCATTTCCCCGAATGTTTTAAAATATAAACCGTGCCGATTGAAAGCGCAAGTGTCGCCAGGAGTTGATTTGCTACCCCGAACATCGGCCATATCGTAGAGATATCCCCGTTATAGACCAGGTAGCCCCAGGCAAAACTTATTATTCCTCCGCATATGATTACGCCCGAAAGCGAATTGCCTTTTGCTAATTTGGCTTTGGGGCGTATTGTCTTGATAATCTCCTGGAAAATATAACGCGCAACGCGCGTGCCGGTGTCAACCGTAGTCAAAATAAAGAGCGCTTCGAACATGATCGCGAAATGATACCAGTAACCCATCAGCCTTTTCATCCCCGGTATTGACGATAAGATCAAAGACATCCCCGCGGCAAGCGAAACTGCGCCTCCGGGCCGGGCGCTTAGGACTTCTCCGGTCATCTGTTCTATACCAGAAAGTTGCACCGGGTGCATCCCTAATTTAGCGAATACGTCAGCCGGAAGATTAATGGCGAAATAATCTCCCGGGAGCATTGCGGTGGCGGCGATCAGCGCCATGATCGAGACCACTGCCTCGACCAGCATCGCGCCGTAACCGATAAACTGGATATCCTTTTCGCTGCTGATCATTTTAGGAGTAGTCCCGGAGCATATCAGCGCATGGAATCCGCTAATTGCCCCGCAGGCGATAGTGATACAGACGAAAGGCCAGACTTTTCCCGGGATGATCGGCCCGCCTCCGTGAATAAAAGGAGTGAGCGCCGGCATCTGAATTCTGGGGTTGACCACGAATATCCCCGCGACTAGCAATAAAATAGTCCCTATCTTCATATAAGAGCTTAGATAATCTCGCGGGCATAAAAGCATCCAGACCGGAAGAATCGAGGCGATGAAGCCGTAAATGGGGAGCATTACGGATAATGATGACTTGGAAAAAATAAAATAAGAGCCGAAAGCCGTTTTGGAGATCGGTTCGCCGAAAATTACGCCTAATGTGACGATAGCCACACCGATCAATGAGGCCTCTACGATCTTTCCCGGCCTGATCCTGTACATATATAAGCCGACAAACAGCGCGGCGGGGATAGTGACGGCGATAGTAAAAGTCGCCCAGGCGCTGTGGCTTAAGGCATTGACAACGACCAGGGCTAAACCGGCGAGCGCGGTGATGATGATAAAGAGGATCGCAAAACCGGTGGCGAAGCCTGCGGTAGTCCCGATATTTTTTCTGGCGATGCGGGTAAGGGAGTATCCTTTCATGCGCACAGAGGCAAAGAGGATGACTACGTCATGCACAGCGCCCCCTAAAACCGCGCCGATCAGGATCCAGAGAAAGCCGGGGAGGAATCCGAATTGCGCGGCCAGGACCGGGCCGACCAGCGGCCCTGCTCCGGAGATCGCGGCAAAATGATGGCCGAACAAAACAAATTTATTGGTCGGGTGGTAGTCTTTGCCGTCCTTAAAAGTGTGCGCCGGGGTAGTCCGTCTGGCGTTGACTACCAGGACTTTGGTGATAATGAATTTGGCGTAAAACCTGTAGGCGAGCGCGAAGACCAGAAGGCTTACGATGATAAGGGTTAAGGCATGCATTGATTTATTATAATGAACGCAGGGTTATTGTCAATAAAACAAATAAATTGCTTAAATCATAATGCCATTCTATAATAATAACTATGAAAAAGATCGATTACAAGGTGCTTTGCGAAGAAGGTTTTTTCCGCGACCTGATGGACTCTATCCCCGATGTCATATATTTTAAGGATAAATCCGGGAAGCTGGTTTTAGTGAACAAGGCGCACGCCAAAGGCCTGGGCCTGCGTCCGGAAGAGGTCATCGGCAAGACGGATTTTGATATCTTCTCCAAAGAGCGCGCGCAGAAAATGCTTGAAGATGACCTCCGGGTCATCAAGACCGAAAGGCCCATAATCGATAAAGTAGAGCGGGCCACGCGCGCAGACGGCATCGACAACTACGTCTCCACGACTAAAATACCGCGTTATGATAAAAAGGGGAAGATTATCGGGCTCATCGGGATAACCCGCGATATAACCAAGAGGATGCATATCGAACGCCTGAAAAACGAAAACGCGGCTATTGAAAAAAGGCTGCAGGCGATGCAGGAATTGAACCAACTGAAGTCGGAATTCATCTCTATCGTCTCCCACGAATTAAGGACCCCACTCGCTATAGTAAAAGAATCGCTTTTGTTGATTACCGATGAGGTCTGCGGGCCGGTTACCCAAAAGCAACGCCTGGTGCTGAAGAACGCGAATGAAAATGTGCACCGCTTAAAAGGGTTGATCGATGACCTCCTGGATATTTCCCGTATTGAAGGCAAGAGGCTTAAGCTGCATTATTCTCTGGTGAACCTTAATGAGTTGCTGGAGGGGTCGTCGGATTTCTTCAAGAAGTTGGCGAAAGAAAAGAATATCGAGCTGGAGTATCTACTACCGAAAAAACAGGTAAATATTTTTATCGACGCCGAGAGGATCAACCAGGTTGCTACAAATCTCATCAATAATGCCATAAAATTTACAGAGTCAGGCGGCAGGATAAAGGTGGAAGTGAAGATCCTGGAGAATAAGGTCAGGGTGGGGATCATTGATAGCGGGATAGGTATATCCAAGCATGACCTGGGAAAATTATTCAATAAGTTTGTTCAGGTCTCCCGTGATCCGCAGATGCAAAGGAAAGGCCTGGGTTTGGGGGTTTATATTGCTAAAGAGTTGGTGGAGCTGCATGGCGGAGAGATCTGGGCTGAGTCAAAATTGGGCGTGGGGAGTAAGTTTTATTTTACCCTCCCCGGGTTCTACGCCCGCAACCTTTTAGACAGCCAGGTGAGGGGAGAGATCAACGAATTGCTATATAGGGGGACTTCTTTATACCTGATCAGCATTCTTTTTGTTAATTTCATAAGGCTAAGACGGCAGCTCCCTATCAAGCCGGTGAAGTTTTTTGAAGAGATAAAACACATTATAAATCAAGTACTTACAAATATTCACTTTGCGGCAAAGAAGAAGCCGCGGGTGCTGCTGATCGATTTTATGAACGGCGAGATTAGCATTGTTTTCCCCAAGGCTACTGAAGGCGAGGCAGAACGGCTCTGCGCGGTCATCCGGGACAGGATATATAAGTATTTAAAGGAAAAGGAGATCGGGGGAATCTTCGTAAACCTGGCGGTTTTGTCTTATAACGCCTCCGGCAAGCCTAATACCAATCAGGAGCTCCTGGCGAACCTGAACATCAAGAAACTTTATATCGGCTCGGAGATCCGCAGGCATAAAAGAGTGAATTACGAGACAGCTATCGAGGTGATTTGGGGTAAAGAGAAAAGCGAGCTAGTCCAAACCATCGATATTTCCGAAGGAGGGCTTTGTTTTACCAGCAAATCGCCGTTAGAAACAGATTCCCGCGTACAAATAAAATTGAAACTTTTAGCAAAGTCGGGCATTATGCGCCTGGAAGGCCGCGTGGCCTGGATAAAGAATATTGTGGAGAATAAGATCAAGAAAGGTACTGGCAGGTACAAGATCGGGCTCGAATTTAGCGGTCTAAGCCCGAACAACAGAAAGAAACTGGCCAAATTTATCCGCACTATGTCCGCCGCTTAACAAATCAGTTCATCTCTTACGAAAGTGTTGACAAAATCTCCGTGATTAAGATATAATACAACCTATTGGAGGAGAATGAGAAAGAAGAAAGCTTCTAAAAATCGCCCGGGCACCAGTCTTACAGACAGGCTCGGGTTTTTCTTTGAGGAGCTGATGTCATGAAATTAAAATCTTTGGGTTCGAGTAATGTCGCCTTGATTTATGTCGCTCTCATAGGGGCATCGCTTACAATAATTTTGTTTTTCATTATACGCGAGTGGGAGCAGAAAAACATATTAACCCAGTTTAACGTAGATGCCAGTGACCGGGTAAGGGCTATAGAGAATGCTATCCAAGATAATAATTCCGCTCTTCTTGCTATTGGTTCCTTTTATGAGGCAAGCCGTAGCGTGGAGCGGAAGGAGTTCCATGATTTCACCAGAGGCATATTTACGGCGCATCCGGATATTCTTGAATTCCGGTGGTTGCAGCGGGTGAAAGATTCAGAGCTGCAGGATT
>JAPLLN010000114.1 GCA_026387475.1 Candidatus Omnitrophota bacterium | reverse complement strand
TTTCGTTCGTCTCCCCGAAAAACTGCCTGCGCTCAGAGTGGCCGATTATTACATATGAACATCCGGCATCTATTAGCAGCTTCCCCGAGACCTCACCGGTAAAAGCGCCTTCATCCTGCCAATAAAGGTCCTGGGCCCCTAACTTAATATCCGTATCCTGAATTATTTCGGCGACTTCGCTTAAAGCGGTAAAAACCGGACAAAATACTACGTCTACGTTTACGCAATCAAGCAACTCGCGCTTTAATCCGTTAGCCAGATCAATGGCTTCAGGTATAGTCTTAAACAACTTCCAGTTTCCGGCAATGATAGTCTTTCTCATTTTATTTATCAGTAAGCGCGGCGACGCCGGGCAATACCTTTCCTTCCAGATATTCCAGGCTTGCTCCGCCTCCGGTTGAAATATGGGTCATTTTATCTTCCAGTTTAAATTTAGCAACCGCAGCCGCGGTATCCCCGCCGCCGATGATCGTAGTAGCTTTCAATCCCGAAATAAACTTGGCGATCGCAAGCGACCCTTTGCTGAAGGCATCCATTTCAAATATACCGACAGGCCCGTTCCAGACAATGGTCTTAGCATTCTTCAATTTATCTTCAAACAATTTTACTGTCTTCGGCCCGATATCCACTGCTATCTTACCATCAGGGATATTCTCGCCGACTATTTCAGATTTGGCATTAGCATCAATTGTATCCACGACTACGTGGTCAACCGGTAAAACGATCTCTTTCTTTAAAGCCTTGGCCTTTTCTAATATAGACTTGGCCAGGTCCAGCTTATCTTTTTCCAACTTGGAATTACCGATCGATTTCCCCTGGGCCTTTAGAAAAGTATAGGCCATGCCTCCGCCGACAATGATCGCGTCGCATTTAGGGAGGAGATTCTCGATTACGCCTATCTTATCCGAAACCTTTGAGCCGCCCAAGATGACCATAAAAGGTTTTTCCGGGTTAGTCACCGCTCCGCCCAGGTATTTAATTTCTTTTTCCAAAAGAAACCCTGCGCTAGATTTCAGGAAATGAGTAACTCCTTCGGTTGAGGCGTGCGCGCGGTGCGCAGTCCCAAAGGCGTCATTGACATAGACGTCCGCTAAAGATGCCAGCTGCTTGGCAAAACCGGCATCATTCGCCTCCTCTTCGGCGTGAAACCTTAAATTCTCCAGGAGGACTACCTTCTCTTTAGCTACATCCGCTTCCTGTTTGATATTGTCGCCGACGCAATCATTCAAAAACTTTACCGGCACGCCTAAGAGCTCCTGAAGGCGCATTGCCACAGGCTTCAAGCTGTATTTATCCACCCGTTTCCCGTCGGGCCTGCCCAGGTGGCTCATAATGATCAACTTCTTAGCGCCGCTGTCCAAGATGTATTTCAAAGTAGGCAAAGTTGCCCTTATGCGCGTATCATCGGTAATATTCAAAGAGGCATCCTGGGGCACGTTAAAATCCGCGCGCACCAGAACAGTTTTATTTTTTAGATCGATGTCTTTAATTGTCAATTTCGCCATTTAACTTACAGCCCTTTCCTCACCATAAACTCGCAAAGATCCACTACCCTGTTGGAATAACCCCATTCATTGTCATACCAGGCAAATACCTTCAAGAAATCATCCTGAATGATCTTAGTGCAGCCTGCGTCCACGATAGAGCTTAACGGGCAGTGGTTGAAATCCACTGAAACGACCGGGTCTTCGGTGTAACCTAAAATACCTTTCAACTTACCTTCGGCTGCTTCTTTTAACGCTGCGTTAATATCGGCAGCGGTGACCTTTTTAGCCAAGAGGCAGGTTAAATCCACTGCGGAGACATTCGGCGCGGGGACGCGTATGGCGAATCCGTCGAGCTTTCCCTTTAATTCGGGAATAACCAGAGATATTGCCTTTGCGGCACCCGTTGACGTAGGGATCATCGACAAAGCAGCTGCGCGGGCGCGGCGCGGGTCGGAATGCGCCATATCTTGAATCCTCTGATCATTGGTATAAGCGTGGACCGTAGTCATCAAACCCTTAACAATGCCCCACTTGTCATTAATAACCTTTGCCACCGGAGCAAGGCAGTTAGTGGTGCAAGATGCGTTAGAAACAACATTATGCAGTTTGGGGTCATACTTATCATCATTGACGCCCATGACTATGGTGATATCTTCGCCGTCGGCAGGAGCGGAGATTATAACTTTCTTTGCCCCGCCCTTGGTAATATGGTTCTCAGCGCCTTTTACTTCCTTACCTTTTTTATTTATACCGTCTTTCTTGACCGTGAATAAACCGGTGGATTCCACGACGATCTGCACCCCGAGGTCTTTCCAGGGCAACTCCGAGGGATCCCTCTTGCTTAAAACTTTGATAATCTTGCCGTTGACCGATATAGCGTCATCTCCCGCGACCTTTACTTCGCCGGGAAACCTGCCGTGCACGGAATCATATTTGAATAATAGCGCGTTAGACTTAGCGTCTGTCAAATCATTGACCGCGACCAGTTCCAGGTCTTTAGAATTTTTCTCTAAAATTGCGCGCGCAACCAGCCTGCCGATCCTGCCAAAACCATTAATACCGACTTTCACTGCCATCTTGTTACCCTCCTCAATTTTCCCTCATTTTTGGCTCGGAAAATTGATCCCGAGCGAAGCGAGGGATTATGTTTAATTAGGCTTCTATTTTATAGCGTCTTGCGGGACTTCCCTTAAGTATTTCGCGGCTAATTCAGGCGGGGTAGCTACGACGTAGAAACCGGAGCCCCATTCAAAACCTGCAACACGGGTAAGTTTAGGCATGAATTCGATATGCCAGTGATACCCGTCGCCGGAAGCGTCTCCGTTGATAGGAGACGAATGTAAAATAAAATTATACGGTAAATGCGGGAATATATGTTTTAATCTTAAGATTATTTCTCTTAATATCGCGGCCAACGCAGGGACTTCCTCCGGCGACATATGACAAAACTTGCCGTTATGCTTCTTAGGCATTATCCAAAGCTCGAAGGGGAAACGCGAGACAAAAGGGCAAAAAGCCAGAAATAATTTGTTTTCTACGACGATCCTCTCCTTTTCCTGCGTCTCCTGCCGGATTATGTCGCAGAATATGCAACGCTCGCGGTATTCAAAATATTCATGCGCCCCCTTGATCTCTTCGGCCACATTCTTGGGGATCATAGGGAGGGCGATCAACTGCGTATGCGGGTGCTCCATTGACGCGCCTGCGGAGGCTCCGAAATTCTTAAAGAGAATGACATATTTAAAACGTTTGTCTTTGATCAGATCGTTTATCCTGCGGCAATACATTCCGATAAAGTTCTCGATTTCGCCTTGAGTAAGGTCGCAGATATCTTTCTCGTGATACGGAGTTTCGATGCAAACTTCATGCGCGCCGACACCGTTAGTCATATCATACATCCCTACGCCGTGCCTGTCGAGATCACCCTCGATCTGCAGAGCGGGGAATTTATTCGGGACTACGCGCACTTGCCAACCCGGAGTATTGGGAGCGGTCCCGGGTTCACGGATAGCCTCTATCTCCGGCGGTGTCTGTGTTTCGTTTCCGTAGCAAAACGGACAATTCCCGCCCTTATAAGCCTGCGGCTCATACTCATAATCCTCGGGCTTATTAGGATGATCCGTATCTACGATTACCCACCTGCCGCCTATAGGATCCCTTCTTAATTCACTCATTAAACTTGAACTCCCCTTAAGAATTCAGCCGCGTTCTCCGGAGGTAAAGGACAGATATAAAAACCCGTACCCCACTCAAAACCGGCAACCCGCGTTAAACGCGGCATGATCTCGATATGCCAGTGATAATCATTATCAATACTCTTCCAATACCCAAGCTTCTGGCGCTTAAAAGGTGTGGTATGGATGACGAAATTGTACGGCGGATCATTCAACCCCTTCTTGAGTTTCGCCAGAGTCATCTTCAATATCTTTGCTAACATTGCGCGGGAATTCAGATCCATTTTAGTAAAGTCGCTGGAGTGTTTCTTAGGCAAGATCCAGGTCTCAAAAGGAAACCTTGAGGCAAAAGGGGCGACAGCTACAAAACCATCGATATCTAGAATGACCCTGCTCTTGGTATCGAGCTCCTGCTTGATCATATCGCAAAAAATACACCTCTCGTGATAATCATAATAATTTCTTGCGCCGACCAGCTCTTCCTTGACTCTTTTAGGATTAATGGGGGTTGCGATAAGCTGGGAGCGCGTGTGCTTGAGCCTTCCTGCCCCGGCTGCCCACCAGTGATTCTTAAAGACTAAGACATATTTAAAACGTTTATCTTTTTCGAGGTCGTTGATGCGGTCGATATAACAGGAGATGACTTTAGTGATCTGTTCTTCGCTCAAATCGCTGATATTATCGACATGCTGATCGGTTTCAATGATTATTTCGTGGGCGCCCACGCCGTTCATCAGATCGTAGAGGCCCTTGCCGCGGCGGTCCAGATCGCCCTCTATCATTAAAAAGGGAGCAATACTGGGGACGACGCGCAAGTCCCAACCCGGAGAGTTTTTAGCCGTACTCTTGGGCCGCAAGGCGTAGATTTCAGGCGGAGTCTGGTCTTCATGCCCTTCGCAAAAAGGGCATGGTTTCTCCGGCGGAGAATCCTGCGTCCCGGCAAACTGGTCCGGCCGTCTCGCGCGCTCCGTAGCGATGATCACCCATCTACCGATAATCGGGTCTTTTCTTAGTTCTGGCATAATTGTGCTATTATAACAAAATTTCTCCGGCTTGCAACTAAATTTTTCCCAAACACTCCTTTACCTTAATTTTATGTCCGGAAATAAACTCCTGCGCTGACATAGGCCTCTTACCTTCGATTTGCAGCTCAAGCACGTCTAAACAACCGTCTCCCGCAGCAACTTTTATCATATTATTAAAGATCTCGATTACTTCACCCGTCCTTACACCTGATACCGGGCACCGCACGCCCACTTTAGCATTATGTATTTTCAATATCTTACCTTTATAATAGGTGAAAGCTCCCGGCCAGGGGAGCATACCGCGCGCCAGATCGTGCAATTCAGAGGCAGAACGTTTCCAATCGATCAAACCGTCTTCTTTCTTTAAAAGAGGCGCTAAACTTACCGCCGAATCATCCTGTTTGGACAATTTTACTTTCTTATTTTCTATAGCCGATAGAGACTCAAGCAGCAGCAACGCGCTTGACTCGGATAATCTTTTACTTAAAATAACCGAAGTGTCGTTTTCGTCTATGGCAGACTTTCTCTGCATGATGATTTCTCCGGCGTCCATCTTAGCGTTCATTTTTATAATAGTCACGCCGGTTGTTTTCTCAGCCTGAATAATAGCCCAGTTTATAGGGGCTGCCCCGCGGTATTTAGGTAAGAGCGACGCGTGGGCGTTCATTGAAAAAATCTTCGGGATATCGAGGATCTCCTGCGACAATATCTGGCCGTAGGCAATGACAATAAACAGGTCCGGCTTAAGGGCCCTTAAGAAATCCGCGCCCTCCTTAGAATTTATTTTCTGCGGCTGGAATATTTTAAGCCCCGAGGCCTTAGCTATGATTTTAACAGGCGTGCCTTCCAAATGCAGGCCGCGGCCCTTCTTCTTATCCGGCTGGGTCACGACACAGGAAATCTTATATCCAGCCTCGATAAGGGCTTTTAAAGGCACAACCGCGAATTCCGAGCTTCCGAAGAATACTATATTCATATTAGATAGGGTCCACGTCCACCGTCACTATTATACCCGAATGACGGAAGTTTTTTAAGTTTAATTTTATAAATTTTCCTGCCTTCTCCGGGCTCGCCGCCTTGAGCGTTATCTGCCAGTAAAAACTTCCGCGTAATTTAGGAGGATTAGAAGGGTTTACC
>JAPLLN010000117.1 GCA_026387475.1 Candidatus Omnitrophota bacterium | reverse complement strand
TTTTCTCTCCTTAAAAAATTAAAGCAGATAGAAACCGGACTTGGGCGCAAGAAAACTGTGCGTTGGGGGCCGAGGATTATAGATCTGGATCTATTGCTTTATGGGGACAGGGTAATCGAAACTAAAGAGTTAACCGTACCGCATCCGCGGATATTCGAGCGCGATTTTGTGATTAAGCCGCTGCTAGAGGTTTTATGAAGACTATCACCAAGCCCGATGCCATGTTTAAGGCTGTCATGGCAGTTAAAACTAAAGGCAAGAGCGTCGGATTCGTGCCTACGATGGGCGCACTGCATGAGGGGCATTTAAGTTTGATCCGCAGGGCGCGCAAGGATAATGATATAGTAGTAGTCAGTATCTTTGTAAATCCCGCGCAATTCGCTCCCGGCGAGGATTTAAAAAAATATCCCCGTCCGGTTAGTAAAGATATCGCGCTCTGCCGCAAGGCCGGAGTAGATTTTATATTCTATCCTTTACCGAAAGATATTTATCCGCAGGGTTTCAAGACTTATGTTTCAGTCGACGATCTTAGCCAGGTATTGTGCGGTAGAACGCGGCCCGGGCATTTCCGAGGAGTAGCTACGGTTGTGGCAAAGCTATTGAATGTCACGCAGCCGGATATCCTTTATTTGGGCCAGAAAGACGCGCAGCAGGCAATAATAATCAAGAGAATGGCCGAGGACCTGAATTTTCCGGTTAAAGTCCGGGTTATGTCTACCGTAAGAGAGAAGAATGGTTTAGCTTTAAGTTCGCGTAATGCTTATCTGAACAAAAAAGAAAAAGAAGACGCTCTGGTGTTGTTCAAGTCGCTAAACTTAGCTCTACTCTTGATCAAGGGCGGATTGCGCGATGCAGGAAGGCTCATCAAGAGGGTGCGCGAATTAATCAGCAAAAAAAAGAGCGCGAAGATCGATTATATTGCGATTGTAAATGCCGAGACCTTGGAGCCGCTGAATAAGATTAGAGGAGACTGTCTTATTGCTCTGGCGGTGCGTATCGGTAAAACTAGATTGATCGATAACGTATTACTCAAAGTATGAAGAAAATCAGGGTTGGAATTGTTGGCTGCGGCGCGATCGGGACTTCTCTGGCTAAGGCAGTGGCCAGGGATTTTTCTAAAGGTGCCCGGTTATCCGCGCTCTACGATATTAATTTAAAGAAAACTAAGGATTTGTCTCGGGTGCTTGCGAGAAATATCGCAGTCAGTAAACTTAGCCAGCTGATCAGTAAAAGCGATCTGGTAATATAAGCGGCTTCGGCAAAAGTTTCAGCGGATATAGCGTACGCGGCGTTAAATTCCCGGCGGGATGTAATGGTGATGAGCGTCGGCGGGTTGGTCGGGAAGATCGATAAAATAAAATCTCTGGCTGTAAAAATGGGCCGCAAGGTTTACATCCCCAGCGGGGCCATATCCGGTATTGATGCGGTGAAGGCCGCGCGCATGGGCAGAATAAGGAAAGCAACCCTGACTACCACAAAGAATCCCCTGGCCTTTAAAGGGGTTAAATATGTCGAGGATAGGTTCGGAAAGCTCGGGGGGATCAAAAAGGACCTGGTTTTATTCTCGGGCCCGGCGCAGAAGGCAGTGAAATATTTTCCCCAGAATATAAATGTCGCCGCGGTATTAAGCCTGGCGGGAGTGGGAGCGGCTAAGACAATAGTCAAGATCATCGCCTCTCCGGCAGTGAAGAAAAATATCCATGAGATAAGCATCATCGCCGATGCGGGTAATATCAATACGCGCACCGAAAATATTTTGCATCCGGATAACCCTAAAACAAGTTTTTTAGCTGTGCTTTCGGCGAAGGCGGTGTTAAAACAGATTTTAGAGCCGGTTAAAATCGGCACGTAATAAAATATATCAAATGAAGGGGGGTGAATTAAGACAATGGCAGAAAAATTAGTGAAGCTGGGTATCAAAAGAGTCAAGGGTTGCCTCTATTACATTGACAAACAAGGTGATGTCTCATGCGCCAAGATGGCGAGAGGTACCAAGAAAGGCGGAAGCCCGAAGAAGGTAGCCAAGGTAGGCATCAAGAGAAAGGAAGGCTATCTCTATTTCTTGGATAAGAAAGGCGACGTCTCCTGCGCCAAGATGAAGAGGGGCGGCAAGAGAAAAAAGAAATAAGGTTGTATTAAAAAGAAAGCTCCTGTAATGGACTAATCATTAACTTACATTTACAGGGGCTTTCTTTTTTGTTATAATCTGACCTATGTTAGAAGGCAAAAAGGTAGTCGTAGTCATGCCCGCTTATAATGCGGAGAAGACGCTGGAAGACACCTTCCGCGATATCCCCAAGGGTGTGGTCGATGATGTGCTGGTCGTGGATGATCATAGCCATGACCGCACAGTGGAGGTCGCGCGCCGCCTCGGGCTTGAGGTCTTTGAGCATGAAAAAAATCTGGGTTATGGGGCAAACCAGAAGACCTGCTACAAAGAGGCGCTTAAAAAGGGTGCGGATATAGTGGTAATGCTCCATCCGGATTACCAATACCCGCCTAAGTTGATCACTGCCATGGCCGGGCTTATCGCAAGCGGTATGTTTGACGTAGTGCTTGGCTCGAGAATACTCGGAGGCATGGCTTTAAAAGGCGGGATGCCTTTTTATAAGTATATATCTAATCGTGCGCTTACTTTAATCGGGAATATTCTTTTAGGCGAGAAATTATCCGAATATCACACGGGGTACCGGGCCTTTTCCAAGGAGGTGTTGTTAAAACTCCCCTTGCGGGAAAACTCCGACGATTTTGTCTTTGATAACCAGATGCTCGCCCAGGCGGCATATTTCGGCTTCAAAATAGGCGAGATAACAGCGCCTTCAAAATACACCCTTGACTCCTCGTCTATATCTTTCAAAAGAAGCGTTGCCTATGGTTTTGGAGTGCTGGCAACGGGAATAAAATTTATCCTGCAAAGATCAAAACTGGCCGCTTTCCCGATTTTTGACCCCAATGGAAAAAAGATCTAATCTAATATTCTTGTTAGTCCTGGTTCTGGCGTTTTCCGCTGTCTGTTTGAGCTTAAAGAATATTGAGTTCAATGGTGTAGCCGACGAAGGGCATTATCTGGCGTACGCCGGGCATCTGGAGGCAAACGGCTTAAGCTCGTATAAAGAGCTATTCTGGAAATACACCCAGAATCCTGATTGGTGGATATTTGCTAGCCCCTTACGCGCCGGTTTTTTCATCCTTTCCGCTCTCTGGCTTAAGATCTTAGGCCATTCCTTTTTTAACCTGGCATGCCTCTCCGTAGTTTTCTATTTATTATTCTTAGCGGTAAACTTTTATTTCTCCAGGGTTTATTTCGGAAGTAATTTAGCGCTGCTTTTTACTATACTTTTGGCTTCTTCTCCGGTTGAAATGGCGATGGCCAGGAGGGCCCTCCTTGAAAGCGCGGTAGCGTTCACCTGCAGCGCTTCTATCTGGTTATTCTGGGATTACCTGCAAAGCCGCAAGAGTTACAAGTTGTTGATCTTTGCGCTGGCCTATACCCTGGCAATATTGATCAAGGAGAGTTCGCTCCTATTGTCGGTCATTTTCGCCGGGTTCTTGATCATCGGAGCTCTCCGATATAAATTAAAGGTTTCTTTAACCGAATTTATCGCAATCTGCCTGTTGCCTCCGGTCTTGTTCGTCCTTGCGCTTGTCGCTCTGGGGGGCGCTCCTTATATTGCCTATATCGCCCAGATCATTATTGGTTCGCCCGGGAACAACACTTACGCCATACTTTTCGGCCAAGGCCCCTGGTTCCGTTATTTGATCGATTTCTTTGCTTTCTCCCCATGGGTGATGATCCTGTCGCTCGGTTTTATCGTTTACTATTTCACCCTTAAAAATAGGGAGGGGATTGTTTCTTATTTTATTCTTGTCTTTCTGGCGATCTTCTGCCTGTTCAATTTGTTTACTAAAAATGTCCGCTATGTGATCTTGCTGGATGTTCCTTTAAGGCTATTTACCCTATTTATGATAAAGGAGCTATGCCAGAGGTATTTCCCCAAGGCCGTCGTCCCGGCGATGACGGTCTGCGTGCTTTTATTAGCCGGAGTTGATTACCTTAATTTTCATAGTCTTTTTGTCCGCGAGGCTGTTTATGACCCGGTGAGTTTTTCCTTGTTTAAAGCCAATCACATGATCCCTTAAGTAATAATCTTTAGCCTGGCCTGATCACGTTTAAGGAGCAATATGGCGCAAAGCGATTCAATAATTATCCGCGGGGCAAAAGAGCATAATCTGAAAAACATAAGCCTGGAGCTTCCGCGCAATAAACTTATTGTATTCACCGGGCTCTCGGGTTCGGGTAAGTCCAGCATTGCCTTTGATACTATTTATGCCGAGGGCCAGCGCAGGTTCGTGGAGAGCCTCTCCAGTTACGCCCGCCAGTTCCTGCAGCAATTGCAGAAACCCGACGTGGAATATATCGCCGGCCTGTCGCCGACGATAGCCATTGAGCAGCGCAGCGCCGGGAGTAATCCCCGTTCGACGGTCGCCACGCAGACCGAGATCTACGATTATTTAAGGCTCCTATTCGCCCGTATCGGCAAAGTGTATTGTTATAAATGCGGGGCACCCATAGAAAGACAGAGCGCTCAAGAGATAATAGAAAAGATTATCTCAAAATACAGCTCGGCTGATATTATGATTTTGGCTCCGCTGATCAGCGGGAAAAAAGGAGAGTGCCGCGATATTTTTAGCTCTATTCAGAAATCAGGATTTGTGCGCTGCCGGGTGGACGGGAAGATCTACGAGCTCCCGGTTGATTTAAAGCTGGCCAAATACAAAGCGCATAATATAGAGGTAGTAGTGGATAGGCTTAATGTCAGGCCGGAATCAAAGAAGCGTCTAACGGATTCAGTGGAGACCGCGCTAAAAGCCGGGAAGGGCATTATAATTATTTCGCAACCCGGGAAAACCGACCTGGTATTCAGCGAAAAATATGCCTGCGCAAAGTGCGGTATAAGTTATACGGAGGTCGAGCCGCGCTCGTTCTCTTTTAACTCTCCTTTCGGCGCCTGCCCCGAATGCAACGGATTAGGGACCAAGCTTGAATTTGATCCGGATCTCGTCGTTCCGGACAGGAGTAAATCCATTAATGAAGGCGCCATCGCACCCTGGAAGAGGGGCGGGAGGGGTTATATTCTATATTACCGCTGGTTGATCCGCGAACTCTCGGGCCTCCTGGGTTTTGATCTAGACCTTCCCTTTAAGAAATTAAGCCGTGCTACTCAAAAAGCAATACTTTACGGCTCGGAAGAGTTCGTGGGGAATAAGCCTTACGAAGGAGTGATCCCGCACCTGGAGAGGCTCTTCCGGACGACGGATAGCGATTATCTGAAAGAAGAGATCTCCAAGTTTATGTCCAGCCTCCCGTGTCCGTCATGCAACGGGGCAAGGCTTAGGAAAGAGCCTTTAAGCGTAAAAATAAATAATAAGAATATCCAAGAGGTCACGCAGTTTTCTATTAAAGAAGCGCGTCTTTTCTTTAGCTCGCTCGATCTAAGCGAGAAAGAAAAGATTATTGCCAGGCAAATACTTAAAGAAATAAATCAAAAGCTGGAATTTTGCGTCAACGTCGGGCTCGATTATCTTACTCTGGACAGAAAGAGCGCTACCTTGTCCGGAGGAGAGGCGCAGAGGATACGCCTGGCTACTCAAGTAGGTTCCGGCTTGGTGGGCGTGCTTTATGTGCTGGATGAACCGAGCATCGGCCTGCACCAGAAGGATAATTTTAAATTACTTAAAACGCTGATTGCGCTACGCGATCTCGGTAATACCCTGATCGTAGTCGAACATGATGAAGCGACAATACGCGCCGCGGATTATATCGTCGATCTTGGCCCGGGCGCAGGTAGGCACGGAGGAGAGGTCGTATTTGCCGGAGATATAGGCGGATTGCTTAAAGATAACGCGTCACTTACCGCAAAATATCTGCGCCGCGAATTAGCGATAAGGCCTCCGGATAAAAGAAGGCCGCAAGACCCGGCCAGGATGCTTGAGATCAAAGGCGCAAGCGAGCACAACTTAAAAAATATCGATGTCAAATTCCCTCTCGGTAATTTTATCTGCGTAACCGGCGTATCCGGTTCCGGCAAATCCACGCGGATCGATGAAATACTCTATAAAGCCTTGGCGAAAAAACTTTATAAGTCCAAAGACAAGCCCGGGGCTTTTTTAAAGATTGCAGGCACGGAGCATATCGATAAGATAATCGAAGTGGATCAGTCTCCTATCGGACGCACCCCGCGTTCAAACCCGGCGACTTATACCGGGGTATATTCCCATATCCGCGATTTATTCGCCGACCTTCCGGAGGCCAAGGTGCGCGGTTATAAACCCGGCCGGTTTTCTTTCAATGTCAAAGGCGGGCGCTGCGAGGCGTGCATGGGCGACGGGATAAAAAAGATCGAGATGCACTTTTTGCCCGATGTTTATGTTAAGTGCGATGTCTGTAAAGGATTGAGATTCAATGAAGCTACCCTGGAAGTAAAGTATAAAGGTAAGTCTATTTCTGATGTGCTGGACCTGACCGTGGAAGAGGCCGCAGAATTATTCGCTAACATCCCGTCGATAAGAAACACCCTGGCGCTTCTTGTCGAGGTGGGATTGGGGTATATCCAGCTGGGCCAGTTCGCTACGACCCTTTCAGGAGGAGAAGCGCAGCGCGTCAAACTCTCTTCCGAACTAAGCAAACGCTCAACTGGTAAAACGCTCTATATTCTGGATGAACCTACTACCGGCCTGCATTTTGCGGATGTGGAAAAACTTATTTCAGTGCTGCAGAGGCTTACTGATAAAGGGAATACCGTCATAGTGATCGAACATAATCTGGAAGTCATTAAATGCGCGGATTACATCATCGATCTGGGGCCGGAAGGCGGGGATAAGGGGGGAGAGTTAGTCGCTTCCTCAAGCCCCGAAGAGCTGGTAAAGAGCAAAAGATCTTACACCGCGGAGTTCCTAAGAAAGGTATTGAAGCCGTAAAACGGAAGTGATATAGTAATGTCATGAATTTAAATCAAAAATCCAGAATTTTAAATTTTTCATTGTCATTTTGCATTTTAATTCTTGGATTTTGCCTTCCTCTCTCAGCTCAAGAATCCCCTAAAGAAGAAGAAGCGCTTTTTGTGGCTAAGAAGGCCTATGAAGACGCCTTTTATGAAGTAAGCCTCGGCCTGCTCGAGCGTTTTCTAAAGAATTACCCCGATTCCACTCTGGCCCCCGAAGCAAAGCTCCTTACCGGCGAATGTTATTACCATCAGAATAGATTTCTGGAAGCGCTGAAAGAATTCGAATTGATCCAGAACGACCCGCAGGCAAAAAATATCAGGGATGCGGTGCTTTATTGGATAGCGGAAGTGCATTTTAAGGGGAATAATTTCAGCAAATCCGAGGATTATTACAAGATGGTCATCGAGCAGTTCCCCAAGTCCACTTATGTACCCGGCGCGTATTATTCTCTGGGCTTCTGCCTTTTTCAGGAGCATAAATACGCCGATGCCTTAGGATATTTTAAGACAGTCCTGGAGAAATATCCGCGGGAGCCGCAGGCAAAAGACGCCGCCTTTAAGCTGGTTGAAACACTTTATAATCTCAAAGACTACACAGCCCTGAAAGACAAGCTTAAGGAGTATATCAAGGTATATTCCAAGGACGCCTCGCGCCTGCCTTATTTGTATTTTTATCAGGCAGAAGCGGATTTTTATCTTGAGGATTTTTCGCAGGCTATCGACAGTTATAATAAGGTGATAAAGAGCACGGATGATGACAAAATACAGGCTTTATCCAAGCTGGGTTTAGCCTGGGGGTATCTTAAACTTAAGCGTTACAAAGAAGCGGAGCAGGCCTTCTCGCAGATAGATACCGCGTCGCTTGAAAAAAGGAGCGTTGACGTTTTACTTCTGGGAAAAGCCGTGCTCATGGCCGAGACATCACGGGTCAACGAGGCGGGTAGTATTTATGACCAGTTGATCAGCTCGACTCAAGATCCGTTGGTCTTAGTCCAGGCTTACCTGGGGAAGGCGGAGGCATTTTATAACGCGGCGGATTACGTCAAGGCGATATCGGTCTATAAAGAGGCTTTGGCAAAGGTCGATACCGCTAATACCCCGGGAGAGATAGTCGATAAATTACATCATTCTCTTGCCTGGGCGTATCTTAAGCACGGCGACTTTAAGGAGGCGATAAAAGAATTCCAGCAGATCGTCAAGGAGAGCGACGATAAGATATTCAAAGTAAGCGCCCTCTGTCAAATAGGGGATACTTACCAGGATTCGGGTAATTATGCCAAGGCCGAGGAGACTTATGAGTCTATTCTTAGGGATTATCCCGACAGCCTTTACAGTGATTATGTGCAGTACCAGCTGGGGCTGAATATGCTGAAGTCTTCGAATTACGACGGAGCGGCGCTCGCCTTTTTGGCGCTTAAGAAGAATTTCCCCAATTCCAAGCTTTTAGACGATGCTGACTATGCCCTGGGGCTTACTTATTTTCAGAAACAGGATTACAATTCCAGCCGTGACATATTTCTGCGTTTTGACCAGGAGTTTAAGGATTCCCCGCTTAAGCCGGAGGCGTTATATCTCCTCGGTTCGAGCCTTTTTAATCTGACTAAATATAACGAGGCTATCGACGTCTTTAAGAATATCGCCAGGCTCTACGGACAGGACCGGGAGCTCGCGCAGAAAGCGGAATTTGAAATAGCCGACTGCTACTATCAGTTAGGGAACGAATCAGAGGCGATGAACCGCTTCAAGGCCTTGCGCGCGAAATACCCCGATTCAAACCTGACCGCCGAAACGGTCTGGTGGCTGGGCCAGTATTATTACCGGCACAATGATCTTAATCTGGCGCGCCGGTATCTCAATTCCCTTATTCAGGATTTCCCCAGCAGCAATCTGGTCCCTGACGCTTATTATGCCCTGGGTTCGAGTTATGAAGATGACGGGAGGACCGATGAGGCGCTGGAGAATTTCCGTAAGGTCTTGGAACTAAGAAAATCCGACTTGGCCGGGCAGGCTGCCTTGGCCATAGCCGATATTTACGCAAAGCAGGAGAACAGCGAAGCAGCTTTCAAAGGGTACAATGATATCCTCAAAGGTTATCCGAATTTGAGCGGGCTCATCTATCCGAAGATCGCCGACCTGTATTTTAAGAACGGTAATTTCGGCCAGGCCATAGATTATTACCGCAAGAGCATGGATCTGGTCCCGGTAAGGGAGATGCCGGGTATCCAGTTTAAGATAGGAGAGTCTTTGCAGGCAGAGGGTAAGCTCGACGAGGCGATAGAAGAATACTTAAAGACAACTTATCTTTACGCCGATAATAATGCCTTGGTCGTCAAATCACTTTTAAGGGTAGCTTCTATTTATGAAAATAAGCAGAATTTTAAAGAGGCGGCGAATATCTATAAAAAAATATCTTCTATGGATGTCGAAGAGGCGAAATTCGCCAAAGAACGCCTCGAGTTGATAAAGAAAGAACAAAAATAAGGGGAGGAATTGATGGAAGTTTATAGAATGTCTTTTTGGCAGCTGTTTCTGGCAGGCGGGCCGGTGATGTGGCCGATACTGATCTGTTCCGTGTTCGCTTTGGCTATCGCCATGGAGCGTTTCATATTCCTGAACAAGATAAGCATCGACACGCAGGAGTTGCTTAACAGGGTGATCGAAAAGATGAAACGACACGAGACCAAAGAGGCTATAGCCATCTGCGATAACGCCAAAAATCCCATCACCAATATTTTAAAGGCCGGGATATTAAAATACGACCGGCCGCGTCCGCAGATCATCGAGGCTATCGAGGACGCTTCTCTTTATGAGGTCCCCAGGCTGCAGAAAAACCTGAACATATTATCCACTATAGCCCATATTTCACCGTTATTGGGGCTCTTGGGGACGGCGGTAGGCATGGTCCGTTGTTTTCAAATAATCCAGGCGAGGGCGAGCGCATTTCAGCTGGTGAGCCCCGCGGATCTCTCCGTCGGAACCTGGAGCGCCTTGATAACGACAGTCTCCGGCTTGATCGTGGCAATACCCGCGTACATAGTTTATAATTACCTGGCCAGCCGGGTGAATAATTTTATGCTGGAGATGGAAAAGGCTTCGACTGAACTGGTAAATTTCCTGACCGAATAAAGAAAGGTTCTTATGCGCCTGAAAGGCCGGTTGGATCTGGAGCATGGGATAAAACAGTTTGAGATCATCCCTCTCATCAATATAATCTTCCTCCTTCTGTTATTCATAATCTTTTCGCTGATCTTCCAAAGCGGCCCCGGCACGAGGGTAAAACTTCCCAAGTCCGCCGTAGGCAGCTCCCTTAAGAACGAGAATATTGAGTTACTGATCACCGCGGATAACTCCGTATATTTTTACGGAGATTCCCTTACTGTCTCCGGACTGGATACCGTATTAAAGGAGGCGGCAAAGAGGAACCAGCCCGTTCTGATCAAGGCGGATAAAAGTGTCGCTTTAAGCAAAGTCACCCAGATCTGGGATAAGGCCCGCAGCGCGGGGATCACCCAGGTCAATATACTTTCTAACTGATGAAAAAAGCCGGGTTATTCAAGAAGACAGTGCTCTTTTCCTTATTCGGACACCTTACGTTTTTCAGCATTTTCAATTTTACTTTTGCCGGGAGCCCGGCGGATTTCCTGCATACGGATATTTCCTTCTGGGGAGGGGTTTTGTCTAATTCGCAGATCGTCCGGCCCGAGTCCGGAGCGCTAAGAAATACCAAACAGCTTAAGGTCAGCGCTAAAGCGATACCCGGTACGGCAAAAGAAACTAATAGGGTCTTTCCTGCGGCCTTGCCTTTATTCAAGCCGCAGGTTAGTGTCGCCTTTAACGAAGTAAAGGCCGGTTTCGAGAAAGAGGAGATGCCTTGGATAAAACAACCGAAAGTAAAAGAGCCGGTCATAATATTCCACCCCGCGCTACCCTACGATTTCTCTCTCTATTTTAAAGACCGCCAGATCGCCCATGTGGAGCTGGATTTTAAGATAAACCCCAAAGAAGAGCCCGAGGCGATCCTGGTAAAGAGGAGGGTCTCTTCGGGAAACCTGGAAGTAGACCTTTTGAGTTTGCGTTATATCGAGCACTATCTTTTTATACAGGAATCAAGGTTTACTCCGGATAAGTGGCAGACCGTCAAGATCGACCTGACAGGAAAAAATGATTAATCTGGATTTTTCGCAGGCTATCGCGCTGTATTCCATTCTTTATATAGGGATAGTCTTCTTCCTGTGGTTAACGGGCAGAAAGCAGAAGGAGAAGGATTTCAACCTTGACCCGGCTTATATCTGGTATTGTTCGGTATGCACCTATACCTATATTAATACCAAGGAGGAGGAGATCTCGGTCTGCCCCCGCTGCGCAAGTTTCAATAAGAAAACAGTTGACCGGCAGTGATTTTAAATTATAATGAAGCTGTAATATAAATAACGGAGAAGAATATGATTACCCAAATCGGCATAGTCGCGGGAGAGATCTGGCATTACCTGGATCAGCACGGAGAAGTGACTTTGCCTGTCTTAGTCAGGGGAATAGACAAACCCGAAGATGTAGTGTTGATGAGCCTGGGTTGGCTTGCCAGGGAAGGTCATGTGGTGCTGCATCAGACCGATAAAAGCTACAAGGTGTCTCTAAGAAAAGAAGGTTGATGAAGAACAATAAGGGCATAGTCCTCTTTATAGTCTTAGGTACTATACTGGTAATCATCGTTTTAGCCAATATACTCCTAGGTCTTATTACCAGCCAGTCCCGTATTACCCACCATCAGGTAAGCCGCATTCAGGCTTTTTACGCCGCGCAAGCCGGATTGAACTACGCCCGGGAGATGCTCCGGATTGATAATCCAAACTGGAAGCCTTCTCCTGATGATGCTGCGCATACTGTCACAAATTACCTATGCCGTGATTGTTCCGGTTTACCTTCCGGTTCAACGGTATCCGAGCCCAAGCTTCCTCCGGCTGTCAAGAGCGTGGAGATCCAGATCAGCGGGTTAGGTTCAGGTCTTAACGGCGTCGGCCGCCAGATCAAAGCAACTGTTAACTACGCCCCATCGACTTAAAACCCATAAAAAGAATATCATAATCTAAGTAAGTTTATAGTAGTTCTATAAGCTCTAATCTTGCTTTGTTTTTCCCGCCAAGTAAGTCTAAGTAAGAATACATAAAAAAACACTTGACAAGTTAACATTCTTATGTTTTAATTAAGTCCATCGTGGTTTAGGTAACAAAAGAGGGGAAAAAGATGTCAAGGCTTATTGATATTGATGAATTAGCTGAATACCTTAAATTAAAGAAACAGACCATTTATAACTGGTTGAATCAGGGGAAGATCTCCGGTATTAAAGTAGGCGGGGTCTGGAGATTTGACCGCAGGGATGTGGATACCTGGCTTCGGACCAGGAGGAGCATGCCTAAACCTGAGGTGAAACAATGAATTCGCTAGGCATATATTTCGGGCCTAAGACTATTAACATCGTTGAGACTAAAGGCAAGAAGCTTATCAGTAATATCCAGATACCGCAGTCTTCTTTAGCCTCCGGAGATCTAGACGAGCAGCTTCCCATAGAAGTAAAGCTGGTTGCTATCTTTAACGATGAGCTAAGAAAGAACAGGATAGATGTCAACAAGGCGACCCTTTGCCTTTCGGGTAAAGACCTGATCATCCGCACTTTTGAGATGCCGGTTTTACCGGATGAAGAGCTTTCCAGCGCGGTAAATTTTGAAGCTAAGAAGTATATACCTTTTAAAGTGGAAGAGCTGATCACTGATTATCAGGTCGAGCTTGACCGTTCCAGCCGTAAGAACTCCATACTTTTCGTAGGGATAAAAAAAGAAACCCTGGATAAATACCTGGCTATCTTCGCCCAGCTGAACATCAAGCTGCTTTCTATAGAATATTCCGATTTCAGCCTTTTAAGGGCGCTTAGGTTGTGCGGCGCGGTTGACAGCGGTATAGTAGGAGTTTTCGGGATGGACGCTCAAGAAGTTGAGGAAGCCAGCTTTACGGTATTTGAAAATAGTTTTCCTCTATTCAGCCGGGATTTTTCCGTAGGCAGCGCCGGTTTAGAATCTCCGGCCGCTCCCAGAGAGCCTCAAGCTGCGGCAACGGTAGAGAAGCTGAAATCAGAGATCAGGGTGTCTCTGGATTACTACCAGCGTAAATTCCCCAACAAAAAGATCAAAAAAGTGTTTCTGGTCGCTAATCAGGAGTACGCCTCGGAGCTCGAATCTTTTATTACTGAAATCGGCCTCGTTTCTCAATTTGTCAACCAGTCTAATCTTGCCCGGGTCACCGGCAAGGCTGTGGCTTATTCGTTAAGTTTTATCAAGGGTTACAGCGCCGCCCTTGCCGAGGGTATCAAGAGCGGCTTAAAGATCAATATTCTGGCGTCAAAGGAGAAGGTCACTCTCGCGCAGAAACAGGGCGCAAGAGGGAGCGCCGCTTCGCTATTCGAAGGAATAAAATTTGACTTTCGCGTAATATCGGCCGGTTTACTTATTTGTGCCCTGGCCTATGCCTGGGGCCTGTATCAGGCTCAGCCATTGCGCAAGGAGATCCAGGCTATAGTAGATAAAAGGGCAAAGGTGACTTCAGTAAGCCCGGATGCTTCCTATGATGCCCTGGAAGGCGTAAATGCTAAATATAAGATGAAATTCGACGCCCTGAACAATATCGTGATCAAGCAGTTATTCGCGACTTATCCTTTGAATATCATACCCGGCGCTCTTCCTGAAGGCATGTGGCTCTCCCGTTTCAACCTTGTCAAAGGCGACGATGGGAAAGCGGAGCTTACCCTAGAGGGGGTGGTATACCTGAATGACCCCAATAAGGAGATCATGGAAGTCAATGAATTCCTTTCGAATTTGAACGGAGACGCTACCTTCAGCAAATATTTTAACGATATAAAAGTAACTTCCATGGACCGCAGGCTGACGGAAAAGGTGATGGTGACCAATTTTACTATTCTCTGCAGTTCAAAGCAGGGGAGCAAATAATATGGACCTTAACGCGCTTTTAACCAAATATAAGAACGTCCTGATAAACGCGGCAGTGATATTGCTCGCTATATTTATCGCTTTCAATTTTATTTATAAAAAACAGCAGGCCAATATCGCCATTCTAGAAGAATCAAAGAAGACTGAAGAGAAAAAGAACCTTGTCCTTGATAGCATAAGTTCATTGGAGAAAAAAATAGACGCCTATTCGCGCCTTTTGGTTAAGAAAGACGCCACCAGCGTCATCAATTCCATTACCGAAATGGCCCGGGCCTCGGGTATAAGGATCATATCCATCAGGCCGGCATTGGAGCAGCAGCGTTCCGATTATATCAGGTCGACTTTTGACCTCTCCGTGAAGGCGGATACATACCAGGCCCTGGGGAGATTTGTAAGCAATATGGAGAACTACAGCGACGTCTATACGGTTGACTCGGTGGATATCCACACGGATACACAGGGAGAAGGGTTGCTTATTAATCTTAAGATAAGTTCTATCGCGTATAAATAGAGAATGATGAAAAAAACCGCGTTTATAACCGTATCACTGATTTTACTGGGCGCTCTCGGTTATTTTTATCCGGTTCTTTACGCCGAGCCCAGTCAACTTAAGGCGATAAAGAGCGTGGAGGATGCCCAGGCGCGCGAACAGGATTTGATCGTAAGGCCGAAAGTCGAATATAGGGCCAGCTCTTTAAGAGACCCGTTTACCGGGATGATGATACATGAAAATGCCGGCAAAGATACTTCTGTCGCGGAGACGCCTCTGCCGAATTTGACGGTCAAAGGAATTATCTGGGGAGGAAGATTCCCCCAGGCGATCATAGATAATAAGGTATTGGGAGTGGGAGACAGCATCCAGGGGGCAAGGATAACCGCTATCGGTAAGGAGGGGGTTACTCTGCTCTTCGGGGGAAAGAGTTTTACGCTGGGTTCTTCCATGGCTGGGTCAGCCGTTAATAATTAAGGAGGGGGATATGAAAAAGATATTTAAGGCTATCGTTATGTTTTCCGTTTTTTCTTTGTTTGTGCCGCTTGTCAGATTAAACGCTGCGGTGATACCGCTGCCAATAAGCAGCTCCGGAGGCGCTAAAGAACCTGTGATATCCCTTGATTTTCAGGACGCGGGATTAAAGGATGTGCTAAAGCTTTTTTCCATCCAGTCGGGCCTGAATTTTATCGCATCCGAAGGGGTTCAGGACAGAAAGCTTACGCTTTATCTGGATAGCGTGCCGTTAAGCCAGGCAATGGACAAGATATTCAAGGCCAACAACCTTTCTTTCGAGCTGGATAAGGATGCCGGCATATTCATCGTCAAAGACTGGGGTAAGGTGACTACCGAAACAGTGACTAAAGTATTTTATTTGAAATACGCCACTGTATCCTCATCTTCTTTAAAAGAGGAGATGTCTAATGAGCTTCCTTCTTCGGAAGTCTCATTTGCGACCGGCTCAGGTTCAACGGGCACTTCAACCACATCCGGCTCCAGCAGTAGCAGTAGCTCTGGAGGTAAATGGTCGGTTGAGAGTGACGCCGGTATCACGCGCGCTGTCAAGAAACTTTTATCCAAAGAGGGCTCGATAATCGAAGATTTCCGCACTAACTCGCTGGTGGTAACCGATACGCCTAACCGTATGGCGGTCGTCACTCAGGTTGTCGCAGCGCTCGACGTGCCTATGCCGATGGTGTTATTGGAAGTGGAGATGCTGGATGTGAGCAGGAATGTGGTGGATAATTTGGGATTTAGTTATGGGACTACGCCATTTACCGCGGTCTTGACCGGCGCCAGCGCGGCTACGGGTTTTCCTTTCGGTAGCTGGAGTAAATTATTCAGCCCCGGACAGGGTAGCTTGGGTATAAATACGGGCGCAAACACCTATACCGTGGCTATGGATTATTTGAGAAGCCAGACTGATACTAAATTTCTCGCTCGGCCCAAGATACTTACTTTAAGTAACGAAACCGCCGAGATACGTATCGCGACAAACGAAGCTATCGGCGTTACTACGACAGCCGAAGCAAGCACTGCGAGCACCACAGCTACCCCTGAAAGGAGCGAGACCGGTGTTATCTTAAGGGTTACTCCGCAGGTTAATCCCGATACCGGCGAGATTACTATGTTTGTTTTTCCTAAGGTAGCTGAAGCTACCGCAGGAAATTCATTTACCTCAAACGGAGCGAAATACCAGTTCCGCGATCCTGAAGAGCGTTCCACTAAATCAGTGGTCAGGGTTAGAGACGGAGAGACTGTGGTGATCGGCGGGCTCATCCGCGATGAAATGCTGACTCAAAAGACGGGCCTACCCATATTGCAGGATATCCCTATATTGGGAGCGTTATTCCGGCATGTAGGAGGCACATCGACTTCTCCTGATAAGAATAAGCAGCGCGAGCTACTGGTTTTCATCACCCCGCGCCTCGTTAAAGAAAACTCGGCGGCTATACAAGGCGTTATGCCTCCGGTAAAGTTGGCTCAGAGTGCACAGTTGACTATCCCCGAAAGGGAACAGAATGTGGATTCCGGGTACGACCGCGATCTGGCCATAAGCCAGAGCCTGAATAATTTTGACAAGAGAAAAAAGTAATAACCCATGCCCAGAGAGAAATATCTAAGGTTGGGTGAGCTTCTTGTCAAAGAGGGGCTCATCAATCTGCAGCAATTGGAGAAAGCGGTAAGCGTCCAGAGACAGGAGGGCGGGCGCTTAGGAGAGATCCTGGTCAAGCTGGGGATGGTTAAGGAAGACCAGATGGTCTCTGTCCTCGGTAAGCAGTTGAATATCCCGTATTTTTCCCTTGGTACAGGAATGCTTAAACCCGCCGCCGACCAGGAGCTGGATAAAGTCATTCCTCAAGACTTCGCTTTCAAGAATACCGTCCTTCCGCTATCCCGCACATTAAGATCGCTTACCGTGGCTATGGCTGATCCTCTGGATATCATTTTAATCGATAACTTAAGAAGGCTTACTAACTGTGAGATCAATCCGGTAATCGCTACTAAGACCGATATACAGAAAGCGGTAGAGGAATTTTACGGTAAATCCACGATGTTCAGGGAGGCGGTAGAGGCAAGCTACGATATCAGCAGCATTGACTCCGGGGCAACCGTGGAAACTGTCACCGGCGACCAGGAGTTAAGCCTGGATAAACTTATTGCCCGGGCAGAAGAAGCGCCGGTAGTCAAGCTTGTGGATTTGATCATCCGCCAGGCCATTGACGAGCGCGCCTCCGATATTCACATCGAGCCTTTTAAAGATAAGATATCGCTGCGCTACCGCATCGACGGGAAATTATACGAGATCCCCCCGCCGGCAAAACACCTGCATCTGCCAATCATCTCGCGCATAAAAATACTTTCCAAGCTGGATATCGCCGAAAAGCGCCTTCCGCAAGACGGCGCTTTTATGGTTAAGATAAACGACCGGCCCATTGATATCCGCGTTTCGTCTATTCCTACTATCTACGGCGAAAAGATCGTAATGAGAATACTGGATAGAAGCAAGGTCGTGCTTGACCTTAATCTTTTAGGTTTTGAGCCGAAACAGATGGAATTGATGCGTAAGGCGATGGAAGCCCCTTACGGCCTTGTTTTTTTGACCGGGCCTACCGGGAGCGGTAAGACTACTACGCTTTACGCTATGCTTAACGAAATGAAGAGCCCTACTAAAAATATACTCACTATCGAAGACCCTGTTGAATATAAGCTTGATGGTATTAATCAGGTGCAGATCAAGCCTGAGATCGGCCTCACTTTTGCTACCGCACTGCGCAGCTTCTTAAGGCAGGACCCGGATATCATGCTTGTTGGCGAGGTGAGAGACCTGGAGACCGCGCAGATATGCGTGCGCTCGGCGCTCACCGGGCACCTGGTGCTAAGCACGCTGCACACCAATGACGCGCCCTCGGCGGTAAACCGGCTTATGGATATAGGAATAGAGCCGTATATGCTCGCCCCGTCTTTATTGATGATCGTAGCCCAGCGCCTGGTGCGCAGGCTCTGCCCGGACTGCAAAGAGGCTTACGAACCCACAGCCGAACAGTTGAATAACGTAAAATTGAAAGCGGATCTGATATACAGGCCTAAGGGGTGCGATAAATGCAATCAGTCCGGATACAAGGGTAGGATCTGCGTCGATGAAGTGCTGGTGGCCAATGCGCAAATCCAGGATTTGATCAATCAGCGCGCGCCTTTTCAAAAGATCAGAGAAGTCGCCAAGTCTACCGGAATGCAGACACTCTATGAAACAGCTCTGAAAAAAGTCGAACAGGGGCTTACCTCGCTCGAAGAAGCCTTGTCTGTTACCATCGGAGCGGAATAATGGCGAAATATTTTTATATAGCCAGGGATAGGGTAGGTAATAAGATCACCGGCTCGGAAGATGCCAGCGGACCGGATGAGGTCATCAACCGGTTGCAGGTAAGAGACCTTCTGGTCGTCAGCGTTTTGCCGGAGTTAAAGCAGGGAGATCTCCCGGCCCAGTCAACTCTGGGGTCCGGCGTGCAGGCCAGGCCCAGGATCAAACATCACCGGGTCACCAGCGACGACCTCGTGCTTTTCTGCCGCCAGTTGGCAACGTTGCTGGGAGCGGGTGTGACCATATTAAAAAGTCTGGAGATCATCGCCCAGCAGGTCCCCAGCCAGAGGCTTTATCAGGTTATCCGTGATTTGCAGGGAAAGATGGAGGCGGGTTTAAGTTTTCATGAGGCGATGTCCAAACATCCCAAAGTCTTTACTGATCTATGGGTGAATCTTGTGGAGAGCGGAGAGGCTTCGGGAAACCTAGCTATGGTCTTAAACCGCCTCGCGGGGTACCTTGAACAGAATGCCGCGTTTAAAAGAAAGATCATCTCGGCTACCATTTATCCGTCTATCCTTTTTGTAGCGGGGACAGGGGCGTTATTGTTCATGACTATCAAGATCATCCCTACCTTCGTGGAATTATTCAAAGGTTTTAATATCACATTACCGGCGCTTACGCAGGTATTAGTCGCGGTGAGCGTTTTTATACGTAAATTTGCCTTGATCATGTTGGGCATTATCGTGGTCGGTGTTTTTCTGTTGCGAAAGTACGTGCAGACCAATGAAGGAAGGCGCCAGATGGAGACGGTTTTATTCCATCTTCCCATATTCGGGGAATTTTACCGCGTAGTGGTGATCGAACGTTTTACTTCGGAGATGTCCACGCTGGTCGAAAGCGGTGTCCCAATTCTTTATTCGCTGGAGATCGCGGAGCATAGCGTGGGTAACCTGACCCTGGGGAATATCATCCGCAAGGTAAAAGACGATGTGCGCGAAGGAAAACCCTTGAGCCAGCCTTTGCAGCAAAGCGGATTCTTTGACCCTATGGCCGTGCAGATGGTGAGCATCGGCGAGGAGATCGGAGAACTCTCCAATATGTTCAAGCGCCTCAATGTATTCTATCAGGAATATGTAGAGACCTTTTTGACGCGCTTTACCACTATGTTTGAGCCGTTAATGCTTGTTTTTATGGGTTTGGTGGTGGGCATAATGGTCATCGGTATGTTCCTGCCGATATTCCAGATTACCCAGATTAAATAATTGACAAATTTTTTGGATTGTGCTAACCTTATCTAGTAGAATCGTTTTTAAAAAAGGAGGAGTAATGAAAAGAGGTTTTACGCTTTTGGAAATCATCGTAGTTATAATTATTATCGGCGTGCTTGCGACTTTAGGTTTTGTGCAGTATTCCGCGGTAATTGAAAAGGCGCGCGGCGCTGAAGCTAAGTCGACCATCGGTGTTATGCGCACCCAGCTTGCGGCGCTTTCTCTTGAAAAACTTGGAACCGACACCGTTGCCAAAGAGGATTTAGGCGTAGGTTCCGGTATTCCCGGTACCTGCCAACCGACAAATTATTTTTCTTATAGCGTCACCGGGTGTACAGTCGCAAGTTGCACTATGACGGCTACCCGCTGTAAGTCCGGAGGAAAAACTCCGAATGCCACTATCGACGGTACGATTTCGCTGGAATATACTTCTACCGGTACCGATACTTGGCATACAACGGGAGGTTATTAGCCAGAGGAACAAATATAAATGAATAAAAAAGGTTTTACCTTATTGGAGATACTGGTTGTTATCATTATCATCGGGATTTTGTCAACTTTGGGTTTTTCCCAGTACGCCTCTTATAAGGAGAAGACGCTTGACCGCGAGGCGAAGACAAACCTTCTGTTGATAGCTGCCGGGGAGCGCATCGTACGCCTCGAAAGCAATGATAATAGTTATGTTCTGCCTTCACCAAATAATAATGCAGGAATCAACCAGGCCTTAAGGATGATCTTGCCTACCGCTAGTCCTACTAATTGGACCTATGGTGTATTAACATACTCTACAAGTTCTTTTTGCGCGTCAGCAACAAGAACTGCGAATGGGCAGACTCGAGCGTTTCATATATTGTCGCCTTCCTCTATAGCGCCCGACCCGCAGGTACAAGACGGTACTTGTACGCCCACTCCTTGAGGATTAGGGATTAGTCAATGAAAGAAAACAATAAAGGTCTTACATTAATGGAGATAATCGTGGCCACGGTGATTTTCGCCCTGGCAGTGGCGGGTCTGATGAATATATTCGTAGCCGGGAAGAGGTATATTCTTCATAGCCGCTCGAGGATGTCCGGCGGGGAATTGGGAAAAGTTTTCTTAGAGCCGCTTCAGATGAGCGTGCGCCAGGATACCTGGGGCCAGGCGGGTAATTCGCTCACAAATACTCCGGTCGGCGGTTTGTATTGCGACGGTATTCCCGGTCACACCCAGCTCTCCGGTTGCTCCCCTGATAGGACTCTTGACGGCGTGCCCTATGCAGCTAAGTACGAAATCGATGCTGTCCCTACTCCTGCAAGCGCGCCTACGTCTCCGGAATTGCGCCGCGTAGTCCTGACTGTAAACTGGTCCGAAAACAAACCTTAAAATTTATGTCTAAGGGAAAGAAGAGCGTAACCCTCGTCGAGTTACTGATTGCAATCAGCCTTATTTTTTTGGTAGTCATGGGGATATCCAGTATGGAGGTATTCAGCCGCCAGCATCTAATCGGATCCAGCCGGCGCTCTCTTTTGCAGAATGAATTGTCTTCAGCCCTTGAGCACATATCTAAGAATATCGCCCGGGCTACGGGAAACCAGTCGGCTGCGGGAAACCAGCCTATTCAGCTGCTGGCCAATGGTTTTAGCGTAAGGGTAGATACTAAACAGACTATGCAGGATTTAAGCGATGACCTGGTTTTTAGCTACACCTCAACCCTGGATCCTACAACCGGCAGCTATACGCTTAGCTGTAAATGCGTCGGCTCTGATTGCCCGGCAGATATAGTCCTCTCTTCTCATTTAAGGCCCAATGTTACTAACGGGGTAATGACTGACAGTATTGCTCCGGATGCGCTCAGCGGATTATATATCGATCTTCCGGCCGAGGATAAAGGCACGACCGCAGAGATAGGCCTGGTCGCGCGTTATTATCCGGATAAGGCCATTAGTTCCAATAATCCTCAAATACAGATGAAGAGCCGCATGCATACTTCTAATGCCTCGGCAGCATAAGGGCCTGTAGCTCAGCTGGGAGAGCGCCTCGTTCGCATCGAGGAGGCCAGCGGTTCGATCCCGCTCAGGTCCACAAAATTATCCTTAGAATGAATCGTTTCTTGGTCCCTGCGTTAGATTCCTCCTCAAATTCGGTCACCATCACTGATTTAAAACTGATCCACCATTTAAGGGACGTGTTGCGCCTTAAGGCAGGAGAGGCAGTTTCTGTCTTTGACGGTAAAGGTAACGATTGCGCTGCGGCTATTGTTAAGATATCCGCCGATAGCGTAGAGCTGGTTGTAAAAAACAGAAAGGTTTCGGTTTTTAGAAAAGTGAGCGTAACTATCGCTTGCGCCATACCTAAGAAATCCAGGTTCGACGACATCGTCGATAAATTGACCCAGCTGGGGGTGGACAGGATAATCCCGCTTAAAACCAAGCGCACCATCGTCAAGCTTACCAAAGAAAAGGAGGGGGCGAGGCATAAGCGCTGGATTAAAATCGCCCTAAGTGCTTCCCAGCAGAGCCAGAGGAGCGTCCTGCCCCATGTGGAGGCGCTTACGGATATAAAAGACGTAATAAAACGTTCCGCGGAATTTGATCTGAAGCTTATTCCCACTCTTGAGGGCGAGCGTAAGGGCTTTAAAGAGGTTTTTTCTCACCCCCACCCTTATCGCAATATACTTATCTTTATCGGCCCCGAAGGCGATTTTACCGCTGATGAAATAAATCTAGCCAGGAAAAACGGCTTTATCCCCGTAAGCCTCGGGACATCGGTATTGCGCGTTGAGACCGCGGCTGTCGCCGTCGCCAGTTTCATCAATCTGAATGAAAACAATTAAGTTCTATACCCTGGGCTGCAAGGTCAACCAGTACGATACCCAGAGCATCAGGGAGAGATTTTTAAGGCGCGGCTTTAAAGAGATCTTAAGCAGCGCTAAGGCCGGGGTCTGTTTGATCAATACCTGTACCGTGACTCAAGGCGCCGACCAGAAATCGCGCAACATCATCCGCAGGTCTTCCCGGGAAAACCCCGGAGCAAAGATCATCGTGACCGGTTGCCTGGTGAATAAAGATCACGCCGCCATAGCCGCGATCAAGGGCGTGGGACTGGTCATAGACAAAAAATTCTTTCCCGACGGAATATCCGGATTTTCCGGGCGCACGCGCGCATTCCTTAAGATCCAGGACGGCTGCGATAATTTCTGCGCTTATTGTAAAGTCCCCTTAGTCAGGGGGAGGTCGCGCAGCAGGAGTCTTTGCGATGTCGTTGGCGAAGCCAGGGCCCTGGCAAAAAAAGGCTATAAAGAAATAGTCCTCACCGGAATTTGCCTGGGCGCTTACGGCAGGGATTTAAGGCCAAAAACGAACCTGGTCAAATTGATCGGTGAGCTGGAAAAAATCGGGGGGTTGCTGCGCATAAGGTTAAGTTCCATTGAGGCAGGAGATGTCTCCGGTGAATTAATTGAAAAACTGGCCGGAGCGCCCAAGTTATGCCGCCACTTGCATATTCCGATACAGAGCGGGGATGATCTAATCTTAAAGAAGATGCGGCGCAAGTACACGCGCAAATATTATTTGAATTTGATAAATTTGCTCCGGCGCAAGATCCCCGATATCGCGATAACGACGGATGTGATAGTAGGCTTTCCCGGAGAGAGAGAAAAAAACTTTAAGAATACCCTGGAATTAGTAAAGCGCATAAATCCGCTCAAGGTCCACGTTTTTCCCTATTCCTCAAGAGAAGGGGTGCTCGCCTGCGGGTGCGCAACTGAACTTTCTACCTCTGTGATAAATAAAAGGAAAGAGCGCTTGGTCAGGCTGGCGGATTCTCTGGCCGATGGGTTCAGAAGGAGGTTCTTACGCAGAAATATGCCGGTTTTGTTTGAAACGCGCGTCAAAAACAAGCCCGGATTCTGGGAGGGTTATTCTGATAATTATATCAAGGTCCGCATTAAATCCGGGAGAGGCCTTAAGAACAAACTGGTCCCTGTAATTTTGCTTGACAAGTCACTAACTCTATGATATAAAACAGGATAACGAAGAGGGGACGAGCGTTTTAGGTTGCTTCTCTGACTGAAAGTAACGGGTAATAATTCATAAAAGTTAACGAGTCGGAAGGCAATTCCGCAGTTTAAACGCATCGGTCAATTTTACCTTAGGAAGGGGGTTTGTAAAAATATGAAAAGACGCGGTTTTACTCTCGTAGAAATCATGATCGTAGTTGCGATCATCGCATTGTTAGCCGCCATCGCCATACCTAATCTTTTAACGGCAAGGCGTACGGCCAACGAAGCAGCAGCAAAGGCCACGGTTCGCAGTTTTGCCACAGCAGCCGAGACTTATTCAACGTCTCATAGCGGCGCGTATGCTACAGCCGTTACCGGAAGCCCGAGCCTTACTGATTTTATTGCTTCAGCTGCTAACTATTGCTCCAACGCAACCGGCGGACAGACCGCAGTTCAGGGTTATAATTATGCCTGTACTTTAACCGCAGGCGGCTATACATTCGTAGCCACACCCGTAACTGTCGGCACAACCGGAAGTGTCACTTACACGTCATCAACAGGTGGAGTCCTTACACCGCTCTAAACTCTTGCTTATTATGAGTTAAGGATACAGAGGGGGGAGATGAAAATCTTCCCCCTTTTTGTTAAACTATGAAAAAAACAATAATCCCCGTAGTATTAATACTGGCCGCGGTAGTATTTACCTCGTACTTCAATTCTCTGAATAGTCCGTTTATCTGGGATGACGAAGCGTTGATCATCAAGAATCCGCTTATCCGCACTGGGACGCCAACGCCCAAGATCTTAACCAGCGACCTTTATAACGGTATTTCCGCCGGCTCGAATTTTTACAGGCCTGCCCAGACTTTTAGTTATTGGATGAATTTCCGTTTATGCGGCCTGGAGCCGTTTGGTTATCACTTAACTAATATACTTTTGCACGCGATTGTTTCTATTTTAGTATTCATCTTCATTTTCATACTGGTTAAGGATTGGCTGCTTGCCTTTGCCGCGTCATTATTCTTCGCGGCCAACCCGCTCTCCACCGAAGCAGTCACTTATGTTTCCGGCAGAGCGGAGATGCTTTTGGGCCTGTTTTTGATCTCATCCCTGATATTATTTATTAAATCGCTGGAAACGAAGAGCAAGTGGCAGTTTGCGCTATCTCTTGTTTTATTCATTTCAGGTTTACTTTCCAAAGAGTTAGCTATGGTTTTTCCGTTTGTCGTCTTAGCCTATATTTATTATTTCAGAAGAGAAGAGGCGCGTTCGCGAAATTTCCTCGTAAAGAATTGCCTTCCCTTTTTTGCCATACTTGGCGTTTACCTGGTTTTACGTCTGACTATTTTAAGTTTTTCCACCCTTAGGCCTCCGGCGCTCTCCGCTGTCCCCTTTTATTTAAGGATATCGGTTTTGCCGAAAGTGTTTTTGACTTATTTTAAATTACTGGTTATGCCGGTCGGTCTCCACATGAGCCGCACGCTCTTACGCCCGGTTTCACCCGTCGGTTTCTTTATCGCCTGGTTTGCTTTGGGTACGCTGGTAGTTTTATGTTTCAAAGCCCTTTGCGATAAGAACAGAAGAGGAGTCTTACCTTTTATGTTTTTCTGGTTTTTGATATTTCTTCTGCCGCAGTCCGGGCTCTTCGCCATCAATGCCTTTGTCTCGGAGCATTTTATATATCTATCCGGCGTAAGTTTTTTCCTGGGGCTGGCTTATTTATTAAAGAAATATTTGAGGCCGGTTCTTTTTGCTGTCAGCGTTGCCGCGATAACCGCGTTTTACTCGGGCCTTACTATAAGCCGTAATTATGACTGGCAGAGCCCGCTTATCTTTTATAAAAAAATAATAATCTCTTCGCCGGACAGCTTTCAGGCGCATAATAATCTCGGCCTGCAGTATGAGTTCCGGTCAGAGCTTGATAAGGCATTGACAGAATACCGGAAAGCGATTGCCATAAAGCCGGACCTGCTGGAGGCGCATGCGAACCGGGCTAACCTTTATTTCAAAATGGGGAGGTTGGCCCAGGCAAAAGAGGAGTATGCTATTGTAGAAAAATTATCGCCGCCGGGCAAGGCAGGAGAAATCCAGAATAATATCGGATGCGTCTATGAAGTCGAAGGCAAGCTCGACGAGGCGCTCAAGCGGTATGTTCTGGCGCTAAAACTTGATCCTACGCTGAGCTTTGCGCATTTTAACATCGCTAGGTTGAATTTCGCGCGAGGGGATCTTATAGGCGCGTCGGAAGAAATCCTTAAGTCCTTGCCGGAGATCCAGCCTAATAATGACAATGAAAGGGTCATTAAAAATTATTTGAGCTCGGTTAAGGTCATTTCTGATGGGGCCGTTTTCTATAATGACTTGGGGGTCAGATTCGCCGGGGCAGGGGATTTTGCCGATGCGGCAAAGGCCTTTCTGAAGAGCCTTGAATTAAAGCCTCTCTACGCCGATGCGCATTTTAATCTCGGGCTTGCCTACTGGAATATGGGCCAAAACCGGAAGGCTGTTTTTGAATTTAAGAACTGCCTTAAGGCTGACCCCGGGCATGAAAAGGCTAAGCAGTTCCTGGTTGAGATAATTTATAAAAAGTAATTACAAAATTGATAATTTGTGATAGAATCCTACAATGAAGAATAGAGGATTTACCCTCGTGGAGATAATGCTGGTGATTGCCATTGTCGCGCTTTTGAGCAGCATGGCGATAGTGGAAGGGGTCCAGCTCAAGAAACAGGCTAATGAGTCGAACTGCCTGGGGAACCTTAAGGCGATTGCTTCGGGTTTTGAGGTATATTCCGCGCGCAACTCCGGGCTTTACGCGCCCAGCGAGCAGTCAAATTTACAGTTTTTAGTGGATTCTTCCTGTTTGTTCCAGGATTTAGTGAGTATCGGCCAGATCGGAAATTTCCGTTATACGGTCGGTTCCGTTACTCCCGGAGGCTATGAGATACGCGCCATGGCTATGAATCCGGCGCTCGCAAACCATAATTATGAGATTACTACGGGCGGAACACTAAAGAGGAGCGACACGGCCGAGGCAACGGACACAAATTTTAAGGATTACCGCTAATGAATAATGAGAGAGGCAAAAGTTTTGTCAGTATAATGATAGCGATAGCGCTGGCTGCGCTCATCCTAAGGGTTGCGTTGGACAGGTTCTTAAGCTACTCTATCGCCCAGAATGAAAGCGCCGCCGGACAGACGTTAAAACTTATCTCCGCATCTATGGAGAATTACGCGCACGACACAGGCGCTTATCCGAAAGACTTCGCAACCCTGACCCAGTCTAAACCGGCGTATCTTGATAAGGACTACATCGCCCTCTCCCCGCTTAAGGGCTATATTTATTCGTGCCCTAAAATGGACGCTACCGGTTACATCTGCAGCGCTCAACCCTATAAATGCAGGCTGACCGGAAATACCGGATTTTCTATTTCTACGGGGAGCCTTTTTGTTTCCGAGAAGTGCGGTAAATCAGAATAAGACCGGTCCCGGACAATAATTATTGTAATAAATAAAAGCCCATTATATACTATATCTATGAAATTCGCCGGAAAAAGCAAAGATAAGACAGCCATAGGGTTAGATATCGGTTCGGCTGTGATTAAGGCCGTTAAGATAAGGTCTTCTAACGGTGCTTTTGAGCTGGTAGATTTCATGACCGAGAGCGCTCTCCCCGATCCCGGAGCAAGCCTTAAAAAGATAAAAGAGGCGAAGGGATTGGAAGGCGTGAACATTTCTCTCTCCGGAGCCTCGACGGTAATTAGGTATGTAGCCTTCCCCAGAATGAGCCCGCAGGAATTAAAACAGGCCCTCAAATTCGAAGCCCAGAAACACATCCCTTTCGCGGTAAGCGAAGCGAATTTAGACGGGTTCATTTTGAAGAATGACCTTGCCGATAATAAAATGCTCATCTTGCTCGCCGCGGCGAAGAAGGAATCCGTGAATCAGAGGATAAAGTTGCTCACTGATTCGGGGTTAAAGGCGAATTTGATCGACCTGGATTCGCTGGCTTTGTACAACTGTTTCAGCTCTAATTATTCAAAAGAAGATTTGAAAGAGCATAAAACGATAGCGCTTTTGAATATCGGCTCCGAGATCTCCAGCCTTAATATAGCCGATGACGGCATCCTGCGCTTAAGCCGCGATATCCATTTCGGCACCAGCAATATAGTACCTAAGATCGAGGTATCATTGGGTAATTTGGCTAATGAGATCCGGGTTTCTTTTGATTTCTTCGAAAGCCAGAACGCCTCGACGGCAACCAGGATATTTTTAAGCGGCGGGGGCGCCGGTTTTCAAGGGCTAAAAGAGGCGTTAGCGGGCCTGCTCGGTATCGAAGTA